>NZ_JBFANM010000017.1:0-188878 GCF_040674815.1 Nonomuraea sp. NPDC049709
CCACAACGCCGCGAACGCATCAGCCCTCGCATCGTCAAACGCGCGATCTCCAAACACCGAGCCAAAGGACAAGTCGACCGCACCAACCACCGCGCGAACACCACCATCAACGTCCTCACCGAACATCGGTTGACAGCAGCCCCAAGCCCTTAACTTCCCGGCATTGGGGTTAGCCGGGCTCGGGGAAGAGCTCGTCCACAGTGTCGACCGTGAGGATGCGGATCAGCCACGCCTGCAGGATGTCGAGGTCCTCGCAGGCGGAGATGGCTTCGCGCTGCTCGCGGCTGATCCAGAGGAAGCGTGACTGCAGGGCGACGTCGATCGCCCGGCGCGCGGCGGTGATCTTGCTCTGCTGCCGGGCTTCCGGGGACACGGGATAGCGGTCCCAGGGTTCCGGCGTGCTGAACTGCGCGGACATCAGTCCTCGCCGAAGAATTCGGCCGTCGTGGTGGCCGTGGCGGCGTACACGATCATCATTCCTCCAGGTGGTGGCGGACGTGGTCATGGAGCTGTGTGCGAAGGAAGCCGTAGGAGAAGAGGCGGGGCATCAGCCTCCTCGCAGGCAAGGCGTGGGGGCATGCCTTGTTCGCCTTCTCGTTCGGTGAGCGTAAGCTTACAGTTCGTGACGGCCACTCTGGGTGAATATCGCGGAGGCGAGGTGTGGACGTAGCCTGAAGGCGTGCTGCGGCGGACAATCAGGGCAATGGACATCGACTCGCCGGACCGGCTCATCGAGCTGCTCGACCGGCACGCCTACCTGGCCGACGAAGGGCTGGCCACGGCCGCCTTCCTGGCGTTGCGGATGGGGCGGCCGCTGTTTCTCGAAGGGGAGGCCGGGGTCGGGAAGACCGAGCTGGCCAAGACGCTGGCCGCGCTGCTGAAGGCGCCGCTCATCAGGCTGCAGTGCTACGAGGGGCTGGACGCGGCCCAGGCCCTGTACGACTGGGACTTCGCCCGCCAGCTCCTCCACCTCAAGGCCGCCGAGGCCGCCGGTGTCACCGACGTGAGCAGGCTGGAGGGGGAGATCTACGACCGGCGGTTCCTGATCGCCAGGCCGCTGCTGAAGGCGATCGAGACGCAGCCGAGCGTGCTGCTGGTGGACGAGATCGACCGGGCCGACGACGAGTTCGAGGCGTTCCTGCTCGAGGTGCTCTCCGACTTCACGATCTCCATCCCCGAGCTGGGCACCATCAAGGCCAGGACGCCGCCGGTGGTCGTGGTGACCTCCAACCGCACGCGCGAGGTGCACGACGCGCTCAAGCGGCGCTGCCTCTACCACTGGCTGGAGCACCCGGACTTCGACCGCGAGGTGGCGATCCTGCTGCGGCGCCTGCCCGAGTGCACCGAGACGCTGGCCATGCAGGTGGCGCGGGCGGCCGAGCGGCTGCGGCAGGCCGACCTGGTCAAGCCGCCGGGCGTGGCCGAGACGCTGGACTGGACCGAGGCGCTGCTGACGCTGGGGGCCAAGGAGCTCGACCCCGGCCTGGCCGCCGCCACGCTCGGCGCGGCGCTGAAATATCGCGAGGACGTCGCGGCCGTGGTCGGCAACGGGCTGCTCACCCATGGATGAGCTGGCCGCCACCATGACCGGGTTCGCCAGGACCCTGCGCGCGGCGGGTGTCGCCGCCGACCACGAGCGGACGCAGAACCTGCTCAGGGCGCTCGACCATCTCGACGTGACCGACTCCGGCGAGGTCTACTGGGCCGGGCGGCTGACGCTGTGCGCCACGCCCGACGACCTGCCCCGGTACGACCGGTGCTTCGCCGCCTACTTCGCCGGCCAGAGGGCGACCCCGGCGCGTACGGCGACCACGAGCGTCACCCGCCACCTGGCCGAGCAGGACACCGGCGGCGAGGCCGGGGACGACGACGGCACGACGGCGCCGGCCACCGCGAGCCGGACCGAGGTGCTGCGGCACCGGGACGTCGCCCGGCTGAGCGAGGCCGAGCGGGCCGAGGTGCACCGGATGCTGGCCATGCTCAGGGCCGGCCGGGCGCGGCGGCGCTCGCGCCGGTACGAGTCCGCCCACCGCGGCGTCCTGGACCAGCGGCGCACCATCCGCGACGCGCTCAGGAAGGGCGAGGTGGCCCGGCTCCGCCACCGCAGGCACACCACCAGGCCGCGCCCGGTCGTGCTGTTCGTGGACGTCAGCGGGTCGATGGCTCCTTACGCCGAGACTCTGCTGCGCTTCGCCCACGCCCTGGTCAGGAGCGAGCCCCGGGCCACCAAGGTCTACTCCGTCGGCACCAGGCTCACCCCGATCACCGCCGAGCTGCGCCACCGCGACCCCGGCACCGCGCTGGACGAGGCGTCCAGGACCATCCCCGACTGGAGCGGCGGGACCCGGCTGGGGGAGGAACTGAAGGAGTTCCTGGCCCGTTACAGCGCCAGGGGGGCGATCGCGGTGATCGCCTCGGACGGTTGGGAACGTGGTGACCCGGAGCTGCTGGGCACGCAGATGGCCAGGCTTGCCCGGCAGGCGTACCGAGTGATCTGGGTCAACCCGCACAAGGGATACGAGGACTACCAGCCGCTCACCGGCGGGATGCGGGCCGCCCTGCCGTACCTCGACGACCTGGTGGCCGGGCACAGCCTGGCCGCCTACGAGCAACTCAGCGAAAGGCTCGCGCATGCGTGACGTGCTGCCGGAGATCATGAAGTGGTGGCGTTCGGGGCTCAGGTTCGGGCTGGCCACGGTGGTGGGCACGTGGAGCAGCGCCCCCAGGCCGCCGGGCGCGGCCATGGCGGTGCGCGGCGACGAGGTGGTCGGCAGCGTGTCCGGCGGGTGCGTCGAGGGCGCGGTGTTCGAGCTCGCCGCCGACATCGACACGCCCGTCCTGCAGCGGTACGGCGTGAGCGACGACGACGCCTTCGCCGTCGGGCTCACCTGCGGTGGCATCATCGACATCCTCGTCGAGCCGGTCTCGATCGAGACCTTCCCCGAGCTCGGCGACGTCGCGGCGTCCGTCGACGCGCACGAGCCGGTCACCGTGGCCACCGTCATCTCAGGCCCCGGCCAGGTCGGCGCCCGCCGCATCATCTGGCCGGACCGCTCCACGGGCACGCTCGGCATCGACCGCCTCGACGAGGCCGTGGACGACGACGCCCGCGGCATGCTGGCCCAGGGCCTGACCGGCATCAGGCGCTACGGCGGCCAGGGGGAGCGGCGGCTGGACGACCTGGCGGTGTTCGTGCACTCGTTCGCGCCGCCGCCGCGGATGCTGGTGTTCGGGGCGATCGACTTCGCCGCGGCGGTGGCCCGGGTGGGCAAGTTCCTCGGCTACCACGTCACGGTGTGCGACGCGCGGCCGATCTTCGCCACCGCCAAGCGCTTCCCCGACGCCGACGAGGTCGTGGTCAAGTGGCCCCACGACTACCTGGCCTCCGTGCCGGTGGACGAGCGCACGGTGATCTGCGTGCTGACGCACGACCCCAAGTTCGACGTGCCGCTGCTGGAGGTGGCGCTGCGCACCGGAGCGGGGTATGTGGGCGCCATGGGCTCGCGCCGTACGCACGAGGACCGTCTCGAGCGGCTGCGCGAGTCCGGCCTCACCGAGGACGAGCTGGCCCGGCTCAGGTCGCCCATCGGCCTCGACCTCGGCGCGCGCACCCCGGAGGAGACGGCCGTGTCGATCGCCGCCGAGCTCATCCAGCTGCGCTGGGGCGGCTCCGGCCGCCCGCTGTCCACGACGGAGGGCCGCATCCACCACGAGGCGCCATGAGGGCCTCCAAGGTGGCCGGGCTGCTGCTGGCCGCGGGGCAGGGGTCCCGGCTGGGCCGGCCGAAGGCGCTGGTCGAGTACGAGGGCGAGCGGCTGGTGGACCGCGGCGTGCGGCTGCTGGAGGACGGCGGCTGCCACCCGGTGGTGGTCGTGCTCGGCGCGGCCACGGTTCAGGTGCGGGGGGCGGTGACCGTACGCAATCCGGACTGGGCCGCCGGCATGGGCTCCTCCCTGCGCGTCGGGCTGGCCGCGTTGCCGGAGGAGGCGGAGTCCGTCGTCGTCGCGCTGGTCGACCAGCCGCTGATCCGCTCCGGCGCGGTACGCGAGCTGATCGGCTCGGGCGCCGGCCTGGCGGTCGCGACGTACGGCGGCCGGCGCAGGAACCCCGTGCTGATCGCCCGCGAGCACTTCGCCGCGGTGGCCCGGCTGGCCGAAGGCGACGTCGGGGCGCGGCCGTTCATGAAGGCGCATCCCGAGCTGGTCACCGAGGTGCCGTGCGACGGGCACGGCGACCCCGCCGACATCGACACGCCCGAGGACCTGGGCCGGCTACAGCCGGAGTGAGGCGATCGCGGCCCGGTGGTCGCTGCCGGTCGCCGGGGCCACCCCCGCCTTGGTCGCCGTCATGCCCTTGAACAGGATGTGGTCGGGCCTGGTGATCGGGAACTCGGCGGGCCAGGTGAAGCCGAACCCCTCGCCGGCCGCGCTCTGGGCGTCGGTCAGCGGCGGGGTCAGCCCGCGCATGCCGCGGTCGGTGGTGGCGGTGTTGAGGTCGCCGAGCAGCAGGATGCGCTTGCTGCGGTCGGCGTCGATGAGCCTGCGCGCGTGGGCCAGCGAGGCGTCGCGCGAGGTGGTCTCGCCGGGCCTGGCCGAGGCCAGGTGCATGACGTAGACGGTCACCTTGCCCTTGGGGGTGCTGACCACGGCGCGCAGGGCGCGCGGCCAGCCCAGGCCGACGTCGAGCGGCTTGGTCTCGCTGATCGGGTAGCGGCTCCACAGGCCGACCGTGCTGACCGGATAGTGGTATTTGAACATCTTGTTGAGCTGCTTGGCCGCCGGCCCGCCGCTGGTCAGCTCCTGGGCCGCCAGGACGTCGAGGTCCTTGGCGATCACGCGCACAGCCTCGCCGGAGGCGCTGTTGCGCACGCCCACGTTGACCGTGCCGACGGCCAGGTCGCTGGGGCCGCCCGGCGGGGTGCGCAGCAGCGTGGAGCCGAACATCACGGCCCACACCACTCCCGGCGCCAGCGCCGCGGCGGCCGCCGTCGTGGAGCGTGCCAGCGCGGCGGCGGCCAGCAGCAGCGGCACGGCCAGGCCCATCCAGGGCAGCAGGCTCTCCAGGACGGGCGTGAACCCGCCGAACGCGGGGATCAGTCGGTGCCCCGCCAGGGCCACGGCCACCAAGGCAGACACGACGATGACGACGCGACTCAGCACTCGAGCCAGGCTAGCGGCTCGGGCCCGGCGGCCCGGCGCGATAACATGTTCCCGTCGCGACAGAACATCATTCGGTTTCATGGGAGCCCGGCATGCGTATCGGTATGGCACTCAACTACTCGGGCGGCTTCAAGGAGTCGGTGGCCGAGCTGGCCGACTACGAGAAGGCCGGACTCGACATCGTGTTCGTGGCCGAGGCGTACTCGTTCGACGCCGTCAGCCAGATGGGTTACATCGCGGCCAGGACCGAGCGGCTGGAGATCGCCTCGGGCATCCTGCCGATCTACTCGCGCACGCCGACGCTGCTGGCCATGACCGCCGCGGGTCTCGACTACGTCTCCGACGGGCGCTTCACGCTCGGGCTGGGCTCCTCGGGGCCGCAGGTGATCGAGGGCTTCCACGGGGTGCCGTTCACCGCGCCGCTCGGGCGTACCAGGGAGATCATCGAGATCTGCCGCCAGGTGTGGCGGCGCGAGCGCGTGCAGTACGACGGCCGGCACTACACGGTGCCGCTCGCGCCCGGCCAGGGCACCGGCCTGGGCAAGCCGCTGAAGATCATCAACCGTCCCGTACGCTCCCGCATCCCCGTCGTGGTGGCCGCCATCGGCCCCAAGAACGTCGAGCTGACCGCCGAGCTCGCCGAGGGGTGGGAGCCGATCTTCTACGTCCCCGAGAAGGCCGCCGACGTCTGGGGCGCCCCGCTGGCCGCCGGGAAGGCCAAGCGGGACCCCGAGCTGGGCGAGCTGGACGTCATCGCCCAGGCGACGCTGGCGATCGGCGACGACGTGGCGGGGCTGCTGGAGTTCGGCCGCCCGATGGCGGCCCTCTACATCGGCGGCATGGGCGCCAAGGGCCGGAACTTCTACAACGACCTGGCCAGGCGCTACGGCTACGAGAAGGAGGCCGAGCAGATCCAGGACCTCTACCTCGAGGGCAAGAAGGACGAGGCCGCCGCGCTGGTCCCGGCCGAGCTGCTGGAGAAGATGTCGCTGGTCGGCAGCGAGGGCTTCGTCCGCGACCGCGTCCAGGCGATGAAGGAGTCGGGCGTGACCACCCTCAACGTGACGCCGCTGGGCAGGACGCACGAGGAGCGGGTGCGGCTGATCGAGACGATCAAGGAGATCGCCGGACAGTGAGGTGAATCACTCCTTGTAGAGGAATGCCGCGCTTTTCACGGCTGTTGTTGCAGCTCGTGAGGTTCTCCCTGGTGTTCGTGTGGCTCGTCGAGCGGCTGCACATCGATCTGTGCCGGTTGCACGGATCGATCTGTCGCTGACCGCTCCGCCCGCGTTCATCCATACCCCTCACGGGCTGCCCTCCGGCATGCCCTCGTTTCGAAGGCTTCCCTCTCCGTGAAGAGATTCTCCTTTTCCCTGCAGTTGCTGCTGGGCCTGGCGATCGGCGTGGCACTCGGGTTCGTGGCCAAGGTCTGGGACGTGACCTGGCTGGCCGAGACGCTGACCCGGGTCGGCCAGATCTTCGTGCAGCTCCTCAAGCTCGCCGTGCCCCCGCTGGTCTTCACCGCCGTGCTGGTCAGCGTGGCCAACCTGCGCAACGTCAACGGCGCGGCCCGGCTGGCCACCAAGACGCTGCTGTGGTTCCTGGTCACCGCGTTCGTCTCGGTGGCCCTGGCGATCGGGCTCGGCCTGCTCATCGACCCCGGCCGGGGCGTCACCCTCGACACCGGCGCCGCCAAGGCCCCCGAGAACGCCGGCACCTGGCTCGACTTCGTCACCGGCATCCTGCCCACCAACGTCGTCACCGCCTTCACCGAGGTGAACGTCCTCCAGATCGTCTTCCTGGGAGTCGTGCTCGGCGCCGCGGCCCTGGCGGCCGGCGAGAAGGCCGAGCCGTTCCTGAGCCTCGCCCGTTCCGTGCTGGAGCTGGTGCAGAAGGCGCTGTGGTGGGTCATCCGGCTGGCCCCCGTCGGCACGGCGGGGCTGATCGGCAAGGCGGTGTCCACGTACGGGTGGGACCTGCTGGCGCCGCTGGCCAAGTTCAGCGCCGGGGTCTACGTCGCCTGCTTCGTGGTGCTGCTGGTCGTCTACCCGACGGTGCTGGCGGTGTGGGGCAAGGTCAGCCCCGTCAGGTTCTTCCGCAACGCCTGGCCCGCGATCGAGCTGGCCTTCGTCTCGCGCTCGTCGGTCGGCACGCTGCCGCTGACGCAGCGGGTCACGATCGAGCGCAACGGCGTGGACCGCGACTACGCCTCGTTCGCGGTGCCGTTCGGGGCCACGACCAAGATGGACGGCTGCGCCTCGGTGTACCCGGCGCTGGCCGCGATCTTCGTGGCCCAGGTGTTCGGGGTGCCGCTCGGGCTGGGCGACTACCTGCTGATCGCGTTCGTCTCGGTGGTCGGCTCGGCCGCCACGGCGGGCCTGACCGGCGCCACGGTCATGCTGACGCTCACGCTCAGCACGCTGGGGCTGCCGCTGGAGGGCGTCGGCCTGCTGCTGGCGATCGACCCGATCCTCGACATGATCCGCACCGCGACCAACGTGACCGGCCAGATGGTGGTGCCGGTGCTGGTGGCGCGGTCGGAGGGGCGCCTGGACACGGCGGTCTTCAACGCGCCGTCGCAGCCGCTCGACGAGGCGTCCGCGCCGCGCGTGCCCGCGACCGCGGCGGCCTGATCCGACGTGCGAGGGGGGCGGCCCGACCGCCCCCCTCATCCGTGCGCCGGCGATCGTGGGGCGTCAGGTGCCGTGGGGGCCTATGGTGGGTCGGAAATCCTGATGTTCGAGTAATTGGCGGGGATATGTCCGACGCTACGGAGCGCACGCCGTCCTTGGTCGCCGACCGGTACCGGCTTGACGAGCGCATCGGCAGCGGGCCGATGGGCGAGGTGTGGCGGGGGTACGACACGCGGGCCGACTGGGTCGTGGCCGTGAAGGTGCTGGGCGCCAAGGCCGCCGGTGCCGCCACGCGGGAGGTGCTCAGGCAGCACGCCCAGGCCGTGGCCCGGGTCATCCATCCGAACGTGGCCATGGTGCTGGACGTCGGCGACCACGACGGCGCCCCTTTCCTGGTGATGGAGTACCTCACCGGGCTCAGCCTCGGTGAGGAGCTGGCCGCGCGCGGGCCCATGAAGATCGTGGAAGTGTGCGACCTGGTCGGGCAGGCGGCGGCCGGGCTCGACGCCGCCCACCGGGCCGGGATCGTGCACGGCCAGGTCGATCCGGACAGCTTCCGGCTGGCCGCGAGCGGGGTGCTCAAGGTGGTCGGGTTCGGGATGGACGAGCGGGCGCAGGGGAGCGGCCGGTACCAGGCGCCCGAGCGGGCCGCCGGGGAGGCGGCGCAGGCCCCCGGGGACGTGTACGCGCTCGGGTGCGTCTGCTACGAGCTGCTGTGCGGGCGGCCGCCCTTCGAGGACGAGCCGGCTCGCGCGGGACAGCCCGTCGCGCCGCCCAGCACGGTCAGGGCCGAGGTGCCCGCCGAGCTGGATCGGCTGGTGCTGGCCATGATCGCCGAGGATCCCGCGAAGCGGCCCGCCAGCGGGGAGTCGATCCGGCGCACCCTGGCCGCCATCGCCCGCCCGAAGGCGGCCCCGGCCGGTCCGGCGGGTCCGCCCGTGACCGGCGTCTCCCTGCGCGAGAGCGCCCTGCCGTCCGGCGCGGGCGCCGGGCTCACGGGGGCAGGTGCCGGAGGTGCCGGCGGCGGGCACGGGGCCACCGAGGTCTTCCACATCGGCGCGGCCGGAGGCCCCGGCCGGCCGCCGCGGGCCGGTGACACCGCGGTCTACCAGGCCGGCGACCTCGAACCCGACCGTGACCCGGCCCCGAACCGCAAGCTCGTCATCCAGCTCGGCGCGGCCGTCGCCGCCATCGCCGCCGTGACCGTGGGCATGGTGCTGTGGGCGGGGGCGCGGGAGGAGCCGCCGGTCGCGCTGCCCACCCCCGTCGCCGTCCCCACCACCACGTCCCCTTCCGCCGGCACCCCGCCCGCCAGTACCCCGACCCCCACCGGGGAGCCCTCCCCGGGCATCGTCACCACGCTCGGGGGTGAGGACCCGACCTCCCTGCGCGGGACCGCGCCGCCCAAGGCCACGCTGGGGCGGGAGATCCCGGCCGGCGGGTACGGCAAGTGGCTGGCGGAGTTCGACCAGGCGCTGATGGCCCAGCAGAGCATGAACGGCATCAGCCCCGAAGTGGCCGGCAAGGCCCGCGAGAAGCTCAGGAAGGCGGCCAGGAAGCTCCAGGAGGGCCACGTCGACTCCACGCTGAACCACATCGCCGGTATCTACAACGACCTGCTGAGGGCTCAGGAGAAGGGCGAGATGGAGCCGACCGGACCGGCCTCGGACTTCCTCAGGGACTGGCGGCTCCCGCAGGGGTAGCGGCCGCCGGGGACCCGATGGGACGAGGCGGGCAATAGTGACGCATGGGTCATGACGCGTACATTGTCCCAATGACCTTCGACTACCCGGCCCGCCGGGCGCGGCTCGCCGGGCTGCTGCCCGGCCGGGAGGTCCACGCCCTGCTCGTCACCTCCCCCGTCAACGTCCGGTACCTCACCGGGCTGGTCAGCTCGAACGCCGCCGTCCTGGTCAGGGCCGACGGGACGGCCCTGCTGGCCACCGACAACCGCTACATCGAGGCGGCGCGCACTCTGGACGTGCCGTGCGTCGAGGCGCCGGACGTGGCGGGCCGGCTGGCGGCGCCGGGCGTCGGGATCGAGGCGGGGAGCATGAGCGTGGCGACCTACCACCAGCTGGGGGAGGGGCTCGTGCCGCTGGGGCCGGTGGTCGAGCTGCTGCGGGCGGTCAAGGACGACGGGGAGCTGGAGCGGATCCGTACCGCGTGCGCCATCACCGACCAGGCGTTCGCCGACGTCTCCGCGCGGATCGCCCCCGGGCTGACCGAGCGCGGCCTCGCCCGCCTCCTGGAGGACCGCATGACCGAGCTCGGCGCCGACAAGCCCGCGTTCGACACGATCGTGGCCGCCGGCGAGAACGGCGCCGTCCCGCACCACGCCCCCACCGAGCGGGAGCTGCGCGCCGGCGACCTGGTGACCATGGACTTCGGTGCGCGCTACCGGGGCTACCACGCCGACATGACCAGAACGGTCAGTATCGGCCCGCCCGCAACCTGGCAACGCGAGCTGTACGACCTCGTCGCCGAGGCGCAGCGGGCCGGCCGGCACGCGCTCACCCCCGGGGCCGGGGCGGGAGAGGTGGACGCGGCGGCCCGTTCCGTCATCGAGAACGCCGGCCACGGCGGTCACTTCAGGCACGGCCTGGGCCACGGTGTCGGCCTGGAGATCCATGAGGAGCCGTTCCTGGGCCCCGCCAGGACCGGTAGACTAGAGGATCGAGTTCCGATCACCGTCGAGCCCGGGGTCTACCTCCCGGGCCGGGGTGGGGTTCGCATCGAGGACACCCTCGTGACACGTGAGGGCGGGCCGGAACTTTTCACCAAGACGACCAAGGAGCTGCTCGTCCTTTAGAGCGGCCACACGCGGGAGAGAACGAGTGGCGACGACCAACGACCTCAAGAACGGCATGGTGCTGAAGCTCGACGGCGGGGAGCTGTGGGCCGTTGTGGAGTTCCAGCACGTCAAGCCGGGCAAGGGCGGCGCGTTCGTGCGCACCAAACTCAAGAACGTGCTCTCCGGAAAGGTCGTCGACAAGACCTTCAACGCCGGCGTCAAGGTCGAGGTGGCCAACGTCGACAAGCGAGAGATGCAGTATTCGTACAAGGACGGCGACGACTTCGTGTTCATGGACACCGAGACCTACGACATGGTCAACGTGCCCAGCGGCACCGTCGGCACCGCCGCCAGCTACATGCTGGAGAACACCCTCGCCACGGTCGCGTTCAACGAGGGCTCCGCGCTCTACGTCGACCTGCCCGCCGCCGTCGAGCTGACCATCTCCAACACCGAGCCCGGCCTGCAGGGCGACCGCTCCACCGGCGGCACCAAGCCCGCCACGCTGGAGACCGGCGCCGAGATCAAGGTCCCGCTCTTCATCACCACCGGCGAAAAGGTCAAGGTCGACACCCGCAGCGGCGAATACCTCGGCCGGGCCTGAGGTGTCGGCACGCGGCAAAGCACGCAGGAGAGCGCTCGACATTCTCTTCGAGGCCGAACTGCGCAGCGAGGATCCGCTGAAGATCCTCGCTGAGCGCGTGGAGCGTCAGGAACCGCCGGTGAACGAATACACCTCGACCATCGTCGAGGGCGTCGCCCGGCACCACGCGCGCATCGACGAGCTGATCACCACCTACGCCGAGGGCTGGACGCTCGACCGGATGCCCGCGGTCGACCGCAACCTGCTGCGCGGCGGCACGTACGAGCTGCTGTGGATGCCCGGCGTGCCCGAGGGCGTGGTCATCAGCGAGTGGGTGCACCTGGCGGGGGAGCTCTCGACCGACGAGTCGCCCCAGTTCGTCAACGGCCTGCTGGCCCGCTTCAAGCAACTCAAGCCAAGCCTCACCCTTTAGACACCCCTTTTCGGCGGGCCGGGCCCGCCCGTTCGGGGTACGTTCCAACCACGCCAGCCTGCACGGCTCGCGAGGCGAGGGACGTGTACTGCCGCGCGGTCAGGCGTCACACCACCCGCCACGGCGGGGCCTGACCGTGTGGCCGCGCACCTGCGGCCCGTACGGAAGAAATGGCGCGTCACCAGCCGCGACGCGCCATTTCCGTATCCCCGTCACCGCCCCGGTTACCGTGGTGCCCATGGTGACGGAAGACGAGGTGCGCCGGATCGCGCTGGCGCTGCCCGAGACCGCCGAGAAGACCATGTACGGCACGCCCGCCTTCTACGTGCGGAACAAGTGGTTCGCCCGGGTCCGGGAGGAGGGCGACCTGCTGGTGCTGCCGGTCGCCTCCCAGGAGGAGAGGGACGCGCTCCTCGCCGCCGGCCCGGCCACGTTCTGCACCACGCCCCACTACGACGGCCACGCCATCGTGCTCGTGCGGTTCGGGGCGGTGGACGCGGAGGAGATGGGCGAGCTGCTGGCCGACGCCTGGCGGCTGCGGGCGCCGAGGCGGCTGGCGGCCGGCTTCGACGCCTGGGCGCCGGGAAGCCGAGGAGGCCGAGGAGCCTGATGGCCGGCTTCGACGGCTGAGCGCGGGGAACGGGTCTCGCCGGTGGGGAGCGGGAGCTCCCGCGTACGGCGTAGGCTGGGCCCCGTCCAGGAAAGCCGCTCGCGAGGTGCACGTTCGCGAGGGAGAGGGAGGCGAGCCGACGTTGCGTGCTGAAGGCGTCACGAGGACCCCGGCGGTGCGGACCGCCGTCGTCTGGGACGCGCTGCGGTCCATGCTGGCCGAGCGCACTGCGGCCACCGGCCGCGAGTCACTCGACATCGTCGACGCCGGTGGCGGCACCGGCGGGTTCGCCGTGCCGCTGGCCGCGCTCGGTCACGCCGTCACCGTGGTCGACCCGAGCCCCGACTCGCTGGCCGCGCTGGAGCGGCGCGCCAAGGAGAGCGGCGTGGGGGTGCGCGGCCTGCAGGGCGACGCCGCCGACCTCGCCGACCTGCTCAGCCGCGACGTCGCCGACCTGGTCCTGTGCCACAGCGTGCTGGAATACGTGGAAGACCCGATCAGCGCGCTGACCGCGGTCGCGGGCCTGCTGCGCAGGGGCGGCGCCGTGAGCGTGCTGGCCGCCAACCCCGTCGCCAGCGCCATCCACCGGGCGCTGACCGGGCAGTTCGACGAGGCCCGGGCCGTGCTGGCCGACCCCTGCGGGAGCTGGGGCGACCGCGATCCCACGCCCCGGCGGTTCGCCGCCGACACGCTGGTCGAGCTGCTGACCGCGACCGGGTTCACGGTCGGCGCCATCCACGGCGTGCGGGTCTTCGCCGACCTGGTGCCGAGCAGGCTCGTGGACGGTGAGCCGGGCGCCGCGGAGGCGCTGGTGGCCCTCGAGCACGCCGCCGCGACCCATCCGGTGCTGCGCGACATCGCGACACAGTTGCACGTGCTCGGACACCGGGCCTGAGGCCACAGGAAGGGAAGATTCGATGACCGCTCCCCTCGGTATAGAACGTCTGTTCGGATAGAATCGACGGCGTGTCTCGCAAGCAGATCACCGGCATCGGCCCCGCTCCGCGGACCGGGGGCGATGACAGCGGCTGCCCGATCCTCCACGTCGACATGGACGCGTTCTACGCCAGCGTCGAGCTGCTCGAGCGGCCCGAGCTGCGGGGCCGTCCGGTGATCGTGGGCTCGCCCGCCGGGCGCGGCGTCGTGCTCAGCGCCACCTACGAGGCCAGGGCCCAGGGCGTGCACTCGGCGATGCCGATGAGCAGGGCGCGCAGGCTCTGCCCGCAGGCCACGATCATCCCGCCCAGCCACGGCAAATACTCCGAGGTCTCCAAGGGCGTCATGGAGATCTTCCACACGATCACCCCGCTCGTGGAGCCCATCGCCTCCGACGAGGCGTTCCTCGACGTCGGCGGGGCCAGACGCCGGCTCGGCCCGCCCGCCGCCGTGGCCGCCATGATCAGGGAGCAGGTCCTCGACCGCTACGGCATCACCTGCTCCGTGGGCGTGGCCAGCAGCAAATTCATCGCAAAACTCGCCTCCAAGCAGTGCAAGCCCGACGGGCTGCTGGTGGTGCCGGCCGACCAGGTCGTGGAGTTCCTCCACCCGCTGCCCGTGTCGGCCCTGTGGGGAGTCGGCGAGCGCACCGAGGAGTCCCTCGTACGCCTGGGCATCCGCACGGTGGGAGATCTCGCCAGAGTGCCGCCCAGCACGCTCCAGCGGGAGCTGGGGCAGGCCGTGGGCGCCCATCTGGCGGGGCTGGCATGGGGGCGCGACGAGCGGTCGGTGACCCCGCACGTGCCCGACAAGAGCATCGGCAACGAGGAGACGTTCGCGGTGGACGTGGACGATCCCGAGGCGATCAAGCGGGAGCTGCTGCGGTTGTCGGAGCGGGTGGCCGCCCGGATGCGTAAGGCCGGTCACGTGGGAAGAACTGTAAGTGTGAAGCTACGCCGAGCCGATTTCACCACGATCAACCGCTCGCGCACGCTGCGCGAGCCGACCGACGTGGCCCAGGTGATTTACGCCACCGCCTGCGACCTGTTCGAGGCGGCCGGTCTCCAGCGGGTGCGGTTGCGCCTGGTGGGGGTGCGGATGGAGAACCTGCGGCCGGCCGGCGAGGCCACCCGCCAGCTCAGTCTCGGCGAGCGGGAGACCGGGTGGCGCGAGGCGGAGCAGGCCATGGACAAGGCGATCCGGAGATTCGGGCCCGATGCGGTGCTCCCGGCGTCGCTCGTACGTGGCAAGCTTGATGAAATAGAGACATGACGTTCGATGTCCATACTTGGTGGGGGCGTCCGTGTCAGGATTTTGGGGGAAGGGGGGCGAGATGGGCCACAATAGAGCCATGACGTCACCTCCGGTTTGGTCTGCGTTGGACGTTTGCTTTCGCCTACGTCTACAGCCTCGTATTCTGGGGATAACCGACCGCGAGGTTCGGACACCCCGTGTCGTCCGTTGCCGTCTTCCCCGTCCTGGGGCCGTCCTTGGGAGGCGCCGTGCCGCTCTCTGAGCACGAGCAGCGCTTGCTCGACCAGATCGAGCAGGCCCTCTACGCCGAGGACCCGAAGTGGGCCAACACCGTAAGGATCAGTGACCCACGCAGCCATTACAAGCGTCGCCTGGTCAAGGCCTCCATCGGCTTTGCCCTCGGCGTCGTCATCATGATGGTCGGCGTGGTCATGAGTCTGATCCCGCTCGGCGTCGGCGGTTTCGTGGTCATGCTCGCCGCGTGTCTGTGGGGCTTGTCCAGCTGGAAAAAAATGAATGGGTTCGGTGACGCCGCCACCGCCGCCTCAGGCACGGCCGTTCCTCCGGGCAAGCAGGCCCGCCGGGGCAACCGGGGCAGTTTCATGGAACGCATGGAAGAGCGCTGGCGCCGTCGTCACGACGAGCGCTGAGCCCGGCAGATACAGAGGTGCGGCCGCCCCCTCGGGGGACGGCCGCACGATCAGGTCTGCCGGTCGGGGTCAGGAGCCCTTCTGGGCTGCCGTCCGCCGCAACCTGATGTTCTCCAGCAGGTCGAATCCGTCGAGCAGCCGCTCGCCCACGACCCGCAGCCGCCGCAGTGTCGACGGGGGCAGCAGCACCGCGCGCAGCCGCCTTCCGCGTGACACCGTGGCCGCCAGGGCCTGCCGCACCTTGCGCAGGTCCTTTCTCATGGGCCCGATCCGCCCCGGCTCCCTGGCGAACAGCACCCGCTCGACCGCCGAGGCGATGGTCGCGATGGCCGCCGCCGAGTCGGCGTCGAACTCGTACTGCTGGGTCAGCCGCCCGGCCAGCGCCCGCGGGGTCTCGCTCGGCTCCCGGGCCATGCCGTAGTCGTACAGCACGTCGTCCAGCTCCGCCCACGCGGCCGCCACCGAAGTGTGGCCCCGGCTCGACATCATTCTCGCCGTCAGCTCGTCGGAGGGCTGCGCCACCTTGAAGCCGAGGCTGCGTACGCGCCGGTTCCTGGTGATCAGCCGCACCCCGGCGGGGACCAGCAGGATGAGGAGCAGCGCCCCCGCCCCGATGCCGAGCTTGCCCATCAGCGGCATCGAGTCGTCCGGCGGCAGCCCGCCGGTCGGGACCGTGCCCTCGCGGTCGACCTCGCGCGGGTTGCGGCGGGCCGTCGGGTCCTGCGGGTCGTCGGCGGAGGAGCTGCTGGTCGCCCCGGGCGTCGGCGTCGTGGCCTGCTGCGTCGCCTCCGGCCTGGGCTGCGCGTACGTCGGCACCCGGGCGCTGCCCTGCCCGGTCGCCCCCGACGGGGTCGGCTCGAACGGCAGCCAGCCCACGCCCTCGAAGTACAGCTCCGGCCAGGAGTGCGAGTCGCTCGTGCTGACCTCCCACCGGTCGCCCACCTGAGTGCCGCCCGTGTAGCCGATCGCCACCCGCGACGGGATGCCCACCAGCCTGGCCAGCACCGCCATCGACGCGGCGAACTGCTCGCAGTAGCCCACCCGGTCACGGATCAGGAAGTCCCGCAGCGCCGAGTTGCTGTGCCCCTGCGTACGCAGGTCGTAGGTGAAGCGGCCGTCCTGGGTGAAGAACTCCTGCAGTTTCAGCGCCGCGTCGTAGGTCGTCGTGGCGTCCGCGGTCTCCCTGAGCGCCAGGTCCCTGATGTCGGGCGGCAGGTTGTCCGGCACCTCGAGGAAGCGCTGGTCCGGCGCCCCCTGCGTGGTGTCGAGGGAGTCGAGGTCGTCCGCCGTCGGCGCCGGCTCGCTCGTGGCCACCTGGTACTCGATGCCCGCGGCCTCCTCACGGGTGGAGAAGACCATCAGCGTGTCCACGTCGGCCCGCCAGTCGCCGTCCACCCGGATCTGCGTGGGCGGGTACGGCAGCGGCAGGAACCGCAGCCGCGCGATCTCGTCGCTGATCTGGATGTTCGTGACGACGTTGGTGACCTTTGCGTCCGCGCCGAGGCCGGGCGGCGGGGGCAGCGGGCCGTTCTCCGTCCTGTTCTGCGGCGCGCCCTTCGGCTGCGTCATGCCGAACTGCTGGCCGTCGAACGTGTCCAGCGCGTAGATGCGCAGGTACCGGGGCTTGTTGTCGTTGTTGGTGTAGGTCAGGACCGTCCGCCGCTCGGGCAGCTCCAGCTGGCCCTTCAGGTTGGCGATCGGGTTCGGGATGCTGATGGAGTTGCCCGGCCCAGAGCCCCGGCCGCCCACGCCGAAGGTGAAGAACGACACCGGCTCCATCGCGGGCAGCGCCGCCGGCAGCAGCACGGCCAGCGCGATCGCGGCGAACCCGATGCGCTTGCCCGACAGCCGCAGGCCGTGCGTGTCCGCCGAGCCGCCCGGCGCGGGAGAGGTGGCCGCGCGGGTGCGGCGCACCAGCACCGCCCTGCCCCAGTGGCCCACCCGCTCGCGCCCGTCGGCGATCAGCAGGCCGACGAAGCCGAGCGCGGCCACGATGAAGGCCGGCCAGCTGATCGGGTCGGCCAGGATCGTCGCCGGGACCGTGGCCAGCGCCAGCAGCGGCAGCCCGGCCAGCGCCGCCCGCCGCACCCGTGCGGCGAGCAGGTCCACGGCGATCGCGATGAGCGCCACGCCGCCGGCGGTCAGCAGCGTGATGCCCTCCGTCTCCGGTACGGGCGCCGCGAACCGCTGGATGTCGGCCCAGCCGACGCCCAGCAGCCTGGCCAGCTCCACCACCGACGCCTTCGTCGGCACCAGCAGCGCCCACGCCTTGTCGGCGGCGAAGGCCGCGGTCAGGTAGATCCACGCCGCGGCCACGCCCAGCAGCGGCGCCGCCCATGCGGGCAGCGTCAGCCGGCTGCTCAGCAGCCCCGCGGCGACCACGGCCAGCACGGCGCCGAGCGAGGTCCAGAACCAGGTCCCGCCCTGGAAGAGCGGGTAGAGCAGGATGGCCGCGGTGAACGCGGCCACTCCCGAGGCGATCGTCAGTCTCATGCCGTTCCTCCCGCGGGGCCGACCGCGTACCTGCCGCGGCTGGCGGCGTCCTGCCAGACCGAGGCGATCGAGGTGCCCGCGGGCAGCCGTACGATGCGCCAGCCGTACCCGGCCAGGACGGTCTGCACCGCCTGATGATCCTCCGCGGCCGCCCGGTCGCCGCCCTCCCACGTGCTCACGTCGAGCAGGACGGCCACGCCGGTGATGCCGCTGTGCCGCAGCCGGGCCAGCTCCCTCGCCTCCTCCGCGTCGAGCGCGCCGAGCACCGCCACGATCAGCCCGTCACCGCCGCCCTGGCGCAGCGCCGACACGCCCATCTCCAGGGAGCGGGCCGGGCTGTGCCGCACCACGGCGAGGGTGTCGAGCAGCGAGTAGCTCAGGCCGGTGTCGGTCAGGTGCTCGGCGCCCTGGTCGGTCACCAGCCGCAGGCCCAGACCCTCGTGGGCGAGGTGCACCCCGATCGAGGCCGCGGCCGAGACCGCCACCTCGAACGACGAGCGCGGCCCCTCGCCGCGGTGGGCGTGCCTGCGGGTGTCGAGGAGGAGCGCGCCGCGGCTCTGCCACTGCTGCTCCTCGCGGCGCACCATCAGCTCGCCGTGGCGGGCCGTCGAACGCCAGTGGACCCGCCGCAGGTCGTCGCCCTGCCGGTATTCGCGCGGGGCCACGTCGTCGTCGCCGGCCGCGGCCACGCTCCTGGTACGGCTGTCGCCGCCGCCCGTCCACTCGCCCGACAGCCGTACGTGGGGCAGCGCCGCCACCTGCGGCGTCACCACCAGCGTGTCGCTGATCGTGAACGAGCGGGTCAGCTCCACCAGCCCGAACGGGTCGGCGATGCGGATGGACAGCGGCCCGATGGTGTAGCGGCCGCGCAGGTCCGAGCGCACCCGGTAGTCGATCTCCCGCACGCCGCGCGGCTCGACCCGGTCGAGCACGAACCTCGGCCGCACGCCCAGCGCGTACGGCACGGTGTCCTCGATGAGCAGCAGGCCGGTGGGCAGCCTGGTCACGTTCTCCAGCCGCAGGGTCACGGTGGCCTCGCCGCCCACCTCGGCCCTGGGCGGGTCCAGCCGCCTGGCGCAGCTCAGCCGGTAGCGGGTCCGCGCCACGACCATGGCCGCCAGCAGCGGCAGCGTCGTCACCAGGACGCCGATCCTGAACAGGTCGTTCTCGCCCAGGATGAGGGCCATCAGCAGCGCCGCGATCCCGGACGCGAGGAACGACCTCCCCCTGGACGTCAGCGCCCGCAGCCCCGCCCTCACCGCACCTCGATCAACATGTGCCGCGCATCCGGCCGTGCCTGCCTGACCCCACCCCGTCGACGGATGCCCTTGCCGCGCTGCGGATCCATCAACGGCCCCGCGTCTCCGGCACCGGGACGCGCCTGACCAGGTCGGTCACCACCTGCTCGGGCAGGCGGCGCTGGCCCTGGGCCTCGACGCTGGGCAGCAGCCGGTGCGCCAGGACGGGGATGGCCAGGTCCTGCAGGTCGTCGGGGATGACGTAGTCGCGGCCGGCCAGCGCAGCGTGCGCCCTGGCGGCCCGTACGAGCTGCAGCGTGGACCTCGGGGAGGCGCCCAGCCGCAGGTCGGGGGAGTGGCGGGTGGCCACGACCAGGTCGATGGCGTACTTCTTGACCGCCTGCGAGACATAGATGCCGCGCACGGCCTCGATCAGGGCGCGCACCTCCGCCGTCGTCGCCACCGGCTCCAGCTTGTCGAGCGGGGAGGTGCCCCCGTGCACGTCGAGCATCTCCAGCTCGGCCGACGGCTCCGGGTAGCCCATCGCCACCCGCGCGGTGAAACGGTCGCGCTGCGCCTCCGGCAGGGGATAGGTGCCCTCCATCTCGATGGGGTTCTGGGTGGCGATCACCATGAACGGGGCGTCGAGCTGATAAGTCCTCCCGTCCACGGTCACCTGATGCTCCTCCATGCACTCCAGCAATGCGGACTGCGTCTTGGGGGAGGCACGGTTGATCTCGTCACCCACCACGATGTTGGCGAACACCGGTCCGGGTTTGAACTCGAACTCTCGGGTCTGCTGGTTGTACGCGCTCACTCCGGTGATGTCGCTGGGCAACAGGTCGGGGGTGAACTGCACCCGGCGGACCGGACAGTCGATGGAGCGGGCGAGTGCCTTGGCCAGCATCGTCTTGCCGACCCCGGGCACGTCCTCGATCAGGAGGTGCCCCTCTGCGAGCAGGACGGTCAGAGTGAGGCGGACGGCGTCGCTCTTGCCCTCGATCACCGATTCGATGGCCTGCCGAATCCGGTGGGCGGTGGAGACCAGCTCGTCGAGCTGGGGAGGGACGTCATGGGTTACTGCCACCAGGCCTCCATGAGAAGTGCGACGGCTGTCCCGTACGGTGCCATTGCGGGAGCCATGCCATTCCTTTTCCATTGTCTGTACGACCCTACGACGCTGTGGGTTCTTCAGCGACATTTGTGGATATTCCAGGGAACCCTGGTGATGTTGCTGTTCTTGTCCCATAGCAGTGCGAATCTGGTGACAGACGGGGCGCCGAGCGCTCCACTTTCCTCCACGCCGGGCTACCCCAACCCCTGCCGCCCCTATTTCCGCGGCCTTTTGAACCCTCGACACGCCCATGAGGGTTGACCGGCCGCTCACCGCCCCCCACCCCGCCCCATCGCTCTGACCTGCGGTAACGCAACGGAAACCGATGATGAAGACGGTTCGAATCAGTTGACGGTGGGGAGAAGTGGAGTATGGTGGTGCGCAGTGGAGAGCCCGGTGCACCAGCGCTGAGCGCTTCACGAGGCACGGGAGGTGGGGCCGATGTTCCTCGGCACCCATCAACCGCGTCTGGACGACAAGGGACGGCTGTTCCTGCCGGCTAAGTACCGTGAGGAGCTGGCGGAGGGTCTTGTGATCACCAAAGGCCAGGAGCGATGCCTCTACGTCTTTCCCGTGGAGGAGTTCCAGCGCATTACCGAGGCTCTCAGCACCGCCCCGGTCACCGCCAAGGCGGTGCGTGACTACAGCCGCGTCTTCTTCGCCAGCGCGTCCGACGAGAAACCAGACAAGCAGGGACGCATCACGATCCCGCAGACCCTTCGTCAGTACGCGGGTCTGGAACGTGACTGCGTCGTCATCGGGGCCAACACCCGGCTGGAGATCTGGGACGCACAGGCCTGGGACACCTATCTCAGCGCACAGGAGCAGGCGTTCGCCGATCTGTCGGAGGAGGTGCTGCCAGGAATCTTGTAGTGACCACGGTCGATCCGTCGGTGATGTCGTTCGGCGAGGTCTCCACCCGCAACCACTGTCCGCCAGCTGATGCACCTTCCCCGGTGTCAGATGGCGGGCGTCCACGAAGAGGGTGCGGATGGGGACCTGGCCGGGCGGCGCCGGGTGGGGACCCAGGAATGACCGGCGATCGATCGATGACGCGTCATCCGCGAGCAAGGACGCGAGAGGGGGGTTGGAGATGCAGGACAACGATGGCACGGGCGGTCACGTTCCGGTGATGCTCGAGCGCGTTCTGGAGCTTCTCGGCCCCGCGCTCTCCGGGCCGGCTCCCGTCGTCGTCGACGCCAACCTCGGCCTCGGCGGTCACTCGGAGGCCCTGCTCGCCGCCCATCCGGCGCTGCACCTGATCGGGATCGACCGCGACCCTTTCGCGATCGACTTCTCGACCCGCAGGCTCAGCCCGTACGCGGAGCGGACCACGCTGGTCCACGCCTCCTCCGGCGATCTGGCGGAGGTGCTCGAGCGCGCGGGGCACACCACGATCGACGGGGCGCTGTTCGACCTCGGGGTGTCCTCGCCGCAGCTCGACGAGGCCGAGCGCGGGTTCGCCTATTCCTATGACGCGCCGCTCGACATGCGCATGGACACCTCGCAGGAGCTGACGGCGGAGCAGGTGGTCAACACCTATCCCACCGCGGAGCTGACGCGCATCCTGCGGGATTACGGCGAGGAGAGATTCGCCCCGCGTGTCGCGGGCCTGATCACTAAAGAGCGGGCCAAAGAGGCAATAACGTCTACTAAGCGGCTGGCGGACATCGTTCGCGAGGCGATCCCCGCCGCGACCCGGCGCACCGGGGGCAACCCCGCCAAGAGGACTTTCCAGGCCCTGCGCATCGAGGTGAACGCGGAGCTGTCCGCCCTGGAGGCGGCTCTTCCCGCGGCACTCGACGCGCTGGTGCTCGGTGGGCGAGTGGTCGTGCTCTCCTACCACTCACTCGAGGACCGGCTCACCAAGCAGGCCCTCACGGCGCGAACCAGGGACACCAGCCCCCCCGGGCTGCCTGTCCCGCTACCGGCTCACCAGCCGAGGTTCCGCCTGCTGACTAGGGGAGCAGAGCTCCCAAGCGATGAAGAGCTCGCCCGCAACCCGCGGGCGGCCTCGGCCCGGCTACGGGCGGCAGAGAGGATCCGTGTTGACGACTGAGCAGGAGACCGGCAAGGGCACGCCCGCTCGCCGCGCCGTGCCCAAGACGGGCACGCGGCGGTCGGCGACGGCGCACCAGCCCAAGCCGCGTCCCCGTCCTGACACGCGCCCCGAGGCCGACGCCAAGCGATCGGCCGCCGAGCGGGAACGTGCCGAAGCCGCCGGCAAGCGGACGGTCGGCGTGCGCGCCGACGCCGCCGCCAAGGCGCCCGCCACCGAGCGCGTGCGCGCGGGTGAAGCCGGGGCGCCGGCCGCCGAGCGCGTTCGCGCCGCCGGCGGCAAGGCGCCGGTGGCCGAGCGGGCGCGTGCCGCGGCCGGCAAGGCACCGGTCGTCGAGCGGGCGCGTCCCGAGGCGCCGGGCAAGCGGCCGGTCGGCGGGCGTACGCGGGCCGAGGCCACGACGGCCCGTCCCGTGTCGCGGCGCCGTCCGGCGCGCCGGCAGCGGGCGCCGTTCGTGCTGCTCGTCGTCGGGCTGCTCTGTGGCGGTCTGGTCAGCCTGCTGCTGCTCAACACCATGCTCGCCCAGGACGCCATCACCGACGCGACGCTGCGCGAGGAGATCGCGGTGGCGAAGCAGGAGAACGAGAAGATCAACCAGCAATACCAGCTCAAGACGCAGCCGGGCGTCATCGCCGACCGGGCCGAGAAGCAGGGCCAGCACACCGACTGGGACACCGTCAACAGCTGGAGCAGTGCCGGTGACCAGGCCAGCCAGGTGGACACGGAACGGTGAGCGACTCAGGCGGCAGGGGGCAGGGCCCCGGCCGTGGCGCTGGCGGCGCCGGCTCTCAGGGAGGGCCAGGCGCCGCTCGTCGTACGCCGGGCGGGCCGGGACGGGCGGGGCGCCAAGGGGGCTCTGCCCGTTCTGAGGGGGCGGGCCGCCCGGCGTCGCCGGAGAACCCGCCGCGTCGGCCGCGACCCCCGTCCCCCGATCCGCTCGACCTGCCGTTCGGGCACGAGTCGTTCGGGCGCGACGACTCGCGCGACCGGCCCCCGCGGGAACCCGGCGACGAGGGCCGCGGGCGCTCGCGCCGGGGCGAGCGGGAGGGCGACGGCGACCGGACACGCGACGGCGAGCGTGACAGCGGGCGTGACGGCGGGGAGGGCCCGCGCGGGCGCACCCGCGGCGACGGGCGCTCCCGGTCGCGTGACGACGCCTCCCGCACGGGCTCGCGCGAGGACGGGCGCTCACGGGACGACGGTTCGCGGGCGCGGCCGCGCGACGACGGGGCTCGCGGCCGCTCGCGGGACGACCGGTCCGGTGCGCGGTCGCGGGGCGAAGACGGTGACGGGGGTCGCCGGCGTACCCGTGACGAGAGCGAGCGCCAGCGAGGCCGCACCCGTCCCGAGCGTGACGAGGGCGACCGGCCCAGAGGCCGGGCCCATCCCGAGCGTGACGGGGACGAGCGGCCGAGAGGGCGCGTGTCCCAGGGACCCGACGACGCCGACCGGCTCAGGGGGCGGGGCTCCCAGGGGCGGGCGGACGGTGATCGGCTCAGAGGGCGCGTGCAGGGGCGTGAGGAGCGACCGTCGCGCCGTACCCCGGCGGGCCGGCCGCCCGCGGGAGGCTCCCGGCAGGAGCCGGCGCGGGACCGCGAGCGGACGGCGGCGCGCCGCGGCGGGGACGTACCGCCGCCCAGGGGGCCGCGCCGGCCCCCCACGCCGCCGCGCCCGCCCAGGCCGCCGCTGGTGCTGCGGCTGGGCAGCCCGCGCAGGCGCATCAACATCGGCCTGATCGGCATGACCTTCATCCTGTCGATCTTCGCCGGACGGCTGATCCAGATGCAGGGGCTCGACTCCAAGGTGTACGAGGCCGCGGCCGCCGACCAGCGCCAGCACACCGAGGAGATCCCGGCCAAGCGCGGCTCGATCACCGACGCGAACGGCCACGAGCTGGCCGTCACCGTCGAGGCCCGCGAGGTGTCGATCGACCCGACCAAGGTCCCCGCCTCCGTACGCGCGAAGGCGGCCGCGATCCTGGCCCAGCAGCTCGGCAAGACCGAGCAGGAGATCGCCGCGAAGCTGGCCAGGACGGGCACCCACTACCAGCTGCTGGCCAGAGACGTGGACCCCGTCGTGGCCAGCCGCCTCATGCAGGCCCGCGTGCCCGCGCTGTCGGCCAAGAAGACCTACCGCCGGCTCTACCCCGCGGGCGACCTGGCGGGCAGCCTCATCGGGTTCGTCGGCGACGAGGGCAACGGCCTGGGCGGCATGGAGCAGGCGAAGAACTCGCTCCTGGCCGGCCGCGACGGCGAGCAGCGCGTCGAGACCGGCCGCGACGGCCAGCGCATCCCGATGACCAGCAGCCAGCGCACCGCGCCGGTCGACGGCCAGGACGTACGCCTGACGATCGACCGCGACATCCAGTGGGCCGCCCAGAAGTCGATCGGCGAGCAGGTCCAGAAGTCCGGGGCCGACAGCGGCACGGTGATCGTCATGGACGTGCGCACGGCGCAGATCGTGGCCATGGCCAACGCCCCCGAACTCGACCTGAACAACTGGCGCAAGGCCCCGGAGTCCAGCTACGTGAACAAGGCCGCCGCCGACGTCTTCGAGCCCGGCAGCACGAACAAGGTCATCACCGCCGCCGCGGCGCTGGAGGCCCGCGCGGTGACGCCCGACACGGTCTACCAGGTGCCCGACCGGATCAGGTGCGCCGACCAGGTGTTGCGCGACGCCCACGCGCACAAGGTGGAGTCAATGACGTTCCGGCAGGCCATGGCGCAGTCCAGCAACGTGGCCACGGTCATGGCGGCGCGCGAGATCGGCAGCGAGCGGCTGCACCGGATGCTCAAGGCGTTCGGCTTCGGCAGCACGCCGGGCGGCGGCGTGCCCAGCGCCGAGGCCGGCCTGCTGCCCGACTACCGGAAGTGGTCCGGCAGCCAGAACTGCACGGTCGCCTACGGGCAGGGCGTCTCGGTGACCGCGCTGCAGATGGCCAGCGTCTACCAGACCATCGCCAACGGCGGCGTCAAGATAGAGCCGCAGATCGTGGCGGGCACAACGGACGCGACCGGCAGGTTCGTTCCGGCTCCTGCAGGTAAGCAGACCAGAGTGGTGAGTGAGACGACGGCCAGGGAGATCTCGACGATGCTGGAGAGCGCGGTGGGCGAGGAAGGCACCGGCCAGCTCGCCGCCATCGACGGATACCGGGTGGCGGGCAAGACGGGCACGGCCAACCGCTACGATGCCGAGCTCGGCCGTTACGACGGCTACACGGCCTCGTTCGTTGGGTTCGCGCCGGCCGACCAGCCGCGGCTGGTGGTGCTCTCGGTGCTGCAGAACCCGAAGAACGGCCACTTCGGCGGGCAGCTGGCGGCCCCCGTGTTCAAGGATGTGATGACGTTCGCCATCAAGAGCAAGAAGATTCCTCCCACAGGCTCCGCCGCGCCGTCGGTGCGTGCGCGCGCGGGACAGTGACCAGGGAAGGTACGCTCTCGCCGTGCGTCCCCCGTCGTCTATGCGTCCCACGACCAGCCCGCCTCGCCCGCTGACCGGGCTCGCGACCATGCTCGACGCCGATTCAGGCACGGCACGGTCGCCCCACGCCGCCCTGACCGGCGTCACCATCGACTCCCGTAACGTCAGGCGCGGAGACCTGTACGTGGCGCTGCCCGGCAACCGGGTCCACGGCGCCACCTTCGCCGCCGACGCGATGGCGAGCGGTGCCGTCGCCGTCCTCACCGACAGAGCCGGCCGCGACGCGGCCGTCGCCACCGGGCTGCCCGTGCTCATCGTGCCCGACCCGCGCGCCCTGCTCGGGTCGATCTCCTCCTGGGTGTACGGCCAGCCGGCCCACGACATCCAGATCCTCGGCGTCACCGGCACCAGCGGCAAGTCCACCACCTCGTTCATGCTCGAGGCGGGCCTGCGGGCCGCCGGGCACCGGGCGGGCCTGGTGGGCGGTGTCGAGATCCACGCCGGAGACCTGCGCTTCCAGCCGACGCTCACCACGCCGGAGGCCTCGGAGCTGCACGGCCTGTTCGCGCTCATGCGCGAGGAGGGCGTCACCGCGGCCGCCATGGAGGTCTCCAGCCACGCGCTCGCGCTCGGCAGGATCGACGGCATCTACTACGACGTCGCCCTGTTCACCAACCTCTCCCAGGACCACCTCGACTTCCACAAGGACTTCGAGGACTACTTCGCGACCAAGGCGAAGCTGTTCCAGCCGGAGCTGAGCCGCCAGGGCGTGACCAACATCGACGATCGCTACGGGCGCGAGCTGATCGGCCTGGCGAAGGTGCCGATGACCACGTTCTCGGCGCTGGGCGACCCGGAGGCCGAGTGGCGGGCGGTGGACGCCCGGCTCGGGGCCGACGGCAGCGCGTTCCGGGTGGTCGGGCCGGGCGGGGTGGAGGCCGACGCGCAGATCTCGCTGCCGGGCCCGTTCAACGTCGCCAACGCGCTCGGGGCCATCGTGACGCTGGTCGAGGCCGGGGTGCCACTGCACACGGCCGTGCACGGCGTGGGCACGCTGACCGGCGTGCCGGGGCGCATGCAGCGCGTCACGGCGGCCGAGGACGAGTTCCAGGCGGTCGTGGACTACTCGCACAAGCCGGGCGCCGTGGAGTCGGTGCTGCGCTCGCTGCGGTCGGTCACGGCCGGCACGCTGACGATCGTGCTCGGCTGCGGCGGCGACCGCGACAAGGGCAAACGGCCTATCATGGGCGAAATCTCCGCTGAGCTGGCAGATGTGGCGATCTTCACGAGCGACAACCCGCGCTCGGAGGATCCGCTGGCCATCCTCGCGACGATGATGGAGGGGGCGCTCCGCGTTCCGCAGCACGACCGCGCTCATGTGATCATTGAGCCCGACCGCGCGGCCGCCATCGGCCTGGCGATCGCCCGGGCCGGGCGCGGCGACGTGGTCGTGGTGGCCGGGAAAGGCCACGAGCAGGGCCAGTACGTTTCAGGCGAGGTGATCCCCTTCGACGACCGCGAAGTGGTCGCCGGAGCGATCGACGCACGCAAGGAAAGCAGGAAGCACTAATGATCCCGTTGCCTCTGGCCAGGATCGCCGAGATAACCTCGGGCGCCCTGTCGGGCATGGCCGATCCCCGCGCGGTGGTGCGCGGACCCGTCGTGATCGACTCGCGGGCCGTTGAACCGGGATCCCTGTTCGTCGCCATCAAGGGCGCGCGGGTCGACGGTCACGACTTCGCCGCGCAGGCCATCCGGGCCGGAGCCGTCGCCGTGCTGGCCAGCCGGCCGGTCGAGGGTCCGGCGGTGATCGTCCCCGACACCGCGGCCGCGCTCGCCGAACTGGCCGCCGCCCAGGCCCGTACGCTGCCCAAGGCCACCGTGATCGGCGTGACCGGTTCCGCGGGCAAGACCAGCACCAAGGACCTGCTGGCCCGGCTCACCGGGCGGATCGGGTCCACCATCGCGCCCGTCGGCAGCTTCAACAACGAGCTCGGCCACCCGCTGACCGTGCTGCGCGCCGACCTCGACACCCGCTTCATGGTGCTGGAGCTGGCCGCGCGCAACATCGGCCACATCAAGGACCTGACCCGCATCGCTCCGCCGCAGATCGGCGTGGTGCTCAACGTCGGCACCGCGCACCTGGGCGTGTTCGGCGGCAAGGAGGCCATCGCCAAGGCCAAGGGCGAGCTGGTGGAGTCGCTGCCGCGCTCCGGCGTGGCCGTGCTCAACGCCGACGACCCGCTGGTGCGGGGGATGGCCTCGCGCACCGACGCGCGGGTCACCTACTTCGGGCGCAGCGAGTCCGCGGCCATCCGGGCCGAGGGCGTCGTGGTGGACGCCCGCGGGCGCGCCTCCTTCACGCTGCGCACGCCGTCCGGGGCCGCGCACGTGTCGCTGCAGCTGTACGGCGCGCACGCGGTCGAGAACGCGCTGGCCGCGGCGGCGGCCGGTTACGAGCTGGGCCTGCCGGTGGCCACCATCGCCGAGGAGCTGTCGGAGGCCACGCCGCGCAGCCGGTGGCGGATGGAGGTCACGGACCGGGCCGACGGGGTGACGGTGGTCAACGACGCCTACAACGCCAACCCCGACTCGATGCGGGCGGCGTTCGAGGCGTTCGAGGTGCTCGGGAAGGGGCGGCGGCGGTTCGCGGTCATCGCGGCGCTGCGGGAGCTGGGCGAGGACGGTCCCGCGCTCAACGCCGAGCTCGGCCGGCTGGCCGGCGGGGCGGGGCTGGCGGGCCTGATCGTGGCCGGACCGGACGCCGGGCCGGTGCTGGAGGGCGCCCACGCGGCCGCCCAGCAGGCGGCACAGCAGGCGGCACAGCAGGCGGCACAGCAGGCGGGCGGGGTCCCGCTGCCCGGAGCGCCGGTTCCCGGGCCTCAGGCGCCCGCTGGGCCCGCGCAGCCGCTGCCTGGCCCGCATGCCCCCGGCCCCCAGGCCCCAGGTCTTCCGGCGCCCGGCCCGCAGGGCGCCGGGTGGCATGGGCCCGACGCGGGTGCCATGCCGCAGCCGGTCCCCGCGCAGGGGTGGCAGGGGCCGCCGATGGGCGGGCCGCCGGCGCCGCCCGTGGGCGGGCCTCCCGGCGGCTACTACGGGCAGCCGACCCGTATCGTGCACGTGCCCGATGCCGAGGCGGCGGCGGCCGAGCTGGGCGCGTGGCTGCGGCCGGGTGACGCGGTGCTGATCAAGGGGCCCAGGGCCATGGGTCTGGAGCGGACGGCCGAGCTGGTGCTCGGAGGTGCCCCCCAGTGACCAACATCATCATCGCCGGTGCGGTGGGCCTGATCCTCTCGATGCTGGGCACCCCGCTGGCGATCCGGCTGTTCTCGCGGCGCGGCTACGGCCAGGAGGTCCGCGAGGAGCTGCAGCAGGGCGGCCACCACGCCAAGCGGGGCACCCCCACCATGGGCGGCACCGTGTTCGTGCTGGCCGCGCTGCTCGCCTACGGCGCCTCCCACCTGGCCATGCTCACGCCGCCGACCGTGTCGGGCATGCTGGTGCTGTTCCTGATGACGGGGCTCGGCGCGGTCGGGTTCCTGGACGACTTCATCAAGATCTACAAGCAGCGCAGCCTGGGCCTGCGCAGCGGCGCCAAGGCGCTCGGCCAGCTCATCGTGGGCGCCGTCTTCGCCGTCCTGGTGGTCCGCCAGCCCAACGTGTACGGCATCACCCCCGCCGAGACCCGCGTGTCGTTCCTGCGCGACTTCGGCCCCTCGATCGGCATCGTCGGGTTCACCATCTGGGTGCTCATCATGATCGTCGGGTTCTCCAACGCGGTGAACCTCACCGACGGCCTCGACGGCCTGGCCAGTGGCGCGACCGGCACCGTGCTGGCCGCGTACGTGCTGATCGGCAACTGGCAGCTGCGCAACAACTGCATCGACCAGCTCGGCCCCAACTGCTACTGGGTGCGTGATCCGCTCGACCTGGCCGTGGTCGCCGCCGCCGTGCTGGGGGCGCTGATCGGGTTCCTGTGGTGGAACGCCCCGCCCGCCCGGATCTTCATGGGCGACACCGGCTCGCTGGCCCTGGGCGGCGTGCTGGCGGGGCTGGCGATCGCCACGCGCACGCAGCTCCTGCTGATCATCCTGGCCGGCCTGTGCGTGATCATCACGCTGTCGGTCATCATCCAGGTCGGCTCCTTCAAGATGACCGGGAAACGCGTCTTCCGGATGGCGCCGCTGCAGCACCACTTCGAGCTCAAGGGCTGGGCGGAGACCACGATCGTGGTCCGCTTCTGGCTGATCGCGATGTTGTGCGCGGCGCTCGGGCTCGGGCTGTTCTACGTCGAGTGGATGCCCCGATGAGCTCGACCTGTGTGGCCGGGCTCGGCGTGTCCGGCACCGCCGTGGCCCGGGTGCTGGCCGGGCGCGGCGAGCGGGTCGTGGTCGTCGAGGCCGTGGAGGGCGAGCGGCAGCTGGCCGCCGCGGCCGAGCTGGCCCGGGTCGGCGTCGAGACCCGGTTCGGGGAGATGGTGTTGCCCGAGGGCGCGACGCGGCTGGTCACCACCGGGTGGGCGCCGCACCATCCGCTGATCGCCGCCGCGCTGCGGGCCGGGGTCGAGGTCGTGGGCGAGGTGGAGCTGGCCTGGCGGCTGCGGCCGGAGCAGGCGGCTCCGTGGCTGGCGCTGACCGGCACCAACGGCAAGACCACCGCCGTGCGCATGCTCACCTCGATCCTGCTGGCCGACGGGCGCAAGGCCCTGGCCGTGGGGAACGTGGGCGTGCCGGTGGTGCAGGCCGTCGCGGAGCCGTACGACGTGCTGGCGGTCGAGCTGTCCAGCTTCCAGCTCCACTGGTCGGGCACGCTGGCCCCGCACGCCGCCGCGATCCTCAACGTGGCGCCCGACCACCTCGACTGGCACGGCTCCATGGAGGAGTACGCCGCCGCCAAGGGCCGCATCTACGAGCGCGCCGGAACCGTGATCTTCAACGCCGACGACCCCGAGGCGACCCGGCTGGCCGCGCCCTATCCCGGCGCCGTCGGGTTCACGCTGCGCGTGCCCAAGCCGGGCGAGGTCGGCGTGGTGGAGGACCTGCTGGTGGACCGGGCCTTCGTGGCCGACCCGGTCGAGGCGGCCGAGGAGCTGGCGACGCTGGAGGACGTGCGCCCCTTCGCCCCGCACAACGTGGCCAACGCGCTGGCCGCCGCCGCCCTGGCCCGCTCGCTCGGCGTGCCCTCCGAGGCCGTACGCCAGGGGCTGCGCGACTTCGTGCCCGACCCGCACCGGCTGGCCCACGTGGACCGGATCGGCGAGGTCGACTACATCGACGACTCCAAGGCCACCAACCCGCACGCGGCCGCCGCCGCGCTGGCCTCGTACCCGTCGGTGGTGTGGGTGGCGGGCGGCCAGCTCAAGGGCGCCGACGTCGACGAATTGGTGCGCCAGGCCGCCCCCAGGTTGCGCGGCGCGGTGCTGCTCGGCGCCGACCGGGCGCGGATCGCCGAAGCCATTGCGCGACACGCGCCGAATGTCCCGCTCGTGGACATCGCCGATCGGGACACTGGTGCGATGGAAAGAGTCGTCACCGAAGCCGCCCGGCTGGCCTCGCCAGGGGACACCGTGCTGCTCTCCCCGGCGGGGGCCTCCCTGGACATGTTCGCCAACTATCCGGCGCGGGGGGAGGCCTTCGCGCGTGCCGTACGCGAGCTGAGGGCGCGACGTGAGCACGAGCGCTGAGGAGCGGGTGCGGCCGGCCGCCGCGCAGGAGAGTCCGGCGCACTGGGCGCGGGAGCAGCTCGGCACGCTGAAGGAGCTGCTGGACAAGCCGCTGACCACCTACTACCTGATCATCATGTGCAGCGCGCTGCTGCTCGCGCTCGGGCTGATGATGGTGTTGTCGGCCTCCAGCATCGAGGCGTTGCAGAAGACCGGCAGCCCGTTCTCCTGGTTCATCAAGCAGTCGCTGTCGGCCGCGATCGGCGTGCCCGTGATGTACGCCTGCTCCCGGCTGCCGGTCAAGTTCTTCCGCTGGGCCGGCTATCCGATGATGGCGCTGTCGATCATCGCGCTGGTCATGGTGCTGTTCATCGGCTCCTCCGAGCTGGGCGCGCAGCGGTGGATCTACATCGGCCCGCTCACCATCCAGCCGTCCGAGCCGGCCAAGCTCGGGCTCGCGCTGTGGGGGGCCGACCTGCTGGCCAGGCGGGCGCGGCAGGGCCGCATCGAGTGGCGGCAGATGCTGATCCCGCTCATGCCCGGCACCGCGATCCTGGCCGTCATGGTCATGCTCGGCCGCGACCTGGGCACCACGCTGGTGCTGTTCATGATCTTCCTGGCGCTGCTGTGGGTGGTGGGGGCGCCGGTCAAGCTGTTCGGCGGCATCCTGTCGCTGGCGGTGCTGGCCGCGGTCATCATGATCAAGGTGGAGCCGTACCGGATGGCGCGCATCGGCGCCTTCCTCGACCCGTGGGCCGACGCGCAGGGGGCGGGCTACCAGGCCGTGCAGGGGCAGATCGCGATGGGCTCGGGCGGCTGGTTCGGGCTCGGGCTGGGCAGCAGCCGGCAGAAGTGGAGCTGGCTGCCGCACGGTGAGAGCGACTTCATCTTCGCCATCCTCGGTGAGGAACTCGGGCTGATGGGCACGCTGATGGTGGTGGCGCTGTTCGGGCTGCTGGGGTATGCGGGGCTGCGCGTGGCCGTACGCGTCAACGATCCCTTCATCAGGCTGGCCGCGGCCGCCATGGTGGCGTGGATCGTGGGCCAGGCGACCGTCAACATGGGGGCCGTGCTCGGCGTGCTGCCGATCACCGGCATCCCGCTGCCCCTGGTCTCGTACGGCGGCTCCTCGCTGCTGCCCACGCTCGCCGCGCTCGGCATGCTGCTGTCGTTCGCCAAGCGCGAGCCCGGCGCGCGGGAGGCCTTGGCGGCTCGTGGCCCCGGACCGACCGCCCGGGCCCTAAGCTGGCTTGGCCTGGGGGGTATGACCAGAGGCCGAGCGACACGTTAGGGAGTGACCGAGATGAGGGTGGTCCTCGCCGGTGGGGGGACGGCCGGGCACATCGAGCCCGCGCTCGCCCTTGCGGACGCGCTGCGTCATCTTGACCGGAGCGTCGGCATCACCTGCGTGGGCACGGAGCGCGGCTTGGAGACGCGGCTCGTGCCCGCCAGGGGCTACGAGCTGGAGCTGGTGCCCGCCGTGCCGCTGCCAAGGGCGATCACTCCGAGCCTGCTGACCGTGCCGGGCCGGCTGGCCGGGGCCATCAACGCGACCGCGAGCATCCTCGACCGGGTCAAGGCCGACATCCTGGTCGGCTTCGGCGGCTACGTGGCGACCCCCGCCTACCTCGCGGCCAAGCGGCGCGGCCTGCCGATCGTCGTGCATGAGGCCAATCCGCGCCCCGGGCTGGCCAACCGGCTGGGCGCGCGGCTGACCGACCACGTGTTCAGCGGCTTCCCCGACTGCGCGCTGCCCAAGGCGGAGTTCATCGGCACGCCGCTGCGCCGCGAGATCGTCACGCTCGACCGGCTGTCCATGGGCGACAAGGCGCGCTCCTGGTTCGGGCTGGAGAACGACCGGCCGACGCTGCTGGTGTTCGGCGGCTCGCAGGGCGCCCGGTCGCTCAACCAGGCCGCGCTGGCCGCCGCGCCGGCGCTGCGCCGGGCCGGCGTGCAGGTGCTGCACGTGCTGGGCCCGAAGAACACGGTCGAGCACGAGCCGCCGCCGGGCGACCCGCAATACGTCCTGCTGCCCTACGTCGACCGCATGGACCTCGCCTACGCCGCCGCCGACCTGGCCCTGTGCCGCAGCGGCGCGCTGACCTGCGCGGAGCTGACCGCGGTCGGCCTGCCCGGGGCCTACGTGCCGCTCCCGCACGGCAACGGCGAGCAGCGCATCAACGCCGAGCGCATCGTGCACGGCGGCGGCGGCCTGGTGGTCGACGACGCCGAGTTGTCACCTGATTGGATCATTCGCAACGTGCTGCCCATCCTCCGCGACCCAGAGCGGGTCGCCGTCATGTCGGAGGCCGCCTCCAGACTGGGGAGGAAGGACGCCGATATCATGCTTGCCAGGAAAGTGTTGGAGATAGCCCGATGAGTCTCGTCAAGCTGGTCGATCCCGTCACCGTGGAAGAGTTGGGGCGGGTGCACTTCATCGGCATCGGTGGCTCCGGCATGTCGGGCATAGCCCGCATCCTGCTCAAGCGCGGCGTACGCGTCTCGGGCAGCGACGCGCGCAGCTCCGAGCAGATCACCGAGCTGCGCGAGCTGGGCGCCATCGTGCACATCGGCCACGCCGCCTCGCACATCAGAGACGTCGACACCGTGGTCGTCTCGACCGCCATCCGCGACTCCAACCCCGAGCTGGGCGAGGCGCTCAAGCAGGGGCTGCGGATCATCCCGCGGGCCGCCGCGCTGGCCTCCGTCATGGCCGGGCGCACCGCGGTCGCCATCGCGGGCACCCACGGCAAGACCACGACCACCTCGATGCTCACCGTCGCGCTGCAGAAGTGCGGCGCCGACCCGTCCTACTGCGTGGGCGGCCAGCTCGTCACCACCGGGCTCGGCGCCGACGACGGGCAGGGTCGGGTCTTCGTGGCCGAGGCCGACGAGAGCGACGGCTCCTTCCTCATGCTCGCCCCCGACATCGCCGTGGTGACCAACGTCGAGGCCGACCACCTCGACAACTACGGCGACCCGCGGGCGGTGCACGACAGCTTCGCCAGGTTCGCCGACCGGATCGGCTCGCTGCTCATCACGTGCGCCGACGACCCGGGCGCGGCGGAGGTGGCGCGGCGGGCCAGGGAGCGCGGGCTCCGGGTCAGGACGTACGGCCTGTCGGGCGAGGACTACCGGGTGGGCGACGTCAGGCCCGACGGGTTCGGCACGGTGTTCTCCATCGAGGGCAGGGGCGAGGTGCGGCTGGCGGTGCCCGGCGCTCACAACGCGCTCAACGCCACCGCGGTGATCGCCGTGGCCGACGAGCTGGGGCTCCCGTTCGAGGAGATCAGGGAGGGACTGGGGGCCTTCACCGGGGCCAAGCGGCGCTTCGAGGCCAAGGGCGAGGCCGGCGGCATCGCGGTGTTCGACAGCTACGCCCACCACCCGACCGAGCTGACCGCCGACCTGCGGGCCGCCCGCGACGTGGTGGCCTCCTACTCCGGCACCGGCCGGGTCATCGCGATCTTCCAGCCGCACCTCTACTCGCGCACCCGGTTCTTCGCCGACGAGTTCGGGGCGGCGCTCGGGCTGGCCGACGAGGCCATCGTGCTCGACGTCTACGGGGCCAGGGAGGATCCCGAGCCCGGGGTGTCCGGCGCGATGGTGGCCGGGAAGGTGCCGTTGCCGGCGGAGCGGGTGGCGTACGCGCCGGACCGGTCCGCGGTGCCGGCCATGGTGGCCGAGCGGGCGCGGCCGGGTGACATCGTGCTCACGATGGGCGCGGGTGACATCACCGAGCTCGGGCCGCAGATCGTCGCCCGCCTGGCCTGAACCGTCCCACGTGGCCGCGCGGCCCCGGCGGCTGCCCCGCCGTTCGTGGCTGGGGTCGTGGAGTGAGAGGCCGGGGGCAGGGCACGCGGCGGAGCGGCCGGGGCGAGACACCGGGCAGTGGGGCGGTCGGGGACGGCGAGCACCCGGGCGGGCGGCCGGCCGCGGTTCCGGCGACCCCGGCGGGGTGGCGTTTGGGCGTGGCGCGCGGGGTTACGCCGCGCGTCGGCGTAGGTTCGGTGCCGACATCGGCCGCGGGCCGGCCGGGGCGGGAGGGTGATGAAGGCGCGCACGGCGTTCCTGGTGCTGCTGACAGCGGGAGTGGTGGGCACGGCCGCCTGGCTGGTGTTCTTCTCACCCGTGCTGGGCGTGCGCTCGATCGAGATCGTGGGAAATCTCACAGTGCCGAGCGAGCGGATCAAGCAGCAGGCCGGCGTGGCGGACCTCCACCCGCTGGCCACCGTGAACCTCGCCGACGTCGAGACCCGCGTCCTGGGCATCCGGCAGCTCGCCACCGCCAAGGTGGACCGGGTCTGGCCGGGCACGCTCAAGATCGAGGTGGTCGAGCGCGAGCCGGTGGCCGCCGTCCCGGCGGGCGACAAGATGGCGATCGTCGACGGGCAGGGCGTGGTGATCGAGGTGAGGTCCGCGGCGCCGCCCATGCTGCCGCTGCTCAAGGTGGACCGTCCGGCCGCGGGCGACCCCACCATGATGGCGGCGCTCAAGGTCATCGAGGCGCTGCCGAGCGAGGTGGCGGGCCGGGTCAGGCAGGTACGCGCGGGAACGGCCGAAGGCGTCACCCTCGTGCTGTCGGACGGGCGCACCGTCATCTGGGGCGGCACCGACCGGCCCGAGGAGAAAGGCCGCATCCTGACCTCGCTGCTCAAACGCGAAAGAGCGGTCACCCTTTACGACGTCAGTTCCCCCGACGTGGTGACGCTGAAGTGATCGTGATCGTCAGGGTCTGGCAACTCCGGGGCAAGAGCATCGCCGAGCCTGTGCGAGGCGGGGCTCGCGGCGTGAGAGCCTGTAAGCCGGACTTTCGGCAGAGGAGGGCCGCGACCAGGCGTGACTGCGGAGCGAAACGGACAGCCCGCGACACGCCGGACGTGCTTGCGGCGCGGTTAGTTGACCCGCCTGGAGCGTAACTCCTACTGTCCGTATCAATCCTCAGGTTGACATAAATCTAAATCTCAACCTGAGGTTGAGAGTTACCCGAACTGACAAAAAGCGGAGACGATCCGCACCGAAATGGCAAGTCAACGAGCGGAAAGGCCCCTCGTCGTGGCAGCACCGCAGAACTACCTCGCGGTCATCAAGGTCGTCGGCATCGGCGGCGGCGGAGTCAACGCCGTCAACCGGATGATCGAGGAGGGACTCAAGGGCGTCGAGTTCATCGCGATAAACACCGACGCCCAGGCGCTGCTGATGAGTGACGCCGATGTGAAACTCGACGTGGGCCGCGAGCTCACGCGCGGACTGGGGGCGGGCGCCAACCCCGATGTCGGCCGGAAGGCGGCCGAGGACCATCGTGAGGAGATCGAGGAGGTCCTCAAGGGGGCCGACATGGTCTTCGTCACGGCGGGCGAGGGCGGTGGCACGGGCACCGGCGGCGCGCCGGTCGTGGCCAACATCGCCCGATCGCTCGGTGCGCTCACGATAGGTGTGGTGACCAGGCCGTTCAGCTTTGAGGGACGGCGCAGGGCGTCGCAGGCCGAGGCGGGCATCGAGACGCTGCGCGACGAGGTCGACACGCTGATCGTGATCCCCAACGACCGGCTGCTGTCGATCTCCGACCGGCAGGTGAGCGTGCTCGACGCGTTCAAGGCGGCCGACCAGGTGCTGCTCTCCGGTGTCCAGGGCATCACCGACCTGATCACCACCCCCGGTCTGATCAACCTCGACTTCGCCGACGTCAAGTCGGTCATGTCGGGCGCCGGCTCCGCCCTCATGGGCATCGGCCACGCCCGGGGCGACGACCGCTCGGTGGCGGCGGCCGAGATGGCGGTCTCCAGCCCGCTGCTGGAGGCCAGCATCGACGGCGCCCACGGCGTGCTGCTGTCCATCGCGGGCGGCTCGGACCTGGGCCTGTTCGAGATCAACGAGGCGGCCCAGCTCGTGTCCATGGCCGCCGCGCCCGACGCCAACATCATCTTCGGTACGGTCATCGACGACGCGCTCGGCGACGAGGTGCGCGTGACGGTGATCGCGGCGGGCTTCGACGACGTGCCGGGGCCGACGGAGAAGCCGGTGACCCGTCCGGCGGGCCGGCCCGCCGCGGCCCAGGCCGCCGCGCCGCCTCCGGCGTCGCCTCCACGGCCGAGCATGGCGTCCCCCAGTGTGAAGTCCGAGCCGCCCACGCTGCGCCCTGAGCCGCGCCCTGAGGTGCGTCCGGAGCCCCGTACGGACTTCAGGTCCGAGCAGCGCGCCGACTTCCGCCCCGAGCCCCGTCCGGAGCCCCGCCCCGAGCCGCGGGCCGAGGTGCGTCCGGAGCCGCGCGCCGAGTTCCGTCCCGAGCCGCGGCCGGAGCCCCGGCCCGAGCCGGTGCGCCCGGTGGAGCCGGTGCAGGACTCCCGCACGGACGCCGGCGAGCCCGCCGACGAGCCGTCCGGCCCCGTCTCGATCCCCCGGCCCACGCCCGAGCCCGCCAACCCGCCCACGCCCATCACCTCCCGCATGTCGGAGCCGCCCAAACGTCCTCGGGTGATCTTCGAGGAGCAGGAAGAGGAGCTCGACGTTCCCGACTTCCTCAAGTAGCAGTTCGCCTGACGCCGCTCCCCGCAGGGAAACGGGAGCGGCGCCGTCGTGTGCGGACGGGAGTGTCGTACGTGGGACATGTCTTATGCGGACATTTCTTACGTGAGCCTGTCGCACGCGGGCACGGAGGACATCGGCAGTAGTGAGGGGGAGAGGGACGTGAGAAGGGACGAGATCGCGGCCGGTCTCGCCGAGGTCGACGCGCGCATCGCCGAGGCCTGCCACGCGGTGGGGCGCGATCGGGGCGAGGTCACGCTGATCGCCGTCACCAAGACGCGGCCCGCCGAGGACGTGCGCATCCTGGCCGAGCTGGGCGTGCGCGACGTCGGCGAGAACCGCGACCAGGAGGCCGCCCCCAAGGCCCACGAGCTCGCCGGACTGCCGCTGACCTGGCACTTCGTCGGTCAGCTGCAGACCAACAAGGTCCGCTCCGTCGTCGGGTACGCCGACGTCGTCCACTCCGTCGACCGCCTCAGGCTGGTGGAGGCCATCAGCAAGGAGGCGGTCCGCCAGGGCCGCCGGGTCGGCTGCCTGCTGCAGGTCGCGCTCGACGACGACCCCGCCAGGGGCGGCGCGCGCGCCGCCGACCTGCTCGAGCTCGCGGACGAGGTGGCGCTGGCCGACGGGGTGTGGCTGGGCGGCGTCATGGCGGTGGCGCCGCTGGGCGAGGACCCGGCCAAGGCCTTCGCCCGGCTGCGGGATCTGGCGCGGCTCGTCCAGGAGCAGCATCCACGTGCCACGATGATCTCCGCGGGCATGAGCGAGGACCTCACGGAAGCCATCGCCTACGGCGCGACACACGTGCGGGTCGGTACGGCGTTGCTCGGCCGTCGCAAGCCCTTCGTCAGGTAATGTCCCCTCAAGTGGGTCTTCAAGCCCATGACCAAGTAGAGGTCGATCAGCGGTGAGCTCCAGGGGGGTACGGCTACCGCCTCGGACACGGCGACGGGCCCGAGCGAGTGCGACCATGAGCAGGAGGACGACTTAGCGATGGCCGGCGCGATGCGCAAGATGGCGGTCTACCTCGGTCTCGTGGAGGACGACCGCTACGAGAGGTACGAGACCTACACGGACGAGTACGCCTACGACGACGAGGTCCAGCGAACCGGCGAGGAACGGCCCGTGGCGGTCCAGGACCGCGACGACGAGCCTGAAGCCGGGGTCCCCGCGCCCAGGCCCACCACGACGATCCTGGAACGCCGCACGACCGATCTGGCCCGCATCACGACCCTCCACCCCCGGACGTACAACGAGGCGCGTACGATCGGAGAGCACTTCCGCGACGGCACCCCGGTCATCATGAATCTGACCGAGATGGTTGACAGTGACGCGAAGCGCCTCGTCGATTTCGCGGCAGGTCTGGTCTTTGGCCTACATGGCAGCATTGAACGTGTTACCAACAAGGTGTTCCTGTTGTCCCCTGCCAATGTCGAGGTGACCGCTGAGGACAAGGCCCGAATCGCGGAACGCGGATTCTTCAACCAGAGTTAGAGTCTCTGTATGCCTATCGGACCCAACCAGGTCTCGCCGAGACCGGGAGGGCACATCAGAAGTGGAGGCGCGGCCGGGCCGTGGACGTCGTCGGTGGGATCTTGGTCGTTGTCCTGTCTCTCTACTTGGTGCTGCTCATCGGCAGGATGATCTTCGAGACGGTGCAGGCTTTCGCCCGTCAGTGGCGGCCTTCGGGCGTCGTGCTGGTCGTGGCTGAGGCCACATACACCGCAACTGACCCACCTCTCAAGTTCCTCCGCCGTTTCATTCCTCCGCTCCGGTTGGGTACGGTGGCCTTTGACCTAAGCTTCACTGTCCTGTTCATCGTGGTTCTGATCTTGATTCAGATCGCCGGAACGCTGCGATGAGCCGGGCCGGTGTGGCGCCGGTCGTGATCCAACTCGTGTCCGCGCTGAAGTGATTCGGGTTACCGTCCTCCGGACAGACTCCAAGCGCGCCAAGGAGACCAAAAAATGCCGCTGACGCCCGCTGATGTGCGGAACAAGCAGTTCAGTACCACCCGGCTGCGGCCGGGCTACGACGAGGAAGAGGTCGACGCCTTCCTCGACGAGGTGGAAGCTGAGCTCGACCGCCTGATCCAAGAGAACGAGGAGCTCCGCGCCAAGCTGGCCGAGTGCCTGCGCGGGAAGGTGCCGGGCGGCATGAACATGCCCATGGCCTCCGCCCCGGTCCAGGAGCAGCCCAAGCCCGAGATGATGGGGCCGCCGCAGCCGGAGCCCATGCGGGCCCCCGAGCCGCCGCCGATGCAGCAGCAGCAGCCGGTCCCCGTGGCCATGAGCATGCCTCCCGCCGAGGACAACATGGACACCGCGGCCCGCGTGCTCGCCCTCGCCCAGCAGACCGCCGACCAGGCGATCGCCGACGCCCGCCGGGAGGCGGACGAGACGGTGACCCGCGCCCGGCGCGAGGCCGACGAGATCCTCACCAAGGCCCGCCGCCAGGCTGAGCAGGTCATCGGCGACGCCCGTGCCCGCGCCGAGACGCTCGAGCGCGACGCGCAGGAGCGCCACCGCCAGGCGATGGGCTCGCTGGTGCAGACCCGCGACGAGCTCGAGCGCAAGGTCGAGGAGCTGCGCAGCTTCGAGCGCGAATACCGCAGCAGGCTCAAGCTCTACCTGGAGAACCAGCTCGCCGAGCTCAACGTCTCCGCGGAGGGCAGCGGCGGGTTCCCGGTGATGTCCGGTCCGCAGGGCCAGGCTCCCGCCATGTCGCACGCCGTGCCGCAGGGTGGCCAGCCGCCCCTTCCGGGTGGTCCCAACCCGTTCGGCGGCGAGGCTCCGCAGGGTGCCTTCCCCGGCGGTGACGGTCCGCACAACGACCGCCGGTAAAGTAGCGGGTCACTAGGACCTGTCACTCGAAAGAGCCCCCTGTGATCCTTATCAGTGCTGGTTTGGTGCTCGCGGCAGTGGTTCTGCTGATCGCGGGCTTCGTACTGGCGAAGCCGTTCCTGATCATGTGGTCCATCGTGGTCAGCGTGCTGTCCGCGCTGTTCCTGGTGATCGGGGCGTTCCTGCGGCGGAACGAGCTTTTTCCCGGAGGTGGGCAGGCCGCTGCGCCGGCCACCCCCCCGAAGGGGCTCATGCCGCCCGCTCCGCCTTACAACCAGACCGGCCCCATGGCCCACCAGCCGCACCCGCAGCCGCACCTGCAACCCCAGCCGCCGCCGCAGCCTCCGCAGCGGACGGCGACCGTCCCGGCTGCCGCCCCCCGCCGACCGGCGGCGAGCGGCATCTCGCCGGATGCGCTCGTGCTGGTGATCCCGGGACGCAAGCGTTACCACGTCCCCGGGTGCAGGCAGCTGATCGGCCGGGATCACGAGGAGCTCACGTACGAAGAGGCGCGCGAGGAGGGCTTCACGCCCTGCACGGCGTGCCTGCCTGACGCCGCGCTCGGCGGACGGCAACTGCCGCCTGCCGCCGACCCCGAGCCCGCCGTCGCCCCAGGCCCCGCTCTCGCCACGGATCCCACCGTGGGGAGCCGAGCCGAAAACTCCGCGGAGACCCGCGACCTACGTCCGCCGGTCGCCCCGCCGAAGCCCGACACGAAGGCTTCCACCCCCAGCCCGGAGCCTGCCGCCGCCCACGAGGAAGGCGCCACCGGGTGGTTCGGCCGTCCCTCGGGTCCCTCGGCCGCTCCCGCGAGCCAGGCCAGGGCATCCTCCGCCGCCCCCGAATCTGATTCGGATGATGAGCAGGCGGATCAGCAGACTTCTTACTTCCGGCCGCCGCCGTTCGCGCGCAAGGCCGAGTCGGGCGCGCCCTCCTCGGGTGAGCCCTCTTCTGATGAGAACAGGCCGTCGCAGCCTCCCGGTGACACACCGGACGAGCCTGGGCGGGCCGGTACGAAAGCCGCGAAGCCGGGTGGTCAGTCCGGTGGCCGGCCCAGTGGTCAGTCCGGCGGTCAGCCGGGTGGTCAGTCAGGTGGCGCGTCTGAGAAGTCCGGGCAGCGTGAGCCGTCCGGGCAGCGTGAGCCGTCCGGGCGGCCCGGTTCCGGGGCCGGGCGGGCTGGTGCCGAGCCGGGTCAGCCGGGCAGTGGCCCGTCCGGCCGTCCGGGGGCCGAGCCCGGGCAGACCGCAGCCACGCCGGAGCAGTCCAGTGGCGCCAAGCCCGCGGCCAAGCCGGGGCAGCCGGGTGCCGGACCGGGCAAGCCCGGTTCCAGCGGCAGGCCGGGACAGCCCGGTGAGGCCGGTGACGGGTCCGGTCGGCCTGGTGGAACTGGTGACAGGCCCGGTGGGTCGGGTGGAGTCAGTGGCAGGCCTGGTCAGTCCAGTGGCCGGCCCGGTCAGGGTGGGGGCTCGCTCGGGCGGGCCTCTGACGCGGGTGTGCAGGACGATGACTCCTCAGGGCCCGCTACGGCGCCGCAGCCTCGAGTGCCCGCGTCCGTGACGCCTGGGCGGCCAGGGGGGTCGGCTGCCAAGCCGTCGGAGCGTTCGACTCGTCCGGGTGAGGAGTCGTCCTCGGCGGGGGAGACCGTGATCCTGCACGAGCGGCCCGCGTCGTCGGCCGAGTCGGAGGCCAAGCCGAAGGGGCCGCTGCCCACCGGGGCGCCGGCCAGACCGTCGGGCACCAAGCCGGGGGCCGTCTCCGGTGGTTCCGGTTCGAGCGGTGTCGCTCCAGGTGGTTCCGTTCCGGGGAGTGCTTCCCAGGCCGGCCCCAAGGCGGGGGCCGCCAAGGGGGAGGAGCCGAGAACCGGGGGGAGCGGCTCGTCGTCCAAGGGCGGGCCCTCTTCGGGCGCGTCCCGGCCGCCGGCGTCCGGCGGGTCCGGGAAGGGGCAGGTCTCTGGTGCCAAGGCGGAGACGTCCGGAGGTAAGACCGGTGACGAGTCCGCCGCCGGGGCCAAGGGGACTGCCGGGGGCGGCAGGGGTGAGCGGCCGGGGACTGTGAAGGTCATCATCGGCACTCGCCGCTACCACAGCACCGCCTGCCCGTTGATCCGGGGGGCCGGGGAGACCGGCGTGGAGACGATGACGCTCGCCGCGGCGGAAGCGGCCGGGCTGACCAGTTGCTCGGTGTGCCAGCACGATCGCGAGACGGTCGGCTGACTGAGGAAGGGCTGCAGGAGCTCCTGCACCCCATCGGGGTCCGGATGCTCGGTCCCGCTTGTCCTGACACGGCCTCCAGCGTGACGCTGGGGGCCGTTGTGGTCCCTGGGCGAACCGCGGGCCTGGGCTGGCAGGGTGGGTGACGCGAAGGAGCCCGCTGCGGTGTGGCGCTGGGCCCGCTGTTGTGGGGGCTGGGGCCGCTGTTGTGTGGCACGGGACCCGCTGATGTGTGGCACGGGACCCGCTGTTGTGTGGGACGGGCCCCGCTGTTGTGTGGCGCTGCGACGATGGGGTGCTGCGTGATGCCGAGGACGCTGCTGTGAGACGAGCGGGGTGGCGTCTGGTGCGGCGTACAGGTGGGTGGCGCTGCGTGATGCTGGGAGCGCTGCTGTGCGGTGCAGCGCGGTGAGGTGATCGTGCGGCGGGGGCGGCGGCCTGGCAGGGCGTAGGTGGGCGGTGGCAGGCGAAGGGGCGCGCCCGGTTGGGCGCGCCCCCTTGTATGCCGTGGTTGCCCTTGTGAGCTCCCGAGTGTGTCGGGTCAGGCGCGGCGGAGCTGGAAGGTCAGGCCCAGGTCCTCGTCCGTGTGCGACGGCAGGTCCTCGGCCGTGCCCTCCGTGAGGGTCGTGGCCAGGACCTCCTCCGACACCACGCGACCCTCCGAACGGAGCGCCGTGGCCAGGTCGGGGGACGTGCTGGTCCACCACAGGGTGATGCGGTCCGTGATCGACAGGCCGGTCGACTTGCGGGCCTCCTGGACCAGCCGGATGACCTCGCGGAGCAGGCCCGCGCGGCGCAGGTCGTCCGTGAGCTCCAGGTCCAGGGCCACCGTCTCGCCCGTGCCCGTGCCGATCGCGCCCGTCTCCACGGCCCAGCCGGAGCGGGGCTGCTCGTTGACGATCACCTCGTCGGGGCCGAGCATGATCTCGCCCAGCTCGTCCGCCTCCACCATGACCGTGGAGCCGGAGCGCAGGGCCCTGGCCACGCGGGTGGCGTCGGCGGCGGCCACCGCGGCCGCCACCAGCTTGGTACGGGGCCCGAACCGCTTGCCCAGCGCCCGGAAGTTGGGCTTCACCGAGTAGGACACGAGGTCGGCGCTGAAGCCCGACATGTCCTCCATGGTATGGACGTTCAGCTCCTCCGCCACCAGGCCGCGCAGCTCGCCGGGGAGCGACGGCCAGTCGTGCGCCCCCACCAGGGCGCGCCGCAGCGGCTGGCGGGTCTTGACGCCCGACGAGGCCCGGGCCGAGCGGCCCAGCTCCACCAGCCGGCGCACCAGGGCCATCTGGTCCGACAGCGCCGGGTTGAGCAGGTCCTCGCGCACCTCCGGCCAGGGGGCCAGGTGCACCGAGGAGGGCGCGTCGGCCGCGCGCAGCACGTCCCACAGGTGGTCGGTGAGGAACGGCGTGATGGGCGCCATCAGCCGGATCACGGTCTCCAGGCACTCGTACAGCGTCGCGAACGCGTCCTCCGAGCCCTGCCAGAAGCGGCGGCGCGAACGGCGTACGTACCAGTTGGACAGGTCGTCGAGGAAGTCGGCCAGGCGGCGGCCGGCGCGCTGGGTGTCGTACTCGTCCAGCGCCGCCGTGACCTCGGCGACCGTCCTGTGCAGCTCGGCCAGCGCCCAGCGGTCGAGCAGCGCACGCTGGCCGGGCGGGGTGGCCTCGGACAGCTTGGCCGGCGACCAGGACTCGGCGTTGGCGTAGAGGGTGAAGAACGAGGCGGTGTTCCAGAGCGTCAGCAGGACCTTGCGGACGATTTCCTCGAGCGTGTTGTGCCCCACCCGGCGGGCCGCCCACGGCGAGCCCGAGCAGGCCATGAACCAGCGCAGCGCGTCGGCCCCGTGCTGGTCCATCAGCGGGATCGGCTCGAGGATGTTGCCCAGGTGCTTGCTCATCTTGCGGCCGTCCTCGGCCAGGATGAGGCCGAGGCAGAGCACGTTCTCGTAGGAGGACTGGCCGAAGACGAGCGTGCCGACGGCCATCAGCGAGTAGAACCAGCCGCGCGTCTGGTCGGTGGCCTCGCAGATGAACTGCGCCGGGTAGACGCCCTCCGGCTTGCCGCGCTCGCCCCATTGGGCGAACGGCATGGAGCCCGAGTCGTACCAGGCGTCGATGACGTCGGGCACCCGGCGGGCCTGGCCGCCGCAGGTCGGGCAGGCGAAGGTGACGTCGTCGACGAACGGGCGGTGCGGGTCGAGGGCCGAGACGTCCTGGCCCGCCAGGGTGCCCAGCTCCTCCAGCGACCCGACGCACGTCACGTGGGACTCGTCCTCCGAGCACACCCACAGCGGCAGCGGCGTGCCCCAGTAGCGCGAGCGCGACAGTGACCAGTCGACGTTGTTGCGCAGCCACTCGCCGAAGCGGCCCCACTTGATCGTGTCCGGGTACCAGTTGGTGCCGGCGTTCTCGGCCAGCATCTGGTCCTTGACGGCGGTGGTGCGGATGTACCAGGAGGGGAGCGCGTAGTAGAGCAGCGCGGTGTGGCAGCGCCAGCAGTGCGGGTAGCTGTGCTCGAGGTGCCCGCCGCGGAACAGCAGCCCGCGCGCCCGCAGGTCCTCGGTCAGCTCCTCGTCGGCGTCCTTGAAGAACCGGCCGCCGACCATGGGCACGTCGTCGAGGAAGCGGCCGTCGGGGCCGATCGGGTTGACGACGGGCATGTCGTACTTCTTGATGACGGCCAGGTCGTCGGCGCCGAAGGCGGGCGCCTGGTGGACCAGACCGGTGCCGTCCTCGACGGTGACGTAGTCGCCGAGCACCACGTAGTGGGCGCCCGGGATGTCGACCAGGTCGAACGGCCGGGTGTAGGCGGTGTGCTCCAGCTCGCGGCCGGTGTAGCGGGCCAGCTCGGTCACGTCCTCGCCGAGCACCGAGAGCAGCGGCTCGGCCACGACCAGCACCTCGCCGTCGGCCGTGCGGGCCGCGACATAGGTGACGTCCGGGTGCACGGCCACGGCCGTGTTGGAGACCAGCGTCCACGGCGTGGTCGTCCAGACCAGCAGCGCGGCGCCCAGCTCGGCGAGCGGGCCGGTCGTCGCGGGCATGCGGACGTAGACCGACGGGCTGGAGACGGTCTCGTAGCCGCCCGGCTGGCCCAGCTCGTGGTCGGACAGCCCGGTGCCGCAGCGCGGGCAGTAGGGGGTGATCCGGAAGTCGCGGAACAGCAGCCCCTTGTCGAAGACGACCTTGAGCGACCACCACACCGACTCGATGTAGGACGGGTCCATGGTGCGGTAGGCCTGGGACAGGTCGATCCAGTAGCCCATCCGCTCGGTCATCTGCTCGAACGCGTCCACGTGCCGCAGCACCGACTCGCGGCACTTGGCGTTGAACTCGGCGATGCCGTACGTCTCGATGTCCTTCTTGCCGGACAGGCCCAGCTCGCGCTCCACGCCGACCTCGACCGGCAGGCCGTGGCAGTCCCAGCCCGCCTTGCGCGGCACGCTGAAGCCCCGCATCGACTTGTAGCGGGGGAACAGGTCCTTGAACACGCGCGCCTCGACGTGGTGGACGCCCGGCAGGCCGTTGGCGGTCGGCGGGCCCTCGTAGAAGACCCACGACGGGTTGCCGGAGTTCTGCTCCACGGACCGCTCGAAGATCTTCCCGTCCCGCCAGCGGTCGAGGACCTCGCGCTCGAGCACGGGCAGGTCGACCTGCGCGGGAAGAGAGCGGAAAGATGGGGAAGACATTTCGGGCGGAACCTCCACGCTTGATCGGCCGGCTGGCTGGTGTGCGTGAAGGGACGAAGCCTGGCGGCTCCGCGGTACCACCCTTCTTGGCCTCGCGCTGGGCGGGGCCCTCTCCATTCGGTCTGCGGCCGGTTCTAATGAGCTCGGGAGAGCCGTTCTTCCGGCGGCTCCGGGGTGATATCCCTCACAGTCGGGCCCCATCAACGCCTTGCAGTCTCAAACCATAACGCAGAGCGGGGCCCAAGGCTTCCAGGTTTTCCCGGTGGCGTCCGGGGTACTCACGACGCCTCGTCGGTACGCGAGACGTAAACGGCGCAAAGTTGTGGGAATGGACGCTGCTGGGGAGGAGTTGAATGCGCGAGGCGGGATAGTACGGGGGAGGTAAACCGTCCGGCGGGTCGTTTGCCGTTCCGTTATGAGGATCCTAAGCTGCCCGCACCCTTTACGGCCTTGATCAGCAATGGAGGCAGCCATGGCGGCAGTCACGCAGACCGCTACACCGTCGATGTGGTCGGAAGAGGAGCTGGCCGAGGTACGCGGCAGGCTCCAGACGGAGATCGACGAGCTCGAGGCGGACATCCTGCGCCACGAGTCGGAGATAGCCTCTGGAGACGTCACCCAGGGAGCCGGCGACGACCAGGCGGACGCCGGCGCCAAGACGTACGAGCGCGAACGCGAGATCGCCCTTACCCTGAATGCGCGCGATCTGGTCGCGCAGAACGAACGTGCGATCGCCAGGATCGACGCAGGGACCTATGGAGTGTGCGAATCGTGCCACAAGCCGATCGGCAAGGAACGCCTTCAGGCGTTCCCGAGGGCGACGCTGTGCGTGGCCTGCAAGCAGAAGGAGGAGCGCCGGTAGGCTCGGGGGGCAAGCCTCGACGGCGCCTCTTCGCCGTCCTCGTCGTGCTGGCGGCCGTCATCTACGCGGCCGACCTCATCACCAAGACGGTGGTGCTGCGCACGCTGCAGGGTGAGGCGCCGATGGTCGTCATCCCGGACGTCCTGCAGTTCCGGGTGATCTTCAATTCCGGTGCCGCGTTCAGCATCGGCACCGGAATGACGTTCGTCTTCACGTTCATCGCGGCCGGCGTTGTCGTGGCCATCGTGCGCACGGCCCGCAAGCTCGGCAGCCGCTCCTGGGCGGTCGCGCTCGGGCTGCTGCTGGGCGGGGCGCTGGGCAACCTCACCGACAGGCTGCTGCGCTACCCGTCGGGGATCGGCCGCTCGTCCCAGCTCCAGGGGCACGTCGTGGACTTCATCGAGGTGCTCCCTGGGCACTTCCCCGTCATCGACTACTTCCCGGTGTTCAACATCGCCGACTCGGCGATCGTCTGCGGGGGAATCCTGGCGGTCATCCTGGCCTGGCGCAACGTGCAGATCGACGGGTCCAAGGAGGTGGCCGACAATGACTGAGCAGCGCAGCCTGCCGGTGCCCGACGGGCTGGAGGGCGAGCGGCTCGACGCCGCGCTCTCGCGGCTGTTCGGTTTCTCCCGCACACGCGCGGCCGAGCTGATCGTCGCGGGCGAGGTGCTGGTGGACGGCCGCCAGCCGGCCAAGTCCGACCGGGTGCACGCCGGCGCCTGGCTCGACGTGACGATGCCGCCGCCGGTCACCACGCCCATGCCGGTCGCCGAGCCGGTGCCGGGCATGACCATCGTGTACGAGGACGACGACATCATCGTGGTCAACAAGCCCATCGGGGTGGCCGCGCACCCGACCGTCGGCTGGACCGGCCCGACCGTCATCGGCGGCCTGCTCGGGGCCGGCCACACCATCGCCACCAGCGGCGCCGCCGAGCGGCAGGGCATCGTGCACCGGCTCGACGCCAACACCACGGGCGCGATGGTGGTGGCCAAGAGCGAGCACGCCTACTCCTGGCTCAAGCGGGCCTTCAAGGAGCGCACGGTCGACAAGCGTTACCACGCGCTGGTGCAGGGGCACCCCGACCCGTTCCGGGGCACGGTGGACGCGCCCATCGACCGGCACCCGTCGGGGGACGGCCGGTTCGCCGTGGTCGCGGGCGGGAAGCCGTCCGTCACGCACTACGACACGGTGGAGGCGTTCCGGGCGGCGTCGCTGCTGGACATCAAGCTGGAGACCGGGCGTACGCACCAGATCAGGGTGCACATGTCCGCGCTGCGCCACCCCTGCGTCGGCGACCTGCTGTACGGCGCCGACCCCACCCTGGCGGCCCGGCTGGGAGTGACGCGGCAGTGGCTGCACGCGGTGGCGCTCGGGTTCGAGCACCCCTCGACCGGCGAGTGGATCTCGTTCAGCACCGACTACCCCCAGGACCTGCAGAAGGCCCTCGACATCGTGCGCGAGGAGTCCTGAGACAGCGGGCGGCTAGCTCAGCCCCGCCGGCCGGCCTTCTTCTTGCCCTCGTCCGCCGCGCGGCCGTTGTCCGACCCCTCGACCTGGCCGGGGGAGCGTGAGGGCGTCCCGTCCCCTTCCTTCTTGTCCTTCTTGGTCTTGGTCGGCGTCTTGGTCGGCGTCTTGGTGGGTGTGGGCTGCTGCGTGGGGCTCTTCTTCCCGGTGGTCCGATCGGCCGTCGGCGTCCGGGGCCCGCTCATGGTGGGCGGCGGGGTGCCGCCCGGCGGGACCGCCGAGGCCTCGTACGTCGGCCGCGGGGTGGTAGGGGCGGGCGTGGCCGGCGCGGGTGTGGTCACCACGGCGGGCACGCGGCTCGGCGGAGCGGTGCGCGGCAGGTCGCGCTGAGACCACCAGGCCGCCCCGCCCGTGACGACCCCGACGATGAGCGCGCCCGCGGCGATCGCGGCCACCGGCAGCCGGCGCCGCCGGGTCACCTCCGGCACGGTGACGGGGCCCGTCTGCTCGGGGGCGCCGCCCGCCAGGATCGCGGCCAGCCGTCGCTCGGCCTCCTCCAGCGACATGCGCTCGGCGGGGTTCTTGCGCAGCAGGCCCAGCAGCACCGGCGCGAGCACGCCCGCCCGCGCCAGCGGCTCCGGCTCGGCGTGCATGACCGCGCCCAGCGTGGCCAGGGCGTGGTCGCGGTGGAAGGGGGAGTGGCCCTCGACGGCCATGTAGAGGGTCACGCCCAGCGACCACAGGTCCGAGGCGGGCCTGGCCCGGCCGCCGGCCGCGCGTTCGGGGGCCATGAAGGCGGGGGTGCCGACCAGGATGCCCGTCCGCGTGACGGGCGCCTCGTCCTCCGTGGTGGCGATGCCGAAGTCGGTGAGCACCGCCCGGCCGTCGGGGGTGAGCAGCACGTTGTCGGGTTTGACGTCCCTGTGTAACACCCCGGCCGCGTGCGCGGCGCGCAGCGCCTCCATGAGCTGCAGCCCGATGCTCGCGGCGTCGAGGGGCGACATGGGGCCGTCGTCGCGGATCTGCTCGCCCAGCGTGCGGGAGTGCACGAGCTGCATGACGATCCAGGGGTGACCGCGCTCCTCCACGACGTCGTACACGGTGGCCACGCCGGGGTGCGCCACCCGGCCTGCCGCCCTGGCCTCGCGGAAGGTGCGTACGGCGAACACCTCGCGCTCGGCGCCCGTCAAATCGGGAGGCGGCAGGATCTCCTTGACGGCCACGTCCCGGCCGAGCACCTCGTCGTGCGCGTGCCAGACGGTGCCCATGCCGCCCTTCCCGATCGTCTTGAGCAGCCGGTATCGCCCACCGACAATCCCCGCTGAATCAGACATGCACGGCGACTACCCCAGAAGAATCCGGACAAGCGCGGTGACGGCCGCCGCCGCGGCCAGAACGACCAGAAACGGTGCCCGCAGCAGCAGCGCCACGACCGCCGCCCCGAGGCCCGCCGTACGCGCCGGATCGAAGCGCAGCCCGCCGTCCTCCGTGAACAGCTGCACCGCGACCAGCGCCGCCAGCAGCGCCACCGGCACCAGCTCCGCGAACCTGCGCACCACCGGATGGTCCAGCACCCGCCGGGGCGCGGCGAGCCCGGCCAGCTTGAGCGCGTAGCAGCCCGCGCAGACGACGGCGACCGCCCACCACAGCGTCATCGGGCCAGCACCACCAGGACGGCCGCGGCCGACAGCAGCACCGGCACGCCCGGCGGGAGGAACGGGGTGGCGCACAGCGCGATCACCGCCGCGATCGCGGCCAGCCGGCGCAGCTCGGCGCGCTCGGCCAGCCGGGGCCACAGGATCGCCAGGAACGCGACCGGGCCCACCACGTCCAGCCCCAGCACGCCGGGGTCGCCCAGGAACGAGGTGCCGTACGCGCCCGCCAGCGTGGTGAGGTTCCAGGCGACGTAGAGGCTGGCGAACGTGGTGACGAAGCCGGTGCGGGCCGCCTGGGGGGTGGGCTGGGCCAGCGCGACGGCCGTGGTCTCGTCGATGACGCCGTGGGCGGCCAGCAGCCTGCGGGGGCCGCGTACCTCGAGCAGGGCGGCCAGGCGCAGGCCGTACAGGGTGTTGCGGCCGCCGAGCAGCAGCCCTCCCAGCGCGGCGGCGGCCAGGTCGCCGCCCGCGCCCACCGCGCCGGTCAGCGCGAACTGCGAGGCCCCGGTGAACGCCAGCAGGCTCAGCACGCACGCCTGCGGCACGGACAGGCCCGCGGTGATCGCCGCGGCGCCGAAGGCGAGCCCGGACAGCCCCACGGCCAGGCCGACACCGAGACCGTCCCGCACGGCGGCGGAGCGGTGTGTCTTCTCTTCCATGCCGCCCGAGGTTAGGAGACGGGGGAATCGCCCGTCTTGTACGTTCCTGCGGCCCGCTGGTAGGCGGCCGGCGGGACGCCCACGATGCGCTTGAAATGCCGGTTCAGGTGGGCCTGGTCGGTGAAGCCCACCTCGGCCGCCACCCGCGCCGGGGGCACGCCGGAGCGCAGCAGGCGGCGCGCCTGGCGGACCCGCAGCGAGGTCAGGTACGCGTGCGGCGGCATCCCCGTCGCGGCCTTGAACGCCCGCAGCAGCGCGAACGGCCGGGCCCCCACCGCGCCCGCCAGGCCGTCCAGCGTCGGCGGGTCGACGAGGCTCTCGTGCAGCAGGTCGAGCGCCTCGCGCACCGCCTGCCTGCCCTCGGCCGGCACGATCGCGGCCGGCCTGGGCGTGGCGTGGCGGGTCAGCAGCCGGGCGAACAGCGTGCGGCTCAGCGTCGAGGCGGCCAGCGCGTCGCCCCGCTCGGCCGCCCGGTGCGCCCGCCCGAGCAGCGCCGCCACCTGCTCGTCGCGCACCACCTGCGCGGGGAAATGCGGCGTGCCGTACGGCCCGCCGAGCTCGGCCGCGATCCCGGCCAGCGCGTCGACCGACGGGTAGAGCATGCGGTACGCCCACCCGCCCGGCACGCCCGCCTGCCCGGTGTGCGCGGAGTCGGGGTTGACCAGCACCATCTCGCCGGGCGCCGCCCGGTGCAGCGTGCCCCGGTAGTCGAACTCCTCCACGCCCTCGACGATGAGCCCGATGGCGTAGCCGTCGTGCGCGTGCCTGGCGAAGCGGTGGGTGACGTAACGGGCCTTGAGCAGGTCCGTCTCCGGCACCGCCGGGTGCCGCCAGAACCTGGCCTGCTCCTTCACAGCGGCCGGAAGCTCTTGGCGAACGTCTCGAAGTAGTGCCGGTCCCGCTGCCACCGCGCCTGCGTGGTCTCCCAGTAGAGGGCGTAGGGGCGCCCGTCGGCGGTGTGGAAGCCGCGGTTGACCACGTGGATCAGCACGCCGCCGCGCATCCTGACGAACTCCCAGTCGGCGGCGTCGCGGCCGAGGTAGTCGGTGGCGGTGATGCCGACGCGCTTGTACCCCTGGAACTCGCCCTTCGCCCGGATCTCCTTCTCCAGCCCGATCCAGTGCAGCACCGGGTCCTTCCAGGGGATGTCGGGGACCGTCCACTCGACGATCAGCGCCCCCGGGCCGGTGGGTGCCTTGATGGAGATGCTGTCCCGGCCGGGGGTCCGGCGGGCCTGCCAGCCCTCGGGCATGGCGATCTGGAAGCGGCCCGCGGCGCTTCGGTAGGCCCGCCAGCCCGCGGGCACGGGGCGGCCGGTGGCGGTGGGTCCGGGTGTCGGGGCCGGGCTCTCGTCGGGCTCGGCCGTGGCCTGCCGGGTCGGGGTCGCGGGGTCCTGGGCCTCGGGGGTCCGGGTCTCGGGGCTCTGGGTCTCGGGGGTCTGGGTCGCGGGCGCGGCCGTCCACCGGTCGGACAGCAGCACGCCGCCCGTGCCCAGCATCGCCACGGCGGCCACCGCCGCGGGCAGCCCGATCCACAGCGCCTTCCGCCGCCCGCCCCGCCGTCCGGGGACCGTCGGGCTCGGCCTTCCTCCGGAGAGCCCGCCGCCGGAGGACGCAACGCCGGAGAGCGCGCCGCCGGCGACCGCACCGCCTGCGAGGGCACCGCCGGTGGTCGCGGGGCCGGTGGTCGCGTGGCCGGTGGTCGCGTGGCCGGTGTGCGGCCGGTCGGAGCCGCCCGTCCACGGCAGGCCGCCCGCCGGTGGGGCGGAGGCGATCTCGTACAGCAGCCGCGCGGCCTCCTCGGCGGGCATCCGGGCGGCCGGGCTCCTGCGCAGCAGCCCCATGATGACCGGCTCCAGCGCCCCGGCCCGCACCGGCGGCTCCGGCTCGTCGCGCAGCACCGCCGCCACCGTCGCGGCCCACGAGTCGCGCTTGAACGGCGGCTCGCCCTCGACGGCCGCGTAGAGCGTCGCGCCCAGCGACCACAGGTCCGACTCCGGCCGGGCGGGCTCGCCGTTGAGGCGCTCGGGCGGCATGTACGCGGGCGTGCCCACCAGGTTGCCGGACGCCGTGAGCCCCGCCTCGGCCTCCAGCGAGGCGATGCCGAAGTCGGTCAGCACCACCCGGCCGTCGTCGGCCAGCAGCACGTTCTCCGGCTTCACGTCACGGTGCAGCACGCCCGTGGCGTGCGCGGCCCGCAGGGCGTCCAGCACCCGGCCGCCGATCACCGCGACCTGCCCGGCCCGCAGCGGCCCGCTCTCGCCGATCACCTGCCCCAGCGAGCGCGAGCGGACGAGCTGCATCACGATCCACGGGCGGCCGTCCTCCTCCACGACGTCGTGGATGACGACCACCGAGGGGTGGTCGAGGCGGCCCGCGGCCCGGGCCTCCCTGATGGTCCGGCGGTTGAGCTCGGCCCGCTGGGCCTCCCCGACGCCGGTGTAGCGGACCTCCTTGATCGCCACCGTACGGTCGAGCAGCTCGTCGTAGGCCCGCCAGACCACCCCCATGCCGCCCTGCCCGAGTGGCTCGACGAGGCGATAACGATTGCTGACGTGCACGCAGCGCAGCCTACTTGGCGGGTACGAACGTCGCGCAGAAGCCTTCGAAGAAGTGGTAGTCGGCCTTCCAGTGGCTGTTGAGCGTGTGCCAGTAGATCGCGTACGCCCGTCCGTTGTCGGTGACGAAACCCCTGTTGCGGACGCGGGTCTTCCCGGTGTTGGTGTTCCAGGTGAAGTCCCAGTCGGCCGCGGCCTTCATGTAGTCGACCTTCTTGATGTCGAGCTTCTTGTAGCCGCCGAAGTTGTTCTTCAGGTACGGCTCCTGCTTCTTCCAGTCCTTGTACGGGTCCGTGCCCGGGTTGGCCGCCTCCTCGATCAGGACGTACGCGTTGGACGCCGCGCCCGGTCCCTTGAACCTGACCTGCCGGCCGCTGCGCGTCCACACCTCCCACTTCGGGGGCAGCCCGATCTGGAAGCCGAGCTTCTTGTCCTTGTACATCTTCCACCCGGCCGGCAGCGGATCCTTCGTCTCCTTGGGGGTCGCGCTGGGGCTGGGACTCGCGGTCTCGCTCGGGCTGGGGCTCGTGCTCGGGCTCTGGCTCGGCGACGCGGTCGACGAAGGGGCCGGCGACGGGGCCGTGGAGGGCGGGGTGGCGGTGACGGCCGCCGTGCCCGGGGAGTCCGTGTCCGAGGACTTCTCCTCCGGGGCCGAGCGCAGGCCGAGGTAGCCGCCCACGCCCGCCACCAGCACGACCGCGACGGCCGCGGCGATGATCGTCCCGGCCCGGCGCTGCTGCTCGGGCCGCCCGGCCTCCACCGTGGGCACGGTCGGGGGCCGCGGGTCCACGGTCGAGGGCTGGGGGACGCGCGCGCCGGTCTCGGGCATGTCCGGCACCGGCGCGGCCGGGGCGAGGTTCGGGTCGGTCGGGGTGTCGTCCTCGACGGGGGCGTACGGGCGCCTGGCCTTGGCGGGACCGGGGCGCTTGGGCTTCGTCGGCTGGACCTCCGGGCGCTTCGGCTTGGCCGGGGCGGGCACGTGCAGCTCCTGCGACGCCGGGAACTGGGCCGCCGGGAACTGGGCCGTCGGTGGCGCGCTCGTCTGCGCGACGGCGTTGCGCAGCATCCGCTGCGCCTCCTCGTACGTCAGCCGCTGCACCGGCTCCTTCACCAGCAGCCCGTTGATCACGTCGGTGAGCGGCCCCGCGTGCGTCGCCGGGTCGGGCTCGTCGGTGAGCACGGCGTGCATGGTCGCCAGGGCCATCCCGCGCTCGTGCGGCGAGCGGCCCTCCACCGCCGTGTAGAGCGTGGCGCCCAGCGACCACAGGTCCGACTCGCGCCGCGCGGGCAGGCCCTTGAGCCGCTCGGGCGCGATGAACGCCGGCGTGCCCGCCAGGCCCGTCACGGTGAGCTGCGTCTCGGTCTCCAGCGTGGCGATGCCGAAGTCGGTGAGCACGACCCGGCCGTCGTCGGCCAGCAGCACGTTCTCGGGTTTGACGTCGCGGTGCAGCACGCCCGCCTCGTGGGCGCGGTGCAGCGCGTCCAGCACGGCCAGGCCGATCTCCGCCACCCGCTTCGGCGGCAGCGGGCCGTCCTGCTTGATCACGGCCCCCAGTGAGCGCGACTGGACGAGCTGCATGACGATCCAGGGCCGGCCATCCTCCTCGATCACGTCGTGCACGACGATCACGTTGGGATGCTCGAACCTGGCCGCCGCCCTCGCCTCGCGCATCGTCCGCCGGTTCAGCAGCTGCACTTCCTCGCCCAGGGCGGCGGCGTATCTGACCTCCTTGACCGCGACCGTGCGGTCAAGGAGCTCGTCGTGGGCTCGCCAGACGATGCCCATTCCGCCCCTGCCGATGGGTTCCTGCAGCTGGTAGCGGCCGGCGATGCGGCGTCCGTCCTGCTTGCGATCCGACATCAACGGCCTCAAACCCTCCTCTAGGCCAAGAAATACTCCCATAGCGAGGGATCAACGGCGACTCGCCAGAAGGACAGTCCGGCATGTGAGAAGTGCAGCCCAGCAGGTGGGAGCAGGGGTGTAGGGTTCAGATATGACTTGTCGTCGCTACGCGTTTACCGAGCCGGCTCCGGGAGAGCCGGTCGTCAGGTAGCGACCACCTGGAGTCGGCACGAGGCAGAGACACCCCGTCTCTGCCTTTTTGGTTTTCCGCCGGCCTCGGGAGCCGGCCGAACGGGAGTCGGGATGTCATCGACCTTGGAACGGCGCGCGGTGGCCGTGGGCGAGCTGCTCGTGGGCGACGGGCCGGCCGTGCTGATCGACGGCCGGGTGAGCCTGCGGGCGCGGCGCGGCCCGGCCGACGCGTTCGAGGCGCTGCGGGAGGGGGCCACGCTCGTGGAGCCGTCCTCGGCCGCCGACCTGCCCGCGATCGCCGAGCTCGCGCACGCCGTGGTGGTGGGGGCGTCGTGGACGCGCGACATCCCCCTCGTCCGGGCGGCGGCCGGGCTCGGGCTGCCGGTGGTGGTGGAGCGGCGGGCCGCGGCCTCCATGGAGGAGTGGCTGGGGCTGGCCGACCACTGCGCGGCCGAGGGGGACGGGCGGGTGATCCTGTGCGAGGGGCACCGGCCCGATCTGGGGCTCATGCGGGCGGCCAGGGCCGCCTCCGGGCGCCCGGTGCTGGCGGACGTCTCGGGCGACCTCGGCCTGTCGGCCGCCGCCGTCGCGGCCGGGGCCGACGGCCTGATCATCGGCACGGCGGGCACGCCGGTCCCGGCGGACGACCGGCGGGTGGCCGAGGAGGCCGTCACCCTCGTCGGCGCCCTCGTCCGGAACGAGGCGCCCACCACGCTGGCGGAGTGCCGCCAGGCGATCGACCGCGTGGACGCGGCCCTGGGCACGCTGCTGGAGCGGCGGGCGGTGCTGGCGGGCATCGTGCAGCGGATCAAGCCGGTGGGCGGCTTCGCCGGCCGCGACCTGGCCAGGGAGCGCGCCCTCGTCGCCAGGATGGCCGTGCGGGCGCCCTCGCTGGGGGAGGCCAGGCTCTCGCCCATCATGAACGCGGTCATCGAGGCCGGCCTGCACCTGGCCGAGGAGCGGGCGGGGCGGTAGCCGGGCAGGGCCGTAGGCGTCAGGGGCCGGCGGCGGGGAGTCCGGGCGTCCGGGAGGCGTCAGGCGCCTGCGACGGCGAGTCGGGCGGGGCGGGAGGCGTCAGGGGCCCGCGGCGGGGGGCCGGTCGTCCGGCAGGCGGAAGTTGTTCATCGGGCGGCCCGGGCCCGCGGCGATCTGCTTCGTGATGAGCTCCGCGAAGCGGCGGTAGCCGTCGCCCGTCGGGTGATAGCTGCGCGCGTTGACCGTCAGCTCCTCCATGTCCATGGCCAGCCCGTTCAGGAACGGCTGCGGCCGCCCCACCTCGTGGCCCGCGAACGCCTCGTAGGCGTCCACGTACTCGACGCTGCCCGGGGCGCCGAACGCCGCCAGGCCCCGGTCGAACTCCGCCGCCACCGACCCCACCGTGTCGTTGAGCCGCCGCGTCACGCCGTTGAGCCAGCGCTGGTCCTCGACGGTCAGGTTGTCGACGCTCTCCACCGGGTTCTCGGGGAACGGCCGGGGGTAGCCCAGCACGATGACGCGGGCGCCGGGGGCGCGCACGCGCAGCTCCCTGAGGACCTTGCGCATGCTGGTGCTCAGCTCCTCGATGCGGCGGCCGACGGCGGCGTCCTGGTCGACGCAGGCCGACGACCACGGGATCTTGACGATGCAGCCCGTCAGCACCTTGGTGAAGCCGGCGTCGTTGCCCCCGATGCTCAGCGTCACCAGGCTGGCCGCGGAGTCCACGCGGGTGACCTGGGGCGGCTGGCCGTGCTGGCCGGACAGGAGCTCGCGCGTGGTGGCGCCGCTGCAGGCGTAGAAGGCGGTGCCGCCGCCGAACCGGTAGGCCCGCGCCACCAGCGGCACGTACGAGCCCGTCGACCGGTGGCAGCGGTCGGCCCCGTCGTTGACCGGCGCGGTGTCCTGCTCGTAGACCCCCTCGCCCGAGGAGTAGGAGTCGCCCAGCGCGACGTACCGGCCGCTCTGCGCCACCTGCACGGGCGTCAGCCGGACCGGCCGCGGCAGCCGTCCGGACGGCTCGCCGGCGGTGGGGCAGCCCGCGTCCAGCACGGCGCAGGCCAGCTTAGGGTAGACGCCGAGGGGCAGGCCCGCCACCGCGATCGTGGCGCCGGCCACGGCCGCCGCCACGATCTGGACGATCCTGCGTCTAGCCTCGTCCAGCGTGACCTCCCGGGTGGCGACTCCTCCTTCTGCGCCATCGAGACTACCCAGCCGATGATCGGCGCGGGCGTGGCCGGGCCGCTACGGTTGCGCGCCGGCGGCGGCGCGCCGGCGGCGGATGACCCGCCAGCCCAGGGCGATGCCGGCGACCAGGGCCGGGATGAGGTAGAAGGCCACCCGCTGGTCCTTGTCGGCGAACGGCATCAGCAGCACCACCAGCGCCAGGAACGCGAGCGTCAGCCAGTTGGTGTAGGGCGAGCCGGGCATCGGGAAGGCCGAGCGGTGGCCCGTGCGGCGCAGGCGGGTCTGGCAGTAGACCAGGACGCCCCAGGTGGTGATCACGCCGAGCGAGGCCACGGCGGTGGCGATGTTGAAGGCCCGCTCGGGCAGGAAGTAGAACAGCGCGACGCCCGCCAGGAACATGATCGCGGTGAACAGGATGCCGCCGATCGGCACGTGCCGGCTGCTGAGGGCGCCGGCGAAGCGGGGGGCCTCCTGCTTCATGGCCATCGAGCGCAGGATGCGGCCCGTGGCGTACAGGCCCGAGTTGCAGGACGAGAGCGCGGCGGTGATCACGACGAGGTTCATGGCGTCGGCCGCCCACGGGACGCCGAGCCCGGAGAAGACCGTCACGAACGGGGAGGTGTCCGCCCGGTAGGCGGTCCAGGGCAGGACCATGGCCAGCAGCGCCACCGAGCCGACGTAGAAGATCGCGATGCGCCACACCACGCCGTTGATCGCCTTCGGCATGACCTCGTGCGGCCGGGCCGTCTCGCCCGCCGTGATGCCGACCAGCTCGATCGACGCGTACGCGAACACCACCGACTGCAGGCTCATCAGCACCAGCGGGAACCCGGTCGGGAAGAACCCGCCGTGGGAGACCAGGTTGTGCGGGCCCGCCGCGCCGACCGCGAACACGACCAGCACCAGCCCCACGACCAGGAAGACGGTGATCGCCACGACCTTGAGCATGGCGAACCAGAACTCCAGCTCGCCGAACAGGCGCACCGACAGCAGGTTGACCGTCATCACGAAGCAGAGCGCGATCAGCGCGGTGAGCCACTCGGGGAACGCGGGCGCCCAGTAGGTGATGTACGCGGCGATGGCCGTCAGCTCGGCGATGCCGGTGAAGGCCCAGTTGATCCAGTACATCCAGCCGCTGGCGAAGGCGGCCCACGGGCCGATGAACTCCCCGGCGTACTCGACGAAGGAGCCCGAGGCCGGACGGTAGAGCACGAGCTCGCCGAGCGCCCGCATGACGAAGAAGGCGGCCACGCCGGCGGCGGTGTAGGAGAGCACGAGCGCCGGGCCGGCGGCGGCCAGCCGGCCCCCGGCGCCCAGGAACAGGCCCACGCCGATCGCCCCGCCGATGGCGATCATCTGGACCTGCCGGTTGCCCAGCGCGTGCGTGTATCCCTCGTCCGTCTGCGTGCGCACCGAGTGACTCCTTGATGACGTTGGGTGAGATCGAGGATATCGGTGCCGTTGATCGCGACGGCTCCTGGCGCGCGGGCGGCCGCGGGTTGTCGGTGGCGGCGACTAAAGTCGGATCGCACCACACGTTGGGACCGGGAGGCCGCCGCTCAATGTCGTCCAGCGACTCGTTCGTCCATCTGCACGTGCATACCGAATACTCGATGCTCGACGGGGCCGCGCGCCTCAAGCAGATGTTCAAACAGGTCGGCGACCTGGGCATGCCCGCCATCGCGATCACCGACCACGGCAACATGCACGGCGCCTACGACTTCTTCCGGCAGGCCACCGAAGCCGGCATCAAGCCGGTCATCGGCATCGAGGCCTACGTCGCGCCTGAGCTGCGCCACAACAAGAAGCCGGTGCTGTGGGGGGAGCCGCACCAGCGCAAGGACGACGTCTCGGCGGGTGGCTACTACACCCACATGACGATCTGGGCGCGCGACAAGACGGGCCTGCACAACCTGATGCGGCTGTCGTCGCGCGCCTACACCGAGGGCTTCGTGCGCAAGTGGGCGCGCATGGACGCCGAGCTCCTGGCCGAGCACGCCGACGGCCTCATGGCCACCACCGGCTGCCCGTCGGGCGAGGTGCAGACGAGGCTGCGGCTCGGGCAGTACGACGAGGCGCTCAAGGCCGCCGCGAAATACCAGGAGATCTTCGGCAAGGACAACTTCTACCTGGAGATCATGGACCACGGCCTCGACATCGAGCGCCGGGTCCGCGACGGCCTGACCCGGATCAGCCGGGAGCTCGACATCCCGCCGCTGGTCACCAACGACTCGCACTACACCTACGAGTCCGACGCCGCCTCCCACGACGCCCTGCTGTGCATCCAGACCGGCAAGCAGTTGTCCGACCCCGACCGCTTCCGCTTCGACGGCAGCGGCTACTACATCAAGACCGCCGACGAGATGCGCGCGATCGACTCCTCCGACCTGTGGGCCGAGGGTTGCCGCAACACGCTGCTGGTGGCCGAGAAGGTCGACCCGGCCGGGTTCTTCGAGTTCAAGAACCTCATGCCGACCTACCCGATCCCCGACGGCATGACGGAGAGCGAGTTCTTCCGCAGGACGGTCTGGGAGGGCATGGACCGGCGCTGGCCGGAGGGCTACGACGAGCAGCACCGCAAGCAGGCCGAGTACGAGATCGGGATCATCGAGCAGATGGGCTTCCCGAGCTACTTCCTCGTGGTCGCCGACTTCATCATGTGGGCCAAGGCCAACGGGATCCCGGTCGGGCCCGGCCGGGGCTCGGCGGCGGGGTCGCTGGTGGCGTACGCGATGGGCATCACCGACCTCGACCCGATCGCGCACGGCCTGATCTTCGAGCGGTTCCTCAATCCCGAGCGCGTCTCCATGCCCGACGTCGACATCGACTTCGACGAGCGCAGGCGCGGGGACGTGATCCGCTACGTGACCGAGAAGTGGGGCGCCGACAAGGTCGCCATGATCGCCACGTTCGGCACGATCAAGGCGAAGGCCGCCATCAAGGACGCGGGCCGCGTCCTGGGCTACCCCTACGCGCTGGGCGACCGAGTCTCCAAGGCGTTCCCGCCCGCCGTCATGGGCAAGGACATCCCGCTGGCGGGCATCTTCGACAAGGACCACCCGCGCTACGCCGAGGCCGGCGAGCTGCGCCGGCTCTACGAGGAGGACGTCGACGTCAAGGCGACGATGGACCTCGGCAAGGGGCTGGAGGGCCTGATCCGGCAGACCGGCGTGCACGCCGCGGGCGTGATCATGTCGGCCGAGGTGCTGACCGACCACGTCCCGATCATGCGCCGCGACTCCGACGGCGCGATCATCACGCAGTTCGACTATCCGACCTGCGAGACGCTCGGCCTGCTGAAGATGGACTTCCTGGGCCTGCGCAACCTCACCATCATGGACGACTGCCTCAAGATGATCGAGGCGACCACGGGTGAGCGGGTCGACCTGCTCGGGCTGCCGCTCGACGACCGCAAGAGCTACGAGCTGCTGGCCAAGGGCGACACGCTGGGCGTGTTCCAGCTCGACGGCGGCGGCATGCGCTCGCTGCTGCGCCTCATGCGCCCCGACAACTTCGAGGACATCTCGGCCGCCCTCGCGCTCTACCGCCCCGGCCCGATGGGCGCCAACTCCCACACCAACTACGCGCTGCGAAAGAACGGCCAGCAGGAGATCACGCCGATCCACCCCGCCCTGGAGGAGCCGCTCAAGGACATCCTGGAGACGACCCACGGCCTGATCATCTACCAGGAGCAGGTCATGGCCATCGCCCAGCGGGTGGCCGGCTACTCCCTGGGCGCCGCCGACCTGCTGCGCCGCGCGATGGGCAAGAAGAAGAAGGCGGAGCTGGACAAGCAGTACGCCTCCTTCGAGCAGGGCATGAAGGACAACGGCTACCCCGACGCCGCCGTCAAGGCGCTGTGGGACATCCTGCTGCCCTTCTCCGACTACGCCTTCAACAAGGCCCACACCGCCGCCTACGGCCTCATCGCCTACTGGACCGCCTACCTCAAGGCCAACCACCCGGCCGCCTACATGGCCGCGCTGCTGTCCTCGGTGAAGGACGACAAGGACAAGTCAGCGCTCTACCTCAACGAGTGCCGCCGCATGGGCATCAAGGTGTTCCCGCCGGACGTCAACGACTCCGACTTCGACTTCACGCCGCGCGGCACCGACATCCGCTTCGGCCTCTCGGCGGTGCGCAACGTCGGCGGCAACGTCGTCGGCGGCATCATCTCCGCGCGCAAGCAGAAGGGCCGCTTCACCGACTTCAAGGACTTCCTGCGCAAGGTGCCGGCCGTGGTCTGCAACAAGCGCGTGATCGAGTCGCTGGTCAAGGCGGGCGCGTTCGACTCGCTGGGCCACGTGCGCAAGGGCCTGGTCATGGTGCACGAGCAGGCCCTCGACGCGATCATCGACATCAAGAAGAACGAGGCCATCGGCCAGGACTCCCTGTTCGGGGCGATCGACGGCGGCGAGGACCAGACCTTTGACGTGCAGATCCCGGTGGGCGAGTGGGACAAGAACACGCTGCTGCAGTTCGAGCGCGAGATGCTCGGCCTCTACGTGTCCGACCACCCGCTGTTCGGCGTCGAGCACGTGCTGGCGGCCGGGGCCGACTGCTCGATCGCGGCGGTGCAGGACGAGAGCCGCTCCGACGGGCAGGTGGTGACCGTGGGCGGCATCCTCAGCGGGGTGCAGCGCAAGGTCACCAAGAAGGGCGACACCTGGGTGCTGACCCAGCTGGAGGACCTCGAGGGCTCGATCGAGGTGATGATCTTCCCTTCGGCGTACCAGCTGTGCTCGACGATCCTGGCCGAGGACGCGATCGTGTTCGTCAAGGGGCGCATCGACAGGCGCGAGGACGTGGCGAAGATCATCGCCATGGAGGTCACGGCGCCCGACCTGAGCCAGGAGTCCGGCGGGCCGCTGCTGGTGAGCCTGCCGCTGAACCGCTGCACGCCGCCGGTGGTAGGCCGGCTGAAGGAGATCCTCGCCACGCACCCGGGGACGTCGGAGGTGCACCTGCAGGTCCACAACGGGCCCAGGACGACGGTGCTGCGCGTGGGGGACCGGCTGCGAGTCACGCCGTCACCGGCCCTCATGGGCGACCTCAAAGAACTCCTCGGCCCCGCCTGCCTGGGGGCCTGACCGCTCGCCTCCCCGGCGGTCGTGGGGCAGGATCGCAGCGTGAGCGAACTGCACTACCTGACCGCGACCGAGCTGGCCCGGCTGATCAGGACCCGGCAGGTGAGCGCCGTGGAGGTCCTCCAGGCCCACCTCGACCGCATCGAAGAGGTCAATCCCCGCGTCAACGCCGTCGTCACCCTCGTCGCCGAGCGGGCGATCGAGGCGGCGAAGGCGGCCGACGCGGCCCTGTCGTCCGGGGACCGGGCCGGACCGCTGCACGGCGTACCGGTCGCGCACAAGGACCTCGTGGACACCGCCGGCATCCGCACCACCTACGGCTCGCCGCTCTTCGCAGACAACGTCCCCGACGAGGACGACCTGATCGTGCGGCGGCTGCGCGCGGCGGGCGCCGTCACCGTGGGCAAGACCAACACCCCGGAGTTCGGCACCGGCTCCCACACCGTCAACGAGGTGTTCGGCGCCACCAGGAACCCCTACGACCTGTCCAAGTCCGCCGGCGGCAGCAGCGGGGGCGCCGCCGTCGCGCTGGCCACCGGCATGGTGCCGCTGGCCGACGGCTCCGACATGGGCGGCTCCCTGCGCAACCCCGCCTCCTTCTGCAACGTCGTCGGCCTGCGGCCCACGCCCGGCCGCGTCCCCGACCCCTCCGACACCGCCGCCTGGTTCACCCTGGCCGTCCCCGGTCCCATGGCCAGGACGGTCGAGGACGTCACGCTGATGTTCGGGACCATCGCCGGGTTCGACCGCCGCTCCCCGTACTCGATCAAGGAGGTCTTCGCGCCGGAGCCCGAGCGAGGGGTGGCGGGGTTGCGCGTGGCGTGGAGCCCCGACCTGGGCGGGCTGCCCGTGGACCCGAGGACGGCGGCGGTCACGGCGACCGCGCCGGCCGTGTTCGAGCGGCTCGGCGCCCGCGTCGAGCAGGTCGAGCCGGACCTGACCGGGGCCGAGGACGCGTTCAGGACCTACCGGGCCTGGTACTACCTGCTCGCCCACGGCGACAAGAGCGGGCTCGGCCCCAACACCGCCTGGAACGTCGAGCAGGGCCGCAAGGTCACCGGCGCCGACCTGGCCCGGGCCGAGGTCGCGCGCAGCCGCCTCTACCAGCGCATGGCCGCGTTCTTCGACACCTACGACGTGCTGATCGCGCCGGTCAGCCAGGTGCCGCCGTTCCCCGTCGAGCACCCGCACGTGAGCGAGATCAACGGGCGGCGGCTGCCCGACTACCTGGCCTGGATGCGCTCGGCCTACTGGATCAGCGTCCTGCACTCGCCCGCCGCCTCGGTCCCGGCCGGGTTCACCGGCGACGGCCTGCCGGTGGGCGTGCAGATCGTCGGGAGGCCGTTCGAGGACGCGAGGGTGCTGCGGGTGGCGCGGGCGTTCGAGGAGGCCACCGGCCACGGCCTGCGCCGGCCGCCGCTGTAGCCGCTACTCGGGTCCGATCCCGTACGGCTGCCGCAGCGGCGACTCGCGGTAGCCGTGCATGCCCTCCAGCAGCCCGAAGAACCCCACGGCGACCAGCGGCCAGGACACCAGCACGCCGGAGGCGGTCAGCTTCAGCGCACCCGGGACGATCTTCGCCCCCGGCACGGCGGCCGCCTCCACCGTGACCGCCCCGATGGTGAACGTGGACCCGACCCACAACGTCAGGAACGAGGCCAGCATCCCGCCCGCGCACAGTCCCAGCAGCACCGGCAGCATCCAGCGCCGCCCGATGAACCAGGCGACGCCGCCGCACAGCAGCCCCAGCCCGCCCGTGATCACCGCGAACCAGCCGTCGGCCGCGATCAGCGCCTGCGTCGTCGGGTCGGCCAGCACCGTGCCCCGGTCGGTGACCTGGTACGGCGCCCGCGGCGTCAGCCCTGACCAGAGCAGCCCGGCGGCCAATCCGAGAGTGGCGAGAGTGAGGACAGATACCGCAAAAGCGCGTACTTCCCTCGTCACGCCACTCCCCCTCACATGTACGTCCGAATCAGCTCGATGGTATCCCCCGGTTAGGCTCGCTTCGTGATTGCAGAAGAGGTCTGGCAGATAGAACCCTCCGGTCCGCTCCGGGGCGACGTCGAAGTGCGCGGCTCGAAGAACGGCGTGTCCAAGCACATGGTCGCCGCCATGCTGGGCAACGGCGAGAGCAGCATCCACAACGCCCCCGAGGTGGGCGAGGTCGAGATCACCGCCGCCATGCTGCGGGCCCTCGGCATCAACGTCGAGATCTCCCGCACGGAGATCAGGATCGAGCAGGGCCCGGAGATCGAGCCCCGGGTCCCCGACGCGTTCACCGGCCTGAACCGCATCCCCATCCTCATGCTCGGCCCCCTGCTGCACCTGGCGGGTGAGGCGTTCGTGCCGCTGGTGGGCGGCGACCCGATCGGGCGGCGGCCGGTGAACTTCCACGTGGAGGCCCTGCGCGCGATGGGCGCCGAGGTGGAGGTGGGCGACGCCGGCATCTACGCCAAGGCCAAACGCCTCAACGGCACCCGGATCGAGCTGCCGTACCCGAGCGTGGGCGCCACGGAGACGGTGCTGATGTCGGCGGTGCTGGCCGACGGCAAGACCGTGCTGAAGAACGCGGCCACCGAGCCCGAGGTGGTGGAGCTGGCGCTGTTCCTGCAGCGGATGGGGGCCAGGATCGAGCTCTCGCCCGACCGCAGGATCGTCATCGAGGGCGTCGAACGGCTGCGCGGCGCCCAGACCTGGCTGACCGGCGACCGCATCGAGGCGTTCTCGTACCTGGCGGCGGGCCTGGTCACCCAGGGCGAGGTACGCGTGCACGGCTGCCCCCAGGACCGCCTGGTCACCGCGATCACCACGCTGGCCAGGATGGGCGCCCAGTTCGACATCAACGACGAGTACCTGTGCGCCACCGCGCCCCCGGAGGGCCTGCGCGCGGCGGCCGTGCAGACCGACACGCACCCCGGGTTCATGACGGACTGGCAGACGCCGCTGATGGTGCTGTTCACGCAGAGCCAGGGCATGTCGGTGCTGCACGAGACGGTCTTCGAGAACCGCCTGGTGTACGTGCCCGCGCTGCAGAAGATGGGCTGCGAGATCGAGGTGTTCGACCAGTGCCTGGGCGGCCCCGCCTGCCGCTACCACGACACCAACGCCCGCCACTCGGCCGTCGTGCGCGGGGTGTCCAGGCTCAAGGGCGCCGACGTTACGCTGCCCGACATCCGGGCCGGGTTCTCGGCCGTGCTGGCGGCGGCGGTGGCCGACGGGCCCTCCACGCTGCGCGGGGTGCACCACATCGAACGCGGTTACCACCGGCCGTTCGAGCAGTTCGCTTCGCTGGGTCTGAACATCCGCAGGCAGCGGTAAATATCGGTAAAGACGTCGGAAACGGGCGTTTGCCGTCGACCTGGACGTCGCACACCATCTGACGTGACCGTACTCAGATCCGTCGGAGCGCTCGGATTGGCGGGGGCACTCGGCGGGGTGCTGGCGGCCGCACTGGCCGCACCCCTGGTGAGCGGGGGCGGCCTCGCCGCCATGGGTGTCGCGAACACCTTCGTCGACCTGCCGCCCGCACCGCGCGAGGAGCCGCTCGCGCAGGTGACCAGGTTGCTGGACAAGGACGGCCGGCAGTTCGCCCAGTTCTACGAGGCCAACAGGACGGCCGTCCCGCTCGGCGCGGTCGCGCCCGTGATGCGCAGGGCCATCGTGGCCATCGAGGACGCCCGCTTCTACGAGCACGGCGGCCTCGACGTCAGGGGCACGATCCGGGCGCTGCTCACCAACACCCAGGCGGGCGGGATCCGGCAGGGCGGCTCGTCGCTGACCCAGCAGCTGGTCAAGAACATCCTGGTGGAGAGCGCGCGCAGCGACGCCGAGCGCGACCGGGCCCGCGCCCCGAACCTGGCCCGCAAGATCAGCGAGCTGCGGCTCGCGCTGGCGCTGGAGAAGAAGTACCGCAAGGACGAGATCCTGGAGCGCTACCTGAACATCGCCTACTTCGGCGCCGGGGCCCACGGCGTCGAGGCGGCGGCCAGGCGCTTCTTCTCCACCTCGGCCTCCCGGCTGACGCTGACCCAGGCGGCCACGCTGGCGGGGGCGGTGCGGATGCCGTACTCGACCGATCCCTCGCTCGGCCAGGCGCACCGGGAGCGGCTGAAAGGCAGGCGCGACCTCGTGCTCGACCGCATGGCCGGGCTCAAGCAGATCACCCAGCAGGAGGCGGCGCAGGCCAAGGCCGCGCCGCTGAACATCAGGCTCCGGCCGGAGCCCGGCGGGTGCGAGCAGAGCGACTACCCGTTCTACTGCCTGTACGTGAAGCAGGAGCTCCTGTCGAACCCCGTCTTCGGCAACACCGCCGCCGAGCGCCGGGCCAGGATGGCCAGGGGCGGCCTGGTGATCAGGACCAGCCTCGACCCGATCGCGCAGCGCGCCGCCGACCGGGCCATCCGCCGGCACGTCTCGCCGGAGGACACCGAGGTGGCCGCCGAGGCGATGGTGGAGCCGCGTACCGGCCGGATCAAGGCGATGGCGGCCAGCAAGCGGTTCGGCCGCAACCCCGGCAACCGCAAGAACGGCCCCAAGACCACCTTCAACCTGCCCGCCGACGTCGCCCACGGGGGCGGGCAGGGCTTCCAGGCCGGTTCGACGTTCAAGGTGTTCACCCTGGCCACCGCGCTGAAGCAGGGCTGGCGGTTCAACGACGGCTTCCAGACGCCGGGGGCGATGAGCCCCGCCCAGGGCTACCGCAACTGCGCGGGCCGGTCCGTCAACGACCCCGGCACCCGGGTGCTCAACGCCAGCGGCGAGGGCGAGGGCGGGCCGCACAGCATCGAGACCGGCACCTGGAAGTCGGTGAACATCTTCTACATGATGCTGGAGCGCAAGGTCGGGCTCTGCAACGTGGTGCGCACGGCCAGGGCCCTCGGCGTCACCAGGGCGGACGGGGCGCCGCTGCGGGAGGTCCCGACGTTCACGCTGGGCGTCAACGAGATGGACCCGGTGACGGTGGCCGCCTCGTTCGCGGCGTTCGCGGCCAGGGGACTGTACTGCCGGCCGCTGGCCATCGTGGAGATCACGGGCAGGGACGGGCGGCGTACGCACGTGCCGCCCGCGTGCGAGCAGGTCATCGAGAAGCCGGTCGCGGACGCGGTCAACCACGTGCTCAAGGGCGTCTTCGACAAGGGCACCATGCACGGGCAGGGCATCGGCCGGCCCGCCGCGGGCAAGACGGGCACCAACAACGGCTACACCTCGGCCTGGTTCGCCGGCTACACGCCCGCCCTGGCGGCGGCGGTCAGCGTGGGGGACATCCGGGGGTCGTACCGGTTCCCGCTGCAGGGGGTGCAGATCGGGGACCGGTACTACGGGTCGGTGCAGGGGGCGTCGCTGCCGGGGCCGATCTGGGTGGAGTCGATGGGGCCGGCGTTGCGGCGTACGGAGCCGAAGGGGTTCCCGGGGCCGGACATGTCGCGCTTCGGCGGCGGTCACACGCCGGGGCTGGAGAAGGCCCTCGCCGAGGAGAAGCGCAAGAAGCGCGGCGTCCACCCGTTCTTCCGGCGGCACCGCCGGCTCTTCGAGTGGCTGCTCGGGCAGAGCCCGACGGCGCCGTCGATCGAGTGGCAGCAGGAGGGCCGTGCCGACCGGCTGCTGCGGTCACCTCAGAGCGACCGTCCCGTGGAGCGTCCCGAGCCTGGGCCGGCCGACGGGCCCGCGCAGCGGCCCGGGCATCCCGGCATGCTCGGCCAGTGGCGGCCCGACATGCCCGGCGAGGGACGGCCCGGGGCGCCTGGGCGTGATCACCCGGGCATGTACGGCCACGGGCGGCCCGGTGGGCTGGAGCCGCCGGGGATGCCCGGGCGCGAGCGTCCCGGCGGGCCGGGACGCGACTACCCCGGCATGCTCGGGCGGCCTGACTGACCGACCCATCGGCCCGCCGGGCGTCAGCCCGCCTTGCCGATGGGGGCGGTGACCGCCCGGGTGAGCGTGATGAGGTTGTCGGGGGCGGTCTCGATCTGCAGGCCCCGCTTCCCGGCCGAGAAGTAGATCGTCTCGAAGTCGAGGGCCGAGGAGTCGACCACGGTCGGGAGCTGCTTGCGCTGGCCCAGCGGGCTGATGCCGCCGACGACGTAGCCCGTGACCCGCTCCACCTTCGCGGCGTCGGCCATCGCGGCCCGCTTGCTGTTGAGCGCACTGGCCAGGGCCTTGAGGTCGAGCTTGCCCGCGACCGGCACGACGGCCACCGCCAGCCCGCTCTCGACCTCCGCGACCAGCGTCTTGAAGATCCGTTCGTACGGCACGCCGAGCGCGTCCGCGGCCTCCTCGCCGTAGGCCTGGGCGGAGGCGTCGTGCTCGTACGGGTGGAGCGTGAACTCGGCCTTGGCGTTGGTCAGCGCCATGGTGGCCGGAGTGCCGCCCTTGCCTTTCGATTTGCTCACGGGGCTCAATTGTAGCGAATCTACAATGTAAAGGCCCGGCCGGGGGTGTACCCGAACGCCCTCCTGAACACGTCGATGAACGCGCTCGCCGACGCCCACCCGCACCGGTGCGCGACGGCGGTCACCGGCACGTCGTCGGCGAGCAGGAGGAGGGCGTGGTGGAGGCGGAGCTGGGTGCGCCACTGGGGGAAGCTCATGCCCAGCTCGGCCCGGAACAGGCGGGCGAGCGTGCGGTCGCTGGTCCCGCTCCGGGCGGCGAGCCGCGCCAGGGTGCTGTTGTCGGCGGGGTCGCGGTGCAGGGCGGCGCAGACCGCGGCCAGGCGCGGGTCCTTGGCGGTGGGCAGGTGGAGCGGCTGCTCGGGGGCGCGCCTCAGCTGGTCGAGCAGCACGCCCAGCAGCCGGCCCCGCTCGCCCCCGTCGGAATGTCTCCCGCCGCCGCTCGTGGGGGTGCCGGTGTAGGCGATGATCAGTTCGCGGAGGAGCGGTCCGACTGCGAGCACCGCCGGCCGGTCCAGCCCGAGCGGGCTGTCCGTGAGCCCCACCAGCCGCACGTCGGTGTCCCCGTGGGCCCGGTGCTCGTGCACGGTTCCCGCCGGCACCCAGATCGCCCGGTTGGCGGGGGCCACCCAGGTGCCGGCGTCCGTGGTGACCGACAGGACGCCGCGGCAGGCGTACACGATCTGGTGGGTGTCGTGCCGGTGCGCGTCGATGCCGGCGCCGGGGGCGAGGGAGCGCCGCCCGGTCGGGGCTTCGGGCAGGTGGCGGATTCCCGTCATAAGTTGGCATTTTATCGGAAGCGGGCCACCGGGTCGCCGGGACATGATCGGAGCGTGAACAGGATCCCCATGCTCGCGGCCGGTCACGCCACCGTGGACTTCTACCAGGGTGCGGTCCCCGCTCTCGTGCCGTTCCTGGTGGCCGGGCGCGGCTACGGGTACGTCGCCGTCTCCGGCATCGTGCTGGCGGCCACGCTGCTGTCGTCGATCGTGCAGCCGCTGTTCGGCGTGCTGACCGACAGGTGGCGCATGCCGTGGCTGATCCCGCTGAGCATGGTCGTCGCCGGGGTGGGGGTGGCGGCCGGTGGCGTGGCGGACTCGTACGTGCTGACCTGGCTGGCCGTGGCACTGTCCGGGCTGGGCGTGGCCGCGTACCACCCGGAGTCCGCCCGGCTGGCGAGGATCGCCAGCGAGGGCAGCCACGTGCGGATGAGCTGGTTCTCCCTAGGTGGGACGCTGGGTTTCGCCACGGCTCCCGTGCTGGTGACGCCGCTGCTGGCGGGATGGGGTCTGGGCGCCTCGCCGTTCCTGGTGCTGCCGGCGGTGCTGGGCGCGGTGGTGACGCTGCCGGCGATCAGGGCTCTGGCCGGGGGCGGGCAGGCGGCGCGGGCCGCCGGGCCGGTCTCCGGGCGGGACGACTGGCCGTCGTTCGTCCGGCTGACGCTGGTGATCGTGTTCCGTTCCGTGGTGTACGTCGGCCTGAGCGCCTTCGTGGCCCTGTACATGGGTGGCGGGGCGGCCGGGGCCGTGGCGCTGTTCGTGCTGTTCGCGGGCGGGGCGGTGGGCACCGTGCTGGGCGGCAGGCTGGCGGCGCGCCGGGGCCGGGTGCGGACGATGCGCCTGGCGTACGCGCTGGCCGTCCCGGCGGTCGCCGGCGTGGTGCTGGTGCCGGGCCCCGCCGCGTACGTGTTCGTCGCCGCCTCGTCGATCGCCCTGTACGCGCCCTTCTCCCTGCACGTCACGCTCGGCCAGGACTTCCTGCCGACCAGGGTGGGCACGGCCGGCGGCGTGACCCTGGGGCTGGCGGTGAGCGCGGGCGGCCTGGCCGGCCCGCTGGTGGGCGCGGTGGCGGAGGCCGCCTCGCTCCGGACGGCGCTGGCCTGCCTGATCGTGTTCCCGGTGCTGGCCTGGCTGCTGGCGCGCACGATCAAGGACCCGGCGCCGGTGCCCGCCTGAGCGTCACCGGACGGGGAGCCGCAGGGTGCTGGTGTTGTCGCGCTGGGTCGGGTCGAGGCGGGTGGAGACGACGCGGGCGACGACGGGCAGCGGAGGCGCGGCGTCCCCGGTCACGTTCACCCGGGCGGTGATGCGGACCGGCCGGCCCGGGTGGATGGTGCCGATGGTGCAGGCGGCCTGCCGGGTGGTGCTCCGGCACGTGGCGCCGCTGACCGAGGCCAGGTCCACGCCGGACGGCAGGGTGAGCGTGACGGGCACCTGGGCGGCGGCCATCAGGCCGCGCATGGTGACGGTGGCCGTGACGGTGGTGGAGTCGCCGCGCCTGACCGGGCGCTGCGGGCCCGTCAGCTTGACCGACAGCGCGTCGTACACGCCGCGCGGGTCGGCCTTCTTGACGATCGCGCCGTAGCCTTCGAGGTTGAGCGCGTTGGCGACGGAGTTGCCGTCGGACTCGCCGTCCTCCTTGCCCGCCGACAGCACGCCGACCAGGTCTCCGGTGCCCTTGACGACCCACGGCCCGCCGCTGTGGCCCTTGTACAGGTGGCAGTTGTACGTCTCCAGCCGCCCCGCCTTCGCCTCCGCGTCGCCGTCGCGGGCGGCGAGCATGGTCTCGGCGCCGGTGACCCCCTGCGCCTGCCGGGTCCTGCCCAGGCACCAGAGCTGGTCCCTGCCGTCGTACGGCTTCCTGCCGAGCAGGCCCGGGTAGCCCGTGGTGGCGATGGTGTGCTTGCCGCCCTGGTTGAGGACCGGGGTGAAGGCGCCGACGGCGTCCTGGAGGGTGCGGTTGCGCCGGCCGACCTCGATGAGGGCGATGTCGTAGATCGAGTTCCAGTCGCCGCCGTTCATCCCGGTGTACCCGTCGGGCTTCCAGGCGCGCCGGCCGCCCCACCGCCCGTACGGCTCGCGCTGCCGCTCGCCGGCCGCCCGGCCGTCGTAGGCGGGCACGAACGCGAAGCTGCTGTGCCAGCGGCCGGTCGTGGAGCCCTCGGGGACGCCGTAGACGCAGTGTGCGGCGGTGACGATGAGCAGCCTGGTCGCCGAGCGTACGACGGAGGCGGTGCAGGAGTCGCCGTGCCCGGCCGCGTTGACGAAGAAGAGGCGGCCGCTGATCCGGCTGTGCGCCGCCCTCGTGTACGGGCGGGGCATGCGGGCGTAGCCGTTGGTGTCCCCGCCGGGGGTGATCCGCTTGGCCGAGGGCACGCTGCTGCGCCGCTCGGCCGACAGGACGACGTCGGCCGCGGCCGTGCCGGGCAGGCTCGGGGGCAGGTCGGCGGCCTTGGCCTTGGCCTGCTTGCCCGCGGTCCAGTAGCGCACGGCCCGCCCGGGGCGCATCAGCGGCGACGCCTCGGCCCCCCACGTCGAACGGCCCCGCACGGCGGCGGCGACGGGCGCGGGCCGGCCGGCCTTGACCGGTTGTGCGGGCTGGGGCTGGTGCGCCTTGATCGGTTGGGCCGGTTGGGCCGGTTGGGCCGGTTGCGCGGGCTGGTGCGCCTTGATCGGCTGCGCCGGCTGCGCCGGTTGCGCGGGCTGGTCGGCCGGGACGGGCGGGGCCGGTGCGGCCGGGACGGGCGGCACCGGAGCGGCCTGGGCGGCCGGGGCCGCGGGCGGCTGGTCTGCCGCCGCGGGCAGCGTCAGCGTGACGCCCGCCAGCGTGGTGAGGGTGGTGACCAGAGTTTTCCGCACAGTGTCCCCCGAGCAGCTCGACAAACCTCTCAGTCACTGTAAGTCACCATAAGTCTACGAACTGTAGCGCTGGGTGGCGTGTCGCGGTCAGCCCGCCGCGGCGTCGTCCTCGTGCCCCGGCGGCCGGATCTCCGCCGTGCCGGCCTCGGCCGGCTCGCGGTCGGGCCGCAGCCCCCGCCAGGAGGGATGCCGCAGCCGCCCGTCGCCGGTGACCTCGGCGTACTGCACCTCGCCGACCACCTGGGGCTCCACCCAGTGCGCGTCGCGGGAGTGCTCGCGCGGCACCTCCTCGTCGAAGGCCGGTTCGCGCCGCTCCAGCGGTGCCAGCCGCTCGCCCAGGTCGCGCAGCATGGCCTCGGTGAACCCGGTGCCGACGTGGCCGACGTACCGTAGCCGCCCGTGCGGGTCGTACGCGCCCAGCAGCAGCGAGCCGATCATCCCCGAGCGCCGCCCGCCCCCCGGTTTCCAGCCGCCGATCACGACCTCGACGGTCCTGACGTTCTTGACCTTCGTCCACTCGCCGCTGCGCCGGCCCGGCCGGTACGGCGAGCTCATGCGCTTGCACACGACCCCTTCGAGCCCGAGCTGCCGCGAGGAGTCGAACGCCCGCGAGGCATGGTCGGCGAACCAGACGGGCACCTCCCACCGGTAGCCGGGCGTGAGCGTGCCCTCCAGCAGCTCCCGGCGCTCGGTGTAGGGGCGCGAGATCACGCTGTCGCCGTCGAGGTGCAGGAGGTCGAAGGCCATGAACGTCACCGGAACCGCCCTGACCAGCTCCGCCACGGCCGCCGGGTTGCGCTGGTGCATCCGGGGCTGCAGCGCCTCGAAGCTGGGCCGCCCGGCCTCGTCGAAGGCCACGACCTCCCCGTCGAGCACGACCGCGTGCCCGCCGGTGGCGCCGGCCATGAGCTGCAGCTCGGGGTAGGCGGGGGTGATCTCCTTGCCGTTGCGCGACATCAGGCGGACGGCGCCGCCCTCGACGTAGGCGAGGGCGCGCACGCCGTCCCATTTCATCTCCACGGCCCAGTCCGCACCCTGGACGGAGGTCAGGGTGCCCAGCTGGGCCAGCATCGGCGAATAGGCCGGCAGCCGCACCATGGTGCATGCCGTACCCCGTCCGCCTGATCGACAGTGGCGGCAGGGGGTCTACAGATGGTCAAGGGGCTTGTCTTCCACCAGCAGGGCCAGGTCCACGCCGTGTTCGCCGAGCTCGCCGACGGTGGCGCAGTAGCCGCGCAGGTAGGTGCGGCCGTTGACCCGGTGGGAGACGCGCAGCAGCGGGCGATCGTCCAGGATGATCGCCTCGACCAGGATGCCGTCGGGCCCGCGCCACTGTCCCATGCGGTAAGGGTAAAGGATCGGACATAATGGACAAGTAATAAGAAATCACCCGCCCAGGGAGGGCGCGCCGTGCGGCGACACGTGTCCGCGGCAAAAACCACTCAACGTTAGGTTTGCGTTACCCCGGGTTTTTCTTGACCCGGGGGCGTTAGCGGCGGCCGGTCCCGGGCAGAGGAGAGAACCAAGCTTTCCCCTGCCGTGGCCGTACCCCCGTGATGGCCACGGCACCGCCCCGGCAGGCCCGGTCCGGGGTGATGACGGCCGCGGGGTGCGCGTCGGCGAGCGCCACCCCGCGGCCGTCACTCGTTCCGGATGATGGACAGAACCTGATTCGAGGCCCGGACTCCGTAGACTGTCAGGGTGATTTCCCGTATTGACATGCGCGGTTCCCTGCCCGAGGACCTGCGCGACGTGTTGCCCCGCGCCGAGCTCGACGTCGAGGCCGCCCTGGACAAGGTGCGGCTCATCTGCGACGACGTGCGCCATCGCGGGGCGGCAGCCGTACGGGAGCTGACCGCCAGGTTCGACGGTGTCGACATCGCCTCCGCCCGCGTCCCCGCCGAGGCCCTGGACCGGGCGCTGCGCGAGCTGGACCCCAGGGTCCGGGCCGCGCTGGAGGAGTCGATCAGGCGGGCCAGGCTGGTCCACCGTGACCAGCGGCGCGCCGACGTCACCACGCAGGTCGTGCCCGGCGGCAGCGTGACCGAGCGGTGGGTGCCGGTCGATCGCGTGGGCCTCTACGTCCCGGGCGGCCGCGCGGTCTACCCGTCCAGCGTGGTGATGAACGTCGTGCCGGCCCAGGAGGCCGGCGTCGGCTCGCTGGCCGTGGCCAGCCCGGCGCAGAAGGACTTCGGCGGGCTGCCGCACCCCACGATCCTGGCCGCGTGCGCGCTGCTCGGCGTGGCTGAGGTCTACTCCGTGGGCGGGGCGCAGGCGGTGGCCATGTTCGCCTACGGCACCGAGGAGTGCGCGCCGGTCACCATGGTGACCGGGCCCGGCAACATCTGGGTGGCGGCGGCCAAGCGGCTGCTCAAGGGCCGCATCGGCATCGACTCCGAGGCGGGCCCGACCGAGATCGCCATCCTGGCCGACGAGACGGCCGACCCGGTCCACGTCGCCGCCGACCTGATCAGCCAGGCCGAGCACGACACGATCGCCGCCGGGGTGCTGGTCACCACCAGTCCCGAGCTGGCCGACGCGGTCGAGAAGGAGCTGCCCGGCCAGATCTCGGCCACCCGGCACTCCGAGCGCATCACCGAGGCGCTGAGCGGCCGGCAGTCGGGCATCGTGCTGGTGAGCTCGATCGACGACGGCCTCAAGGTCGTCGACGCGTACGCCGCCGAGCACCTGGAGATCCACACCGCCGACGCGGCGTCCGTCGCGGCGCGCGTGCGCAACGCCGGAGCGATCTTCGTGGGCACCTACGCCCCGGTCTCGCTCGGCGACTACCTCGCCGGCTCCAACCACGTGCTGCCCACGGGCGGCTGCGCCTGCCACTCCAGCGGCCTGTCGGTGCAGTCGTTCCTGCGCGGCATCCACGTCGTCGACTACACCCGCGAGGCGCTCGCGGGCGCGGCGGCCCACGTGTCGGTCCTGGCCGACGCCGAAGACCTGCCCGCCCACGGTGCCGCGATCCGCGCCCGATTCGACTGGCGAGTGCCCACGGAGACCGAGTGAACCTGGACGACCTGCCCATCCGCGACGACCTGAGGGGCAAGACGCCGTACGGCGCTCCCCAGATCGACGTCCCGGTCCGGCTCAACACCAACGAAAACCCCTACCCGCCCTCTCCCGAGCTGGTCGCCGACCTGGCCAGGGAGATCGGGGCGCGGGCCGGCGAGCTCAACCGCTACCCCGACAGGGACGCCCTGGACCTGCGCGCCGACCTGGCCGCCTACCTCGGCCACGGCCTGTCGGCCGCCCAGGTGTGGGCCGCCAACGGCTCCAACGAGGTGCTCCAGCAGATCCTGCAGGCGTTCGGCGGCCACGGCCGCACCGCCATGGGGTTCGAGCCGTCCTACTCCATGCACCCGATCATCACCACCGGCACCAGCACGGAGTGGGTCAGGGCGGCCCGCGAGGAGGACTTCTCGCTCGACCCCGGCAAGGTCACCGCCGCGATCGAGGAGCACCGCCCCGACATCGTCTTCATCACCTCCCCGAACAACCCGACCGGCACCGCGCAGCCGCTGGAGACCATCGAGGCGGTCCTGGCCGCGGCGCCCGGCATGGTCGTGGTGGACGAGGCCTACGCCGAGTTCGCCCGCGAGGGCACGCCGTCGGCGCTGACCCTGCTGCCCGCGCACCCGAGGCTGATCGTCTCCAGGACGATGTCCAAGGCGTTCGCCATGGCGGGCACCCGGCTGGGCTACCTGGCCGCGCACCCGGCCGTGGTGGAGGCGCTGCTGCTGGTGCGGCTGCCGTACCACCTGTCCACGATCACCCAGACGGCCGCGCGGGTGGCGCTGCGGCACCGAGCCGAGCTGCTCGGCTCGGTCGACGCGCTGCGGCGCGAGCGCGACGGGACGGTGGCGTGGCTGCGGGCCAAGGGCCTGGCGGTGGCCGACTCCGACGCCAACTTCGTGCTGTTCGGGCGGTTCCCCGACCGGCGCAAGGTGTGGGAGGGGATGTTGGAGCGCGGGGTGCTCATCCGCGAGGTGGGCCCGCCAGAATGGCTGCGTGTGTCGATCGGCACCGGCGAGGAGATGGCGGCCTTCCGCGCCGCCCTGGAAGGAGTCCTGTGAGCCGCGTAGGTCGCGTCGAGCGTGTCACGAAGGAGACCTCGGTCCTGGTGGAGGTCGGCCTCGACGGCACCGGCCGGGTGGAGGTGTCCACCGGGGTCGGCTTCTACGACCACATGCTGGCCCAGCTCGGCAAGCACGGGTTGTTCGACCTGACGGTCAAGACCGAGGGCGACCTGCACATCGACTCGCACCACACGATCGAGGACACCGCGCTCGCGCTGGGCGCCGCGTTCCGCGAGGCGCTGGGCGACAAGTCGGGCATCAGGAGGTTCGGCAGCGCGTCGTGCCCGCTGGACGAGTCGCTCGCCCAGGTCACCGTCGATCTGTCCGGCCGCCCCTACCTCGTGCACCACGAGCCCGAGGGCATGGCGCCGATGATCGGCCCCGAATACGACACGACGATGACCCGCCACATCCTGGAGTCGTTCGTCGCGCAGGCGGCGATCTGCCTGCACGTGCACGTCCCGTACGGCCGCAACGCCCACCACATCGTGGAGGCCCAGTTCAAGGCGCTGGCCAGGGCCCTGCGCGAGGCGTCGGAGCCCGACCCGCGCGCCACCGGCGTGCCGAGCACCAAGGGCGTCCTATGACGGACAACCTCCTCGCCGGCGTGATGGTGTTCATCGGGCTGTTCCTGATCGGCGGCGTGTTCTCCCTGGCCAGGCAGGGAATCAAGATCGGTGCGGCCATCTGCGCGCTCGGTGCGGCGATGGCGATCACGGCGGGGGTGTTGTGGTGGTGAGCAAGAAGAACGTCGTGGTGCTCGACTACGGCTCGGGAAACCTGCGTTCGGCCGAGCGCGCGCTGGCCAGGGCCGGCGCCGAGGTGACCGTGACGCCCGACTTCGACGCGGCGATGGAGTGCGACGGGCTGGTCGTGCCGGGCGTGGGCGCGTTCGAGGCGTGCATGAAGGGGCTCAAGGCCGTGCAGGGCGACCGGATCGTCGCCCGCCGCCTGTCCGGCGGCCGCCCTGTGCTGGGCATCTGCGTCGGCATGCAGATCCTCTTCGCCAAGGGCGTCGAGCACGGCGTGGAGACCGAGGGCTGCGGCGAGTGGCCGGGCACGGTCGAGCGGCTCGACGCGCCGGTGCTGCCCCACATGGGGTGGAACACGGTCAAGGCACCCGCGGGCAGCGTGCTGTTCGACGGGCTCGACGCGGCCACCCGCTTCTACTTCGTGCACTCCTACGGGGTGCGCGAGTGGGAACTGCGCACCGGTGACGGGTTCGCCGAGCCGATCGTGACCTGGGCCGAGCACGGCGTGCCGTTCGTGGCCGCCGTGGAGAACGGCCCGCTCAAGGCCACCCAGTTCCACCCGGAGAAGTCCGGCGACGCCGGTGCCGCGTTGCTGAAGAACTGGCTTCAGACCCTATGAGCAAGGAGCGCGCGCGCCGGAGGGCGGAGCGGGAGGCCGAGCGGGCGCGCGCGATCCGGGCCAACGAGGAGCGGCAGGCCCGCCGGGCCCGCCGCCGCGCCGTCGTGGCCCGCGTGGTCCCGCGCCCGGTGCGGTTCTACCGCCAGGGCGGCCTGCTCGCCCGCCGCCATCGCGCCCAGAACGCCGTGGTGGCGCTCGGCTTCCTGCTCGTCCAGGTGATCGTCTGGCTGATCTGGGGGTCGTTCCCGCTCAGCTTCGCCGTCCTGGTCTTCTCCCTGCTGCTCGCACCCGTTGTCGTGACCCTCGCTTTCGACCGGAGGATCTGAATGTCGCTCGTATTGCTGCCCGCCGTGGACGTCGCCGACGGTCAGGCCGTACGCCTGGTGCAAGGCGAGGCCGGGACCGAGACCGGCTACGGCGAGCCCCTGGCCGCCGCGCTGGCCTGGCAGGAGGCGGGTGCCGAGTGGATCCATCTCGTCGATCTGGACGCCGCGTTCGGGCGGGGCGGCAACCGCGACCTGATCGCCGACGTGATCGGCCGGCTGGACGTCAACGTGGAGCTGTCGGGCGGCATCCGCGACGACGACTCCCTGGCCGCGGCCCTGGCCACCGGCTGCCGCCGGGTCAACATCGGCACCGCCGCGCTGGAGCGGCCCGAGTGGTGCCGGAAGATCATCGCCGAGCACGGCGACCGGATCGCGGTCGGGCTCGACGTGCGCGGCACCACGCTGGCCGCCCGTGGCTGGACCCAGGACTCCGGGGAGCTGTGGGAGGTCCTCGACCGCCTCGAGTCCGACGGCTGCCCCCGCTACGTGGTCACCGACGTGACCAAGGACGGCATGCTGCAGGGCCCGAACCTCGACCTCTACCGGCAGATCTGCGCCCGCACCGACAAGCCGGTGGTGGCCAGCGGCGGCGTTTCCAGCCTCGATGACCTGCTGTCTCTCTCTTCCCTCGTCCCGGACGGACTGGAAGGCGCCATCGTGGGCAGGGCCCTGTACGCTCACGCGTTCACACTGGAAAACGCGCTGGCCGCGGTACGCGTGTAGCTCTTGCCGGGAGGGGGCGAGATGAGCGTCAGCAGCATCGGTATGGAAAGCACCGGCTACAGGGTGTTTTCGGGCGGCATCTGGGAGGAGAAATACGGCTACGCCCGCGCCGTGGTGGCGGGCGAGCGCGTGATCGTGTCCGGCTGCACGGCCACGGTCGACGGAGAGGTACGCCATGTCGGCGACGCCTACCAGCAGAGCCTGACCGCGATCGGCATCGCCCTCGAGGCCGTCCTGATGGGCGGCCTGACGAGGGAGGACGTCATCATGGTCCGCTATTACGTGGTGGAGCAGCGCCACTTCGACCCCGTCGGGCAGGCCATCCACGAGGTCTTTTGCAAAGTACGCCCCGCCTGCACCGGGGTCAGGGTGGCCGGGCTGGTCGACCCGAGAATGCTGGTCGAGATCGAAATCGAGGCACTGCGAGCATGACCGTAGCGGTAAGAGTGATCCCCTGTCTCGACGTGGACGCCGGGCGTGTGGTCAAGGGCGTCAACTTCGAGAACCTGCGCGACGCGGGCGACCCGGTCGAGCTGGCCAGGCGCTATGACGAGGAGGGCGCCGACGAGCTGACCTTCCTGGACATCACCGCGTCCTCCGGCGAGCGGGAGACCATGCTCGACGTGGTGCGCAGGACCGCCGAGCAGGTGTTCATCCCGCTCACCGTCGGCGGCGGGGTGCGCGCGGTCGAGGACGTGGACCGGCTGCTGCGCGCCGGCGCCGACAAGGTGTCGCTCAACACGGCCGCCATCGCCCGGCCGGAGCTGCTCACCGAGGCGTCCAGGCGGTTCGGCGCGCAGTGCGTCGTGCTGTCCGTGGACGCCCGGCGGGCACCGGGCACCCCGAGCGGCTTCGAGGTGACCACCCACGGCGGGCGGCGCGGCACCGGGATCGACGCGGTGGAGTGGGCGGCCCGCGGCGAGGAGCTCGGCGTGGGTGAGATCCTGCTCAACTCGATGGACGGCGACGGGACGCTCGACGGCTACGACCTGGAGATGCTGCGCGCGGTCAGGGCGGCCGTGCGCGTGCCGGTGATCGCCAGCGGCGGTGCCGGCCGCCTGGAGGACTTCCCTCCGGCGGTGGCGGCGGGCGCCGACGCCGTCCTGGCGGCCAGCGTGTTCCACTTCGGCACGCTGAAGATCTCCGAGGTCAAGGACACGCTCCGGATGGCGGGCCACCAGGTGCGCTAGCCCGTCAGAACACCCGCAGGTGCTGGAAGAGCTCGTAGGGGACGTCCTTGGCGGCGAACGCGGCCGCCTCGGACCGCTTGACGGCGAGGTACGCGCTGCGCCGCAGCGGCCCCAGCGCCTCCATGAGCACCTCGTCCGCCTCCAGCGCGTCCAGCGCCTCGTCCAGCGAGGCGGGCAGGCGGGGATAGCGGCCCGGCCGCGTGTCCGGGTCGACGTCCACGGCCTCGCCGGGGTCGAGCTTGCGCCGGATCCCGTCGAGGCCCGCGTGGATGACGGCGCCGAGCGACAGGTAGGGGTTGGCCGAGGAGTCGGAGGGTTTCAGCTCCAGGTTCGGCTCGCCGCTCTCGCCCAGCGGGGAGCACAGGCGGATTGCGGCCTCGCGGTTGTCGGGGCCGTACACCGCGTACGCGCCTGCCCACGTGCGGGGTGCCAGGCGGCGGAAGCTGTTGACGCTGCCGCAGGTCAATGCCGTGAGGGCGGGCAGGTGCGCGATCAGGCCGCCGAGGAAGCCGTCGCGCACCTCGTTCTCCTCGGCGAAGACGTTCTGCGTGTCGTTCCACAGCGACAGGTGCAGGTGGGCGCCGTTGCCGGCCTGGTCGGCCAGCGGTTTGGGGGCCAGCGAGGCCCACATCTGCATGCGCATGGCCACGCCGCGCACGGTCTCGCGGTAGATGACGTGGTTGTCGGCGGCGCGCAGGGCGGGCGCGTGGCGCACGGACAGCTCCTGCTGGCCGGGGCCGAGCTCGGGGTGGTAGTGCTCGACACGCAGGCCCTGCGTCTCCAGGGCGCGGATCAGCTTGATCGTGTAGTCGTGGGCCGTGTCGAAGCCCGTGCCGGCATAGCAGAGCGAGTCGTCGAGCGGCACCAGCCGGTCGGGCCCTCCGGACGGGTCGGGCAGCCGCCGGCCGAGCGTGAACTCCGGCTCGAACGCGGCCACCACCGAGTAACCCTCGGTCTTCAGCTCCGCGATCGCGTCCTTGAGGAACGTCCGCGAGCACGCCTCCCACGGGGTGCCGTCGGGACGGCACAGGTCCGACAGCATCGCGGCCGCCCCGGGCGCGTGGGGCAACGGGACGTACGTGGCGGGGTCGGGGACGATGCGTACCTCGCCCACCGGACCCATGTGCTCGACGTCCTGGAGCTGGTCGAGCATGTTCATCGCCATCATGGCCACCGTGTGCCCGATGCCCGTGCTGAGCCGTTCGGCCAACCGGGACCGGGATGCCGCCTTCCCACGAATGACGCCACCGTGGTCGGCGTACAGAAAACGGATCAGCTCGATGCCCTCGAGCTCAGCTCGCTCGAGGATGCGCCGCGCGTCGGAACCGAGCTGATTGATCTTGGTGCCGCTGGGGCGATCTCTCATCCTGCCTGCGTAACACGATCTGGCAGCGCGGGGAAGCACCTGACGCAGACAGAACCATCCGTCAGGTCAGAACACTTGAGAAGAACACGGCCAACTGATTGGCTCCCTGAAGGATTCCGTCGAACACACCGTTGACCGCGGCGGCGGCTTGGGCCGGCCGGGTGAACAGGTAGAAGACCACGAACGCGACAGCCACGTAGGTGATCACCTTCTTGACCTGCATGGGGGGCCTCCTGCAGTCCATTCCCAGCCGTATATACCCGGATCTGGGCGATCACTAGGCATCTTGGGAAAGATGTACATGATCCTAACCGGGGGGCTTCTTTCCCATGCCATGGTACGGGCATGAGATTGCTCGCGAGCGCCCGCCGCGCCGGGATTTCCGGCGCGCACGCGGATGACGGCGGCGGGTCCCGCTAGACGCCGAGCGTGGCCGTGCGCAACGCGCTGACGGCCTCCGGCTCGCCGGTGAGCTCCACCCTGGCGTGCTGCTGCCGGCCGAAGCAGAACATCAGCAGCTCGGCGGCCCTGCCGGTGACCTCCACCCGCGAGCCGCCCCGGGGCCCGCCGAGCGTCACGCCGCCGCCCAGGCGGTGCAGCACCACGCCCACGGGCGACCTGCGCAGCATGAGCCGGGCGCCGGCCGAGACCCGCTTCCAGATGAGCCGCTCGAAGTCGTCGGTCAGCTCGCGGGGCTCCCACGACGGCTGGGCGCGGCGGACGTCCTCGTGGTGCACGAAGTATTCCAGCGTGTTGACGGCCTCGTCGAGCGCGGACAGCAGGCCGTAGACGCCGCCGGGCTTGCGGACGAGGCCGACCAGCTCGGGGTAGGGGTGGCGGGCCTTGAGGCCGTTCTGCACCGAGGCGGTGTAGCCGGCCAGGGGCTTGAGCGCGATGCCGCCCATCGCGTCGGGCCTGCGCTCGCGCAGGACCAGGTGGGCGGCCAGGTCATAGGTGGTCCAGCCCGTGCACAGGGTCGGCGCGTCCGGGCCGAGCCGGTCGAGCAGGTCGCAGAGCGCGGCGCGTTCGCCACGAGCATGAGTCACGTGTTCAACCCTACCGGTGGGAATAACGGGATGATCAGGCGTGATAGTGACATACGTAGAAACGTCAGAGTCGAGAGGATACCTACCGAGTGGCGACCAAGGTCACCTCGGCCGTGATGCGCCAAGGGCTTCGTGTCCTTGGGGTGGCCATTCGTACGGAGAAGGCAGTGTTCGCGCTGGCCGTTCTCGCCAGCGCCGTCTACGGCGGCATGACCGTCGCCTCAGCCTGGGCCATGGGCTGGGCGACGCAGAACGTGGTGCTGACCTCGTTCGGCGCGGGACAGGTCACGGCGGGCACGATGTGGACGGGCGTGCTGCTGATCCTCGGCACGGCCCTGCTCAAGGCGTTCGGCGTGGCGGGGCGGCGCATCCTGGCCGGCGTCATGCAGTACCGCATGCAGGCCAGGTCGCGCCGGGACGTGACCAAGCAGTACCTCCGGCTGCCGCTGTCGTGGCACCACCGTCATCCGACCGGGCAGCTGCTGTCGAACGCCAGCGCCGACGCCGAGGCCGCCTGGGCGCCGCTCGCGCCGCTGCCGATGGCCGTGGGCGTGATCGTCATGCTGTTCACCGCGGCGATCGCGATGCTGTTCACGGACCTCGTGCTCGCGCTGGTGGGCTTCCTCATCTTCCCGGCCATCGCCGTGCTCAACCTCGTCTACCAGCGCAAGCTCAGCCCGCTCGCCACCCGCGCGCAGCAACTGCGCGCCGAGGTCAGCGAGATCGCGCACGAGAGCTTCGACGGCGCGCTGGTCGTCAAGACGCTCGGCCGTGAGGACCTGGAGACCGACCGGTTCCGGCGCCGCGCCCACGAGCTGCGCGACGCCAACATCGCCGTCGGCCGGGTGCGCGGGCTGTTCGACCCGATGCTGGAGGCGCTGCCCACGCTCGGCGTGCTCGCGGTGCTGGCCGTGGGCGCCGTGCGCCTGACGGCGACCGCGATCGACGCCGGTGACCTGGTGCAGGTCGCCTACCTGTTCACCCTGCTGGCCTTCCCCATCAGGGCGCTCGGCTGGGTGCTGGCCGAGCTGCCGCGCAGCGTCGTCGGCTGGCAGCGGGTCGAGGCCGTGCTGGAGGCGTCCGGCTCCATGGAGTACGGCACCGCCGCCCTCGCCTCGACCAGCCCCGCGAAGCTGGAGGTCGCCGGCGTCTCCTACGCCTACGGCGAGGCCGAGGTGCTGCACGACGTCACTTTCGAGGTGGCCGCCGGCCGCACCGTGGCCCTCGTCGGGCCCACCGGGTCCGGCAAGTCCACGCTCGTCCAGCTCCTCGTCCGCCTGGTCGACCCCGACTCCGGCCGGGTCCTGCTCGACGGCGTGGACCTGCGGGAGCTGCCCTACGGCGGGGTGGCCGAGTCGGTGGCGCTGGTGCCGCAGCAGACGTTCCTGTTCGACGACACCGTGGGCGGCAACGTCGCGCTCGGCGCCGACGCCGCCGAGGAGGACGTGTGGGCGGCCCTGCGGCTGGCCCAGGCCGACGGGTTCGTCGGCCGCCTTCCCTCCGGCCTCGACACCCGCGTCGGCGAGCGCGGCGCCTCCCTGTCCGGCGGCCAGCGCCAGCGCATCGCCCTGGCCCGCGCGGTCGTGCGCCGGCCGCGCCTGCTCATCCTCGACGACGCCACCTCCAGCGTGGACCCCCAGGTCGAGGCCAAGATCCTGTACGGCCTGCGCGACGCCGCCGAGGCGTCCACCGTCGTGGTCGTCGCCTACCGGATGGCCACGATCGCCCTGGCCGACGAGGTGGTCTACCTGGACCGGGGCCGCGTCGTGGACCGGGGGCCGCACGACGAGCTGATCCGGCGCTGCGCCGGTTACCGGAACCTGGTGACCGCCTACGAGCGCGAGGAGGCCGAGCGGGCCGCCATCGACGTCCCCATCGAGGAAGAAGAGGTCAGCGCATGACGGCGCAGAGCATCCGGCGCGACTCGGACCGTTCCGCGATGGCCACGATCCGCCAGGGGCTCTCGCTCACCCCCGAGTTCCGCAAGGGCCTGGCAGGCACCCTGGCGCTGGCCGTCGTCGCCACCATCGGCAAGATCATCGTGCCGATCGCGGTCCAGCAGACGATCGACACGGGCCTCAAGACCGGCACCCCCGACCTCCCGTACATCACCACCGCCGTCCTGATCTGCGCCGCCGCGGTCGTCCTCACAGCCGTGGCCGCGTACGCCATGAACGTCCGCCTGTACAAGGCCACCGAGTCCTCCCTGGCCACCCTGCGCGTACGCGGCTTCCGGCACGTGCACGACCTGTCGGTGCTCACCCAGAACACCGAGCGCCGCGGCGCCCTGGTCTCCCGCGTCACCAACGACATCGACCAGATCAGCAACTTCATGCAGTGGGGCGGGCTGATGATCATCGTGGCGTTCGGCCAGCTCTTCGTGGCCACCGTCCTGATGTTCGTCTACTCCTGGCAGCTCACCCTGCTGGTCTGGGTCAGCTTCATCCCGCTGATGATCGCCCTGCCGCGCTTCCAGCGGCTGCTGTCGCGCGCCTACACCGTCGTACGCGAGCGCACCGGCGACATGCTGGCCGCGGTCAGCGAGTCCGTCGTCGGCGCCACCGTTATCAGGGCCTACGCCTCCGAGCGCCGCACCGCCGAGCGCATCGACACGGCCGTGGACGCCAACAGGAAGGCCCAGATCAGGGCGCAGACCATCGTCGGCTTCGTCTTCCCGCTCACCGAGATCGTGGCCGCCGTCGCCATCGCCGGCATCGTGCTGCTCGGCGTGCGGCTGGGCCTGTCGGGCGACATCACGCAGGGGCAGCTGGTGGCGTTCCTGTTCCTGGTGACGCTGTTCGTCTCGCCGCTGCAGACCGCCACCGAGGTGCTGAACGAGGCCCAGAACGCGGTCGCCGGCTGGCGCCGCATCCTCGGCGTCATCGACACCCCGCCCGACGTGGCCGACCCCGGCGACAAGGGCGTGGAGCTCCCCCGGGGCCCGATCGAGGTCGCCTTCGAGGACGTGCACTTCTCCTACCCCGGCGGCGTGCCCGTGCTGCGCGAGGTCTCGGTCGAGATCCCGCCCCGCTCCCGTGTCGCCGTGGTGGGGGAGACCGGGTCGGGCAAGACCACGTTCGCCAAGCTCCTGACGCGGCTCATGGACCCCGGCTCGGGGCGCGTCACGGTGGACGGCCACGACCTGCGCGACGTGCGCTTCTCCTCCCTGCGCGAGCGGATCGTGATGGTCCCGCAGGACGGCTTCCTGTTCGACGGGACGCTGGAGGAGAACGTCCGCTACGGCAAGCCCTCGGCCACCACCGAGGAGATCGGGCTGGCCCTGACCGAGCTGGGCCTGGCCGACTGGCTGGAGGGCCTGCCGGCCGGCCTGGACACGCCGGTCGGGCAGCGCGGCGAGTCGCTGTCGGCGGGCGAGCGCCAGCTCGTCGCCCTGGCCCGCGCCTACCTCGCCGACCCCGACCTGCTCCTGCTGGACGAGGCCACCTCGGCGGTCGATCCGGCCACGGAAGTACGCCTGGCGCGCGCCCTGGAAGGCGTCACCCGGGGCCGCACGGCCGTCTCGATCGCGCACCGCCTGTCCACGGCGGAGAACGCCGACGAGGTCCTGGTCTTCGACGCCGGCCGCCTGGTGCAGCGGGGCCCGCACGCCGAGCTGGTCAAGAGCCCGGGCGTGTACGCCGACCTGCACGCCTCCTGGATCTCGGCCCGCTCATGAGGCTCACTCCCGCAGGGCCGCGAAGGTCACGGTCGTGCCCCGGGGCCCGGACACGATCGTGACCTGATCGCACAACATGCTCGTCAGCCACAACCCCCGCCCGCGGAACTCGAACCCCGCGGGCGGCCGCATGTCGCCCACCCACCCCGCCGGCAGCCCCGGCCCCTCGTCGGTGACCTCGCACCACAGCCGCCCGCCGTGCGACCACAGCCGCAGCCGCCCGTGCCCGCCGCCGTGCACGACCGCGTTCGTGACCACCTCGTTGACCGCCAGCACGAAGTCCTCCAGGTTCCGCCCGCCCAGCCCCTCGTACGCGGCGTGCTCGGCGACCGTCCTGCGCAGCATCGTGATGCGCCCGCGCGCGAAGCTCGCGCACAGCACCTGTCTACACATCGCCCACCCGGCGCACCGTGACGTACTCGTCCGCCCTGATCAGCCGGAGCACCCTGGCCATGGTGTCGCGGCACACGACCACGGTGCTCCCGCGCGGCCTGGCCATGGCCGTGACGGTCAGCAGCTGGGCCGAGCCGGCGTCGATGAAGTCGAGCCCGGAGGCGTCGATCACCACCTCGCCCGGCTCCTCCTCCAGCCGCCCCAGCAACGAGGCGAACGCGGGGCGGTTGGTGAGGTCGATGTCTCCCCACACCTTCAGCCCCCGGGGCGAGCAGGTGTTGGCGAAGCGCAGCAGCGCCTGCTCGGGCGAGATCGGGTGCACCGAGGCGGCCCGCTCGATTGCGTCGCGGGGGAAGAGCCGGCGGTCGTACTGGCACACGGCCGCCAGCCACCGCTCCCCGAACAGCTCGTTGGCCGCCGCCTCGAACGCCGCGTGCCCGGGCACGTCGCCCACCCCCCAGGAGGCGTCGACCAGCGCGTACACGCCGTGCTGCCCGTGCCTGCGGGCCCGGTCGTTGGCGTCGGCCAGCCCCGCGTACACCCGCCCCGGGTCGAAGGAGCCGTTGGTGAAGTGGGTGTCGGCGCAGGCCAGGATCTCCACCTGCCCGGCGGACTCGGCGTCGGCGAACCCCGGCACCAGCGGCGCCAGCCAGTCACGCGTCCGCTCGGGGCTGTCGGCGTGCGTGATGATCACTACTTTGGTACGGCGGCGCAGGCCGTTCATCGTGAACAGCCGCGTGGCCGTCATCCGCTCCCGCTCGTCCTCGAACGGCAGGCAGACGTGATCCCCCAGGTCGGGATCGAGGACAGAGCCCGCGACGTGGACCACGTTGGCGCCCTCCCTAGCACGCGTCAGGTCCGAAATTACTCCTCGCCATGCCATCACGTACCGCATTCTCTGCAAAACCCACCGTGACGAGCCGCAGAGCGGTGTACCTTTTCGGCGGAGCCACCCACGGGAGGGGTCGTGAGGACTATGGGCGTGGACGTTCTGGAGATGTCGCGGCGCCGGCACGGGGAGCTCGTCGTGGTCAGCCTGGCGGGCGAGGTGGACGTGGACAACGTCTCGAAGGTCCGCAGGTGCCTGGACGAGGCGGTGGAGACGCACGGGCCCCGGCTGGTGGTCGATCTCAGCGCGCTGACCTTCATCGACACGACCGGGCTCGGCGTCCTGGTGCGGCAGCTGGCCGCGTTGCGCGACAGGAACGGCACCATGGCGCTGGTCGCGCCCGACGGGCAGGTGCTGCGGCGCCTGCGGCGGACGAACCTGGCGCCGCTGTTCCCCATCTACGACACGCTCTGCCAAGCGCTCGACTGACCCGGGCGCGCCCATGTGGCGGGGGCACGGGGCGCGGCTGGTTGAATGGCAGCATGTCCCTCGATCCGAAGATCGCCGCCCGGTTGAAGCGCGACTCCGCAGGCCTGGTCCCCGCGATCGCCCAGCAGTACGACACCGGTGAGGTGCTCATGCTGGCCTGGATGAACGACGAGGCCCTGCACCGGACGCTCACCACCGGCCGGGCCACCTACTGGTCCCGCAGCCGCCAGGAGTTCTGGGTCAAGGGCGACACCTCCGGCAACGTCCAGCACGTCAAGGCCGTGGCGCTCGACTGCGACGGCGACACGATCCTGGTCAAGGTCGACCAGACGGGCGGGGCCTGCCACACGGGAGACCGCACCTGCTTCGACGCCGACCAGCTCGAGCTCCCGCTCGGCTAGGGACGGCGATGGAGACGGCGACAAGGCCCGCGGCGCGGCGCGGCGAGCTGTGGGGCTGGGTGGTGGCGACCGCCGTGGGCTGCCTGCTGGTGCTGATCGCGGCCGGCCAGTCCTGGGTGCGGGTCCTGCAGGGGCTCGACGCGACCGCTCCCACCGGCGGCGAGCTCAGCCCCGTGCTGACCCCCGTGGCGCTGGCCGGGCTGGCCGGGGTGGTGGCCGTGCTGGCGACCAAGGGCGCGGGCCGCCGCGCCGTCGGCGTGCTGCTCGCCCTGTGCGGCGCCGGCGCCGGTCTGGGGGTCTGGACGGCGCTCGGGGGCGACAACGTCAGCGGCTGGCTGCGCGAGCAGAACGTGCTGCGCGGCGCCGCCGAGCTGCCCTGGGAGATCGTGCCCCTCGGCCCGGTCGTCGCCTCCGCCGGAGCCGCGCTGATGGTCGCCGGGGGAGTGCTCGCGGTCGTGCGCGGGGGCAGGTGGGCCGGCATGTCGGCGCGCTACGACAGGGAGCCGGCTCCGGCCGCCGGAGCGGGGGCGCAGGTCAAGGACGACAGGGCGCTGTGGGACGCGCTCGACCGGGGTGACGACCCCACCGATTCCCGCTGAGCCTCGATGGTGACGAATCCTCCACTGTTCTGAATCCTTGTCTGCTTGGCAAACGTTTCCTCAATAAGCTGCCGTTGCAACTCGCCACGAAGATATGAGGAGCCAGCTCATGAGCTACGGGGATCAGGGCGGTAACGGCGGTTATGGCGCGCAGCCTCCCGGAGGCGGATACGGCCAGCAGCCGCCGAGCTATGGAGGTGGCTACGGCCAGCCACCCCAGAGCGGGGGTGGGGGTTACGGCCAGCAGCCGCCGAGTGGCGGGGGTTACGGGCAGCAGCCGCCGAGCAGCGGGGGTTACGGGCAGCAGCCGCCGAGCAGCGGCGGCTATGGCGAGCAGCCGGGCAGCCAGCCGCAGAACCTCGGCTACGGCCAGATGCCCCCGAGCGGCGGCTACGGACAGCAGCCGCCCAGCTACGGCGGCTACGCGCAGCAGGGGTACGGCCAGCAGGGCTACGGGCAGCAGGGCTACGGCTACGGGCCGCCGCAGCAGCCCCGCTCCACCAACGGCATGGCCGTGGCCTCGCTCGTCCTGGGCATCATCGGCCTGATCTTCTGCGGCGTCACCAGCATCCCGGGCGTGATCCTCGGGCACATCGCGCTCAACCGGATCAAGCGGACCGGCGAGGAGGGTGCGGGCATGGCGGTGGGCGGGCTCGTCACCTCGTACATCACGGTCGTGATCTGGGTGTTGTGCTGGCTGATCTTCGGCGGTTTCTTCCTGACCATGATGGGTCTGAGCGCCGGGGTGTCGTCCTCGTACGACTACTGACCCGTCAGTAACGTGCCGCGAGCGTAGCCGGACCGTGACGACCCGCTTGCGTTCCGATTACGAATTGTCCGCAAAATGGACGTTGATCCACGTAGGAGATGGTTTCTCGCTAGGCTGCCGCGCGCAACTCGACTCAAAGATGACGACATGAGGGGTCATTAGCATGAGTTACGGTAACCAGGGCGACGGTGGCTACGGCGCCCAGCCGCCGGGCGGCGGCTACGGTCAGCAGCCCCCGAGCGGTGGCGGCGGCTATGGCGGTGGCTACGGTCAGCAGCCCCCCAGCGGTGGTGGCGGTTATGGTCAGCAGCCCCCGAGCGGTGGTGGCGGTTACGGCCAGCAGCCCCCCAGCGGCGGCGGCTACGGCGGTGGCTACGGCCAGCAGCCCCCGAGCGGCGGCGGCTACGGCGGCGGTTACGGCGGCGCACCCGGCGGCGGGACCCCGCCGGACAACCAGCTCGTCCCCGCGATCCTCACCACCCTGTTCTGCTGCCTCCCGCTGGGCATCGTGTCGATCGTCAAGTCGTCGCAGGTGAACCAGAAGTGGCAGGTCGGCGACTTCGGTGGCGCGCAGCAGGCGGCGGACGAAGCCAAGACCTGGTGGAAGCGCAGCCTGATCATCGGCGCGATCGGTTACGGCCTGATCGTCATCGCCTATGTCCTGTTCTTCGTGATCTTCGCCGCCAGCATGTCCTCGTACTCGACGACGTACTAGGCCGTGGGCCGACGACCAGCACGAACCGGAAGGCGGATACTGGAAGCATGAGCATCGCAACAACTGAGCGGCGCGGCAGGCAACGGCTCAAGGGCCTGCTCGCGCCGCTCGGTGTTGCGGCGGCGACAGGCGCCGTCTTCGCGGTCGTCGGCACGGTGGACCCCAACGAGCCCGGGCACTACCCGACCTGCCCGTTCCTGTGGCTCACCGGCCTCTACTGCCCGGGTTGCGGCACGCTGCGCACCATCCACGCGCTGGCCCACCTCGACCCGGTCGCCGCGCTCGGCCTCAACCCCCTCGCCGTGGCCACCGTCCCGTTCCTGCTGTTCTGGTGGGGCAGGTGGGTGGTGCGGGCCTGGCAGGGCAGGCCCAGACGCACGACGCTGGCCCATCCGGCGTGGCTCTGGGCGTTCATCGGGGTGGTCATGGTCTACTGGGTCGTCCGTAATCTGCCTTTCGGGGCGTTCCTCGCCCCCTAGGCGGCGTCCACCATGGGGACCGGTGGTGAGGTGACCACACAGGGGCCGATACCATCGCAGGACAAGGCAGAGAGCGGACGCGACGCGAACTCTCCGCCACCCCCAGAAGCCGACCGGAGGGACCCCAAGCGCGTGAGTGAGCGGACGGAAGGGCCGAGTGTCCTCGACGACATCCTCGACGGGGTGCGCGCCGACCTCGCCGCACGTCAGCAGGCCGTCTCCATGGACGAGCTCAAGCAGCGGGCCGAGCGGGCGCAGCCGCCCAGAGACGCGATGGCCGCGCTCGGGGGTGACCGGATCTCGGTGATCGCCGAGGTCAAGCGCTCCAGCCCGTCGAAGGGCGCGCTCGCCGCGATCGCCGACCCGGCGGCGCTGGCGGCCGACTACGAGGCGGGTGGCGCCCACGTCATCAGCGTGCTGACCGAGCGGCGCAAGTTCGGCGGCAGCCTCGAAGACCTGGCCGCGGTGCGCGCCCGGGTCGACATCCCGATCCTGCGCAAAGACTTCATCCTCACCTCCTACCAGCTCTGGGAGGCCCGCGCCCACGGCGCGGACCTGGCGCTGCTCATGGTGGTCTGCCTGGAGCAGGAAGCCCTGGTGTCGCTGATCGAGCGGGCCGAGTCGATCGGGCTCACCCCGCTGGTCGAGGTGCACACCGAGGAGGAGCTCGAGCGGGCAGTGGCCGCCGGCGCCCGGGTCATCGGGGTCAACGCGCGCAATCTGAAGACACTCCAGGTCAACCGCGATGTCTTCGCGAAGCTGGCGCCGAAGATCCCCGATAATGTGATCAAGATCGCCGAGTCGGGCGTGCGCGGCCCGCACGACCTGCTCGCCTACGCCCGTGGCGGCGCCGACGCCGTCCTGGTGGGGGAGAGCCTGGTCACCGGCAAGGACCCGCGCAAGGCTGTGGAGGCGTTGGTGACCGCCGGCGCCCATCCGTCGACGCGCCCCGACCACTCAGCAGAGGGATAGCAGTGGCAAACGAAGGCTCCATCCTGACCGCCGCCGACCTGGCGGGCAACGGCGCGGCCGGCGACGACCCCGACGTGCACGGCAAGTTCGGCATCTTCGGCGGGCGCTACGTGCCCGAGGCGCTCATCCCGGCGCTCGACGAGGTGGCCGCGGTCTACGAGAAGGCAAAGAACGACGCGCAGTTCCTGCGCGAGTTCAATCACCTGCTGCGCACGTACGCGGGCCGGCCCACCACGCTGACCGACGTGGCGCGCTTCAGCGAGCAGGCCGGTGGCGCCAGGATCGTGCTCAAGCGGGAAGACCTCACCCACACCGGCGCCCACAAGATCAACAACGTGCTGGGCCAGGCGCTGCTGACCAAGCGGCTGGGCAAGAAGCGCGTGATCGCCGAGACCGGCGCGGGCCAGCACGGCGTGGCCACCGCCACCGCCGCGGCCCTGCTCGGCCTGGAGTGCGTCATCTACATGGGCGCGGTCGACTGCGAGCGCCAGGCGCTCAACGTGGCCAGGATGAAGCTGCTCGGCGCCACCGTGGTGCCGGTGACCAACGGCTCCCAGACGCTGAAGGACGCCATCAACGAGGCCTTCCGCGACTGGGTGACCAACGTCGACAGCACCCACTACCTGTTCGGCACGGTCGCGGGGCCGCACCCGTTCCCCGAGATCGTGCGCGACTTCGCGCGCATCATCGGCGTCGAGGCCCGCCGCCAGATGCTGGAGCTGACCGGCAGCCTGCCCGACGCGGTGTGCGCGGCGGTCGGCGGCGGCAGCAACGCGATCGGCATCTTCCACGCCTTCATCGGCGACAAGGACGTGGCGCTGCACGGCTACGAGGCCGCCGGCCACGGCCTGGAGAGCGGCGAGCACGCGCTCACCCTCACCGCGGGGTCGGTCGGCGTGCTGCACGGCTCGCGCACCTACGTGCTGCAGGACGACGAGGGCCAGACCATCGAGTCCCACTCCATCTCGGCCGGGCTCGACTACCCGGGCGTCGGCCCGGAGCACGCCTGGCTGAAGGACTCCGGCCGGGCCACCTACCACGGCGTCACCGACGACCAGGCGATGGCCGCGTTCTCGCTGCTGGCCAGGACCGAGGGCATCATCCCGGCCATCGAGTCCTCCCACGCCCTGGCGGGCGCGCTGGAGCTGGGCCGCGAGCTCGGCCCCGAGGCGACCATCCTGGTCAACCTCTCCGGCCGGGGCGACAAGGACATGGGCACGGCGATGAAATACTTCAACCTCTGACACCGTGGATCGCCGACGGCCTGCGCCGGGCCGGTCGAGCGTCCGCGACACACCTGCGTCTGACCGGCGCGGGGAATTCTGGGGCGGGTGCGCGGCAGGGCATCATGGTGAGACTCGACCTTCGAAACGGACAGACATGACGACTCTTCAGACGGTTTTCGCCAAGGCGAAGGCGGACAACCGGGCCGCGCTCGTCGGCTACCTGCCCGCCGGCTTCCCCACCAAGGAAGGCGCGATCTCCGCCGCCGCGGCCTTGGTGGAGGCCGGCTGCGACGTCATCGAGATCGGCCTGCCCTATTCCGACCCGCTCATGGACGGGCCGACGATCCAGGACGCCGTGCACAGGTCGCTGACCAACGGCACGCGCATCGCCGACGTGTTCCGCACCGTCGAGGGCGTCGCCGCCACCGGTGCCGCCACGCTCGTCATGACGTACTGGAACCCGATCGACAAATACGGCGTCGACCGGTTCGCGCGCGACCTGGCCAGCGCGGGCGGCGTGGGCACCATCACGCCCGACCTGACGCCCGAGGAGTCCGAGCCGTGGCGGGCGGCGTCCGCGGCGGCGGGCATCGACACGGTGTTCCTGGTCGCGCCCAGCTCCACCGAGCAGCGCATAAAGGCGGTCGTCGACTGCTGCACCGGCTTCGTCTACGCGGCCTCCCTGATGGGCGTCACCGGCGCCAGGGAGAGCGTCAACGTCGCCGCCGAGGGCCTGGTCCAGCGCACCCGGGCGCACACCGACCTGCCGGTGTGCGTGGGCCTCGGGGTCGGCACGGGCGCGCAGGCGGCCGAGGTGGCGGCCTACGCCGACGGCGTCATCGTGGGCTCGGCGTTCATCCGCCGCATCCTCGACGCCCCCGACGAGGCCGCGGGCCGGGCGTCCATCGGGGTCCTGGCCAGGGAGATGGCCCAGGGCGTGCGCCGCTAGGCGCCGTCCCTCCGGAGCGCGGTTCCCCATGGTGGGGGGCCGCGCTTAATGCTTTTTGTCAGGAAAAATGCGGGGATTGTAGAAATCTGACGCGAAAGTCCATGGCGTGCGAGTCCGCCGCGGGTGATGATCGGGGCTCCCGAGCGGTGTGACGCATGACCCCGGAAGGACACCTATGCGTCCCGTAATCCTCGCAGCGGTCCTCGCGCTCGCGGCCACGGCCATGGCCGCCCCGGCAGTCGCGGAAAGGCCGGGCGCCGATCCGCCCTCTCCCGAGCCGGCGCCGACTCCGACGTACGAGCTGCCCTCGCCCGAGCCCTCACCCACCGGCCCGCCGCCCCCGAGCCCCACCGCGCAGGACCTGCCGCCGCGGCCCGCGCGCGTGGCCGAGCCGATCGCGATCTCGTCGGCGGACTTACGCGTGGAGCTGGACCCGGCGTTCCCGCGCGTCCTGGGTTACACCGACCGGGCGAGCGGCGCCACGCTGGGCGGCAGCACGGGGGTGCCCGCCGTCGTGCTGAACGGCCAGGCCAGGGCCGCCGACGTCACGCTGACCGGGAACGACGCCGCCACGGCCCGCTACCGGCTGGCGTTCGGCGACGGGGTCGTGCTGGAGGCCGGCATCGGCGTCCGGGGCAGGGTGACGACGTTCTCGATCGACAGGGTGACCGACACCGAGGCGTTCCGGGTGCACACCATCGACCTGCCGGGGCACGACCTGGTGTCCGTGTCGAGCGCGCAGCCGGGCGCGGCCACCGCGTTCACCCGCCTGGACCCGAACTCGACCCGCACCGCCGACGTCTTCGCCCAGGTCACGGCGGGTACGGCGGCGGACCCGGCGCCGGTCGGAACGACGTACGCGATCGTCAACACCGACCGGCTGGCCGCCGCCGTCGAGTCGAACTCCACCTACGACCGCCCCTCGGGCGTGACGGACCGCGACGCCGCCCGGCTCTGGCACCAGGCCAGGAAGGACCCCGACGGCACGGTACGGGTGGGCGTCTGGAGCGGCCAGTGGACCCACCGGGCGACGGGCGCGCCGTTCACCGAGGAGCGGCCCTGGGCGAAGGTCGTGCTCACGCCCGACGCCAACGGCGACGGCACGCTCGACTGGCAGGACGGCGCGATCGCGTTCCGGAGCATCGGCGTGCGGGCCCCGGGCGCGGAGCAGACCAAGGACCGGGTGGTGACCCACATCCCGTTCAACTTCTCCAGCCAGGCCACGCACCCGTTCCTGCGCACGCTCGACGACGTCAAGCGCATCTCGCTGGCCACCGACGGGCTCGGGCAGCTGGCGCTGCTCAAGGGCTACCAGTCCGAGGGCCACGACGCCGCGCACCCCGACTACGGCGGCAACTACAACCGCCGCGCCGGCGGCCTGAAGGACCTGAACGCGCTGCTCGACGCCGGCCGGGGGTGGAACGCCACGTTCGGCGTGCACGTCAACGCCACCGAGGCCTACCCCGAGGCCAGGAACTTCGACGAGCGGCTGGTGAACAAGGACGCCAAGGGCTGGAACTGGCTCGACCAGGCATACCTGATCGACCAGCGCGGCGACCTGACGCGGGGCACCCTCGCGCGCAGGTTCCGGCAGCTGCGCGAGGAGACCGGCAGGAACCTCGCGGTGCTGTACGTGGACGTGTTCCGGCCGTACGGCTGGGTCGCCGACCGCACGCTGGCGGAGCTGCGCGCGCAGGGCTGGCAGGTGACCACCGAGTGGTCGGACAAGCTGGAACGCTCGTCGCTGTGGGCGCACTGGGCCAACGACCTCAACTATGGCGGGGTCACCAACAAGGGGCTGAACTCTCAGATCATCAGATTCGCCCGCAACCACGAGAAGGACGTCTGGAACGCCCATCCCATCCTCGGCAACGCCCGCATCGTCGAGTTCGAGGGCTGGACGGCGGAGAACGACTTCACCGCCTTCTACCGCAACATCTGGGAGCACAACCTGCCGGTCAAGTTCCTGCAGCAGCAGAAGATCATGGACTGGAACGCCGACGAGATCGTGTTCACCGGGGGCGTGCGCGGCACGTACCGGAACGGCAAGCGCGAGCTGTTCGCCGGCGGGCGCAAGGTGCTCGACGGCGGGATGTACCTGCTGCCGTGGAAGGGCAGGCTCTACCACTACAACCCGGCCGGCGGCGAGACGACGTGGGAGGCCGACCGGGCGATGACCGTGTACGCGCTCACCGACCAGGGCCGCGTCCAGGTGGGCACGGTCACGCCGGCCGGCGGCAGGATCACCCTGCGGGCCGAGCCGGGCGTGCCTTACGTGCTCTATCCCGGCAGGGCGCCCCGGCCGGCCGAGCCGGGCTGGGGCCAGGGGAGCGGCCTGCGCGACCCGGGCTTCAACGGCGACCGCCTCGACGGCTGGAGCGTCAGCGGGCCCGTCAGCGTCGAGCGCGACGAGCTGGGCCGGCGGGTGGCGCTGCTCGGCTCCGGCGCGCGGGCACGGATCGAGCAGCCGCTGCGGGGCCTGCGGCCGGGCCGGACCTACACCGCCTCGGCGTTCGTCGAGGTGGAGCCCGGCAGGACGCGCGCGACCACCCTGGAGGCGGGCGGGCAGGAGGTGACGGTGCTGCGCTCCACGGCCAGGAACTACATCGCCTCCGACGAGAAGCACGACACCTACTTCCAGCGGATGAAGGTGACGTTCACCGCGTCCGGCCGGGCGGCCATGCTGCGGATCACGGCCGCAGACACGGATGGGGACACGGGTGGGGACGTGCGGGTGGACGACGTGCGCGTGTTCGAGCGGGAGCCGGGCGGCGCGGTGGAGACGTTCGAGTCGGTGGAGCCCGGGTGGGGGCCGTTCGTGAAGGGGGACGCGGGCGGGTCGTTCGACGCGCGTACGCACCTGTCCGAGCGGCACGAGCCGTACACGCAGGCCGGGTGGAACGGCAAGACGGTGGACGACGTGCTGAACGGCGACTGGTCGCTGAAGGCGCACGAGGAGCGGCAGGGGCTGATCTACCGGACGCTGCCGCACACGGCGCGGTTCGAGCCGGGGCACGCGTACGAGGTGTCGTTCAGCTACCAGAACGCGCTGGCCGGCACCTACCAGTGGGTCACCGGCTACGACAAGGGCGGCGCCGCCGTCGAGACCCGGCGCACGCCGATCCCCGAGCGGCGCACCACCACCCGGTTCACCGAGCGGGTCGTGGCCGGGTGCGGCGACGTCTGGGTCGGGCTGCGCTCGCTGCGGCCCGAGCTGGCGGGGGCCGACTTCGTCCTCGACGACTTCGCCGTCACCGACCTCGGCGCCACGCCGGAGGGGCAGGCGTGCGGGTCGCTGGACCTGGTGCCCGCCTCGGAGGCGTTCGAGCAGGGGGCGGCCAACGAGGTCACCACCACGTTCACGAACCTGGAGGAGGTGGCGGTCCAGGACGTCGCGGTGCGGCTGGAGGCGCCGGAGGGGTGGACCGTGGAGGGCGACGGCGGTGGCTCGGTGGAGCCCGGTGGGGAGCTCACCACGACGTGGCGGGGGACGCCGCCCGCCGACGCGCCGTACGGCACGTACGAGCTCGCCGCCACCGCCGGCTACACCGTCGGCGGGGCGGCCAGGACGCTGACCGCCACGACGTCCGTGCGCACGCTGCCGCCCCCGCCCGCCGCCGACGCGTACGCGAGCGACCTGGAGTGGGTCGCGGCCGACAACGGCTGGGGCCCGGTGGAGCGCGACCGGTCCAACGGCGACACCGGACCGGCCGACGGCGGGCCCATCGTGATCGGCGGTCGGGCGTTCGACAAGGGGCTCGGCACGCATGCGCCGGCCAAAGTGCGTTTCTACCTGGGCGGGCGGTGTACGAACTTCACGGCCTTCGTCGGTGTTGACGACGTGCAGGCGACGCGGGGATCCGTGGAGTTCGCCGTGGTGGCCGACGGCGTGGAGCGGGCGCGCAGCCCGGTGCTGCGGGCCGCCGACGCGGCGTACGAGCTGAGCGCCGACCTGACCGGCGCCCGGTACGTGGACCTCGTGGCCGGCGACGCGGGGGACGGCAACGGCAACGACCACGCGGACTGGGGCGAGGCCCGGCTCAGCTGTGCCTGAGCTCGGCGTACAGCGGGGACCAGCGGCTGTACACGCCGGTGGGCACCAGGTAGACGTTGATGACGACCTGCATCAGCAGCAGCCAGACGACGTACTGGGCGGTGTTGATGCCGGGCACGGCGTCCACCGGCAGGGTGTAGGCGATCACGACCCGCACCACGGCGTCCACCAGCAGGCCGACGCCGTAGATGACGCTCACCACGCGCCAGATGCGGCGGAAGGCCGGCAGCCGCTCCCACAGCACGTCCCACGACTCGCGGTTGGGCCCGATCCGGCCCTCCAGCAGGAAGCGGGTGAACACGAACGCCAGCGGCCGCTCACCGCGCGCGCTGGCCAGGAACCACAGGCCCGCGACCGCCGTGAACCAGCCGTCCTTGGCCAGCAGTAACCGGGCGTCTTGGACGAGCACGGAGGTGGCGGCGCTGGCCAGCATCATGACCGTCATGTACAGGCCCAGCCGGTCCGGCCGGCGGCGGCGTACGAGGTCGGAGACCACGCTGAGGCCCGGGATGAACGAGCTGACCACCAGCGCGGTGTGGGACTCGACGCCGGCGGCGCGCAGCACGTAGTAGAGGCCCATCGGCAGCCCGATGTCGATCGCCAGCGTGGCCAGCCCTCTCAGCCGGGTGCTCATGCGCGCGTCGCCCTGGCGAACAGTGCGGCCAGCTCCTCGGCGTACTCGTCGAGGTCGGCGTCGGGGTCGGCCTCCAGCAGGAATGGCAGCCCGTCCAGCGAGCGCTGGACCGCCATGGCCATCACCCGGGTGTTGAACCGCCCGAACTCCCCGCTTTCCTGCCCCCAGGCCAGCAGCCGCTCGATGTGCGACAGAGCCGAAAGGTTGGTGGCCGCGTCCTGCGCCGACGAGCCGCCCTCCGGCCGGAAGTTGAGGAAGATCTCCGTGGCCGCGCGCATCTCGGCGCGGTGGTCCCTGATGTACTCCACCAGCGACCGGATGTAGGTCTCCAGCGCTGCGCCGGGCGTCGTCCGCGCGCTCACCCGCCGGCTCATGAACGCCGACAGGTCCCCGTAGATCGAGGTGATGGCATGACCCATCAGGTCGTCCTTGCCGTCGAAGTGGTACGAGATCAGCCGCGTGCTGCTGAGCCCGGCCCGCTCGGCTATCCGGGCGAAGGACGCCTGGTGGTAGCCGAGTTCGGCGATAGTCGCGATGGTCGCTGCCACGATCTGCGCCCGCCGGGCGGCAGTCGTAACCGACTCGTCCCTTTTTACTTGCATAAGTAATTTTTAACTTAAGCGAGTAAAAGTGGCAACTCTCCCAGCTCGGCGACGGAATCCTGCCTTAGCTGATGCTTATCCCAGGCGTGATCGGATGAGATCCCGGTACTGTGCGCCTCCCGGCGCAGAGACAGAGGAGAACACTTGTGACCGCGTCACAACAGTCACTCAAAGCGACGTCAGCGGTACCCTGGGTGACGACCGCTGCCCGGCTCGTGCTGGGCGGGGTGCTGATCGTGGCGGGCGCGCTCAAGATCGGCAACCCGGCCGACTCCGTCGTGGCGGTCAAGGCTTACCAGTTGCTGCCCGAATCGATCGCCGTCGCGGTGGGCTACGCCCTGCCGATCCTGGAGATCGTGGTCGGCGTGCTGCTGGTCGTCGGTCTGCTGACCAGGGTGGCCGCGGTGATCGCGGGGCTGCTCATGTTCGCGTTCGTGTTCGGCATCGCCTGGGCGTGGGCGAACGGGTTGCGGATCGACTGCGGCTGCTTCGGCGGCGGTGGCCAGCTGGGGGCGGGACAGGAGCCGACCTACCTGCTCGACATCCTGCGCGACTTCGGCCTCGTGCTGCTCGGCGCCTGGGCCGCGCGTTTCCCGCCGGGCCGCTTCGCGCTCGACGGAGCCCTCGGCCTCGGGGGCGACACTGGAGATGAGGAGGAGGACGACTGATGAGCAAGGGCGAACGTACGAAGACGAAGTCTCAGACGGCGCGCGAGAAGATCAAGGAGCAGCAGGCCGCCGCACGGGCCCGCGACAAGCGCAAGCGCGTGGTGACCTACGTGACCGCCGGCGTGGTCGCGGTGGCCGCGGTCGGGGCGGGCTGGTGGTATGCCGCCAGCACCTCGCGCCCGGAGGAGGCCTCCACGGCCCTCGCGCCGATCGCCGTGCAGCCCGACGGCACCGCCGTGATGGCCAAGGCCGGGGTCACCGCGCCCGTCGTGGACATCTACGAGGACTTCCAGTGCCCGGCCTGCAAGGAGCTGGAGCGGGTCAGCGGCCAGACCTTCAAGAACCTCGCCGCCGAGGGCAAGGCCAAGGTCGTCTTCCACCCGATCACGATCTTCTCGCAGGAGCCTACCAAGTCCAACTCCGTGCGCGCGGGCGCGGCGAGCCGGTGCGTCGCGGACGGCAAGCAGTGGCTGGCCTTCCACGACCTGCTCTTCAAGAACCAGCCCTCGGAGACCGCGGAGGGCTTCCTGCCCGACCAGCTCAAGCAGTGGGGCAAGGAGGCCGGGGTGACCGCTCCGGGCTTCGACGAGTGCGTCACGTCGCAGAAGCACGCTCAGGCGCAGCTGTCGTACAGCAAGAAGGTCAGCGACGAGCAGAAGCTCACCCACACGCCGACGGTGAAACTGAACGGTACAGAAATCGACAATCAGGTACTGTTCAGCCCGTCGCAACTGCGCGATGAGATTACGGAGGCGGCTAAGTAGGCTCGCTTCCGCTACCCTCACCTGACATGCCCCTTGCCTCGATTCCCAGCCCTGCCGAAGGGGTCTGGTATCTCGGAATCATCCCGATCCGGGCTTATGCGCTATGCATCGTGCTCGGCGTCATCGTCGCCGTCTGGCTGAGCGAGCGGCGCTGGCGCGCTCGCGGTGGCCAGAAGGGGACGATCATTGACATCGCGGTCCCCGCGGTCATCTTCGGCCTGATCGGCGGCCGCCTCTACCACGTCATCACCGACTGGCAGACCTACTTCGGCGACCGCGCGATCAAGGAGCCCTACAAGGCGCTGTACATCTGGGAGGGCGGCCTCGGCATCTGGGGCGCGATCTCGCTCGGCGCCGTCGGCGTGTGGCTGTACGTGCGCAAGCGCGGCATCTCCATGAGCGCCATGGCCGACACGGTCGCGCCCGGCATCGCCTTCGCGCAGGCCATCGGCCGCTGGGGCAACTGGTTCAACCAGGAGCTGTACGGTTCGCCGACCACGCTGCCCTGGGGCCTGGAGATCGACGTCGACCACGGCGGCGAGCCCGGCGTCCTCTACCACCCGACGTTCCTGTACGAGTCGCTCTGGGACGTGGCGCTGGGCTTCGCGCTCATCTTCCTCGGCCGCCGCCTCACGCTGCGCCACGGACGGCTGTTCGCCCTCTACGTCGCGGGCTACACACTCGGCCGCTTCTGGATCGAGGGGCTGCGCATCGACCCGGTGGGCGGCGTCGACCACGCGGTGGAGTTCCTCGGGCTGCGGATCAACCAGTGGACCTCGATCGTGCTGTTCGTCGGCGCGCTGGTGTTCTTCTGGGCGACCCGGAACAAGACGGGCGTGGAGGTCGTGGTGCCGCCGTCGGAGGGTGGGCCCGGCACGGAGGTCGTCGATCCGGCGCACTCGTCCGGCCAGGCCGACCCCGGCACGGGCGAGTCCTCGGACGACGCCTCGTCGGAGAAGGCGTCATCGGACACCGGGGAGGGCCCGGCTTCCGAACCCGGGGAGACTTCGGTCCCCGAACCTGGGGAGACTTCGGTCCCCGATCCCGGGGAGCCGAAGGGCGAGACCTCCGAGGCGGAGGCCCTGGAGGTCGAGAAGCCGGCGGCCGAGGAGCAGAAGGCCGCCTCCGGAGACTCCGCGGACTCCGATGAGCCCGCGGAGCTTTCCGACCCCGAACCCGTGACGAAGGAGAAGAACACGCGATGAGCGGTCGCGCGGAGGCCCACCACCGTCATCGTGACGTCACCGGGGGCTGGTTGCGGCCATCGGTGTTCGGCGCGATGGACGGCCTGGTGTCGAACTTCGCGCTGATCGCGGGCGTCGCGGGTGGCACCGCCAACACCAAGGTCGTCGCACTGGGCGGCGTCGCCGGGCTCGCCGCCGGGGCGCTGTCCATGGCGGGCGGCGAGTACGTCTCGGTGGCCAGCCAGCGCGAGCTCGCCCAGGCCGAGATCGCCGTCGAGCGGCGCGAGCTGGCCCGCCATCCCGAGGACGAGCAGGCGGAGCTGGCCCAGACCTTCGTCGACAAGGGCGTGTCGTCCGACCTGGCCGCCGAGGTGGCCAGGCAGATCTCCCGGAACCCTGACCGGGCGCTGGAGGTCCACTCGCGCAACGAGCTCGGGGTCGTCCCGGGCGAGTTGCCGTCGCCGATGGTGGCCGCGGTCTCGTCGTTCCTGTCGTTCGCGGTCGGGGCGGTGCTGCCGCTGGTGCCGTACCTGTTCGGGGCCCGGGAGCTGGTGGTGTCGGCTGCGGTTTCGTGCGTGGCGCTGTTCGTGGCGGGCGCGCTGGTCTCGGCCGTGACGGCGCGTAGCTGGTGGTACTCAGGGGTGCGCCAGCTCGTGGTGGGGGCGGTGGCGGCGGCGGTCACGTTCGCCGTCGGGAACCTGATCGGGGCGGCGGGGCTGTGATGGCCCGGAGAAGAGCCACGCCCGGCTCCAACGGCGGGCGCACTGGCGGGAACACGGACGCGACCGGCCGCGGCCGAGGCAGCCATGCGGCCCCCGGCACCGACGGTGGTGGCCGGCGGGCGGATGGCGCCGGATGGCAGGCCGAGGGCAGGGATGCCGCCGGTTGGCAGGCCACGGGCAGGGACGGCGGCGGTCAGGCTGCCGGGACCGATGGCGGTGGCTGGCCCTCGCAGGGCGGCCGATCCTCCGCAGGCGCCGATGACGGCGGTTGGGCCGGGCGGCGTGCCGCCGGCAGCGGCCGGGCCGCCGCAGGTGCCGACGGCGGTGGCCGGCAGTCTGCGGGCGCGCAGTCTGGGGGCGCGGATGGCGCCGGCTGGCAGGCCGCCGGCGCTGACGGCGGCAACTGGGCTCTGGGCGGTTCCGAGAACGGCGGCTGGTCCGGTGCTGCCCGGGAAACGCCCGGTGCGGAACAGCCGGCGGCCGGCGGAGAGCGGGCCAGGCGATCGACGGGCAGCCGTAGCAGCCGCAGGGCGGCCCGCGCCCGCGGCAGCCGGCCCGCGGAGCCGGCCAGTAGCGGTGACTGGCAAGCTGCCGGGTCGGCCGGCGGCGATTGGCAGGCGGCCGTGTCTGGCAGGGGTGATCGGCAAGCTGCCGGGTCGGTCGGTGGTGACTGGCAGGCGGCCGGGTCGGAGGCTGGTGGTCAGCAGGCGGGCGGCCTCGAGGACCATGGCCGGCGGGCGGAAGGGCGTGGCCGGAAGCCGGAGGACTCCCGTAAACGGGGCCGGAAGGCGTTCGGCGGTGGGCGGCGGTCGGCGGAGGACTCCGACGCAGGCGAGTGGCCCGCCGGTGAGCTGGGCCTGGGGATCGATAACGGGCGTGGCGGAGGCGACGCCGACGAAGGAGGACAGGGGCCGGCGGCCGCGTCTCGCAAGCGGCGCCGTACCCCTCGCTCCGACTGGCAGTTCCCGCTGCTCACCGACTGGGGCTTCCGGCCCGACCAGCAACGGCTGCTCGTCATCATCACCAGCGTCGTCGGCGCGATCGCCGCCGTCGTGGGGCTGGTGGCGGTCGTGGGCTCGCTCGGCACCTACACGCCCGAGCGGGAGGCCAGCGCCGCCGTGCTCGGTCCCAACGCGGCCGTGCCCCAGGTGTTCCGCGGCTGGGGCTCGCCCAAGCTGTTCGACCCCGTGACCGAACGGACCAAGGACGGCAAGGCGCTGACCGAGAAAGAGGTGTTCGGCCAGAGTGAGCTGGCCGTCTCCAAGAAGCTCAAGCTCAAGCTCGTCGCCAAGCAGCTCGACGCCGACTGCTCGGCGGCGTTGTGGGGTGGGGTCCTCCTCGAGCAGGTGTCGGACGCCGGATGCACCCAGGCCGCCCGTGGTCTGTACGCCAGCTCCGACGGCCGCTACATCGGCCAGTACACGCTACTCAACCTCAAGGACGGCCAGTCGGCCGCCGAGCTGGTCGAGTCATTGAAGACGCTTTACCGAGGCGGATGGGCGCGACCCTTGTCCTCCACCAAGGCCGCCTTCCCGGCCGGCGGCTACTCGGAGGCGGGCGGTTACGCCCTCGGCCACTACGTCGGGCTGGTGTGGCTCGGCAAGGTGGACGGCACCGAGCCCACGGCCAGGGACGACTTCGTCTCGCTCACGCTGGTCCTGCGCGGGGCGGAGAAGGCCGTCTACCGTCGCGTCGTCTCGATCACGGGGCCGTCCTCCTGATGTCCCGGCGCGTGCTTCTCCCGATCGTGTTCGCCGGCGTGGCGGTCGTCGCCGTGGCGGGCTGGTTGTGGCTGCGCGGCGAGGATCCCCGCCCGGCCGCCTTCCACGCCGAGCCCACCTCCGCCTTCTACGCGGCCATCCAAACCCGCCAGAACGACGCCGCCCCGCTGACCCTGCAGGAGGTCTTCACCCCGGCAGCCCGGAGCCTGGGCAGCCTGACCCTGGAGGCGACGCGCGAGTTCACCGAGTGCGACGAGGTGCTCTGGGGCGCCACGGCGGCCGGTTGCACGCAGGCGCTGCAGGCGACGTACAGGGGCGGCTCCATGGTGGGCCAGTTCGTCATCTTCAACCTCGGCGACGGGCGGGCGGCCGACGCGCTGGTGGCGGCCCTGCGCAAGGACGGGTTCGTACGGCAGGAGGTCGCGTTCGACCCCGCCGGGAGCCGGGCCCAGGCCCGCGCCATGGGGCACTACGTGACGGTGAGCTGGGTCGGAGGGCCCGCTCCCGCGCAGGACCTGGTCACCGCGCTCGTGGCGCTGGACGGCCTCGGCCGGGTGGTTCAGGGCCGCATCGTCGCCGCAACCTGACCACACCACCGGCCCGATCGTCAAGCGGGGGGTCGCCGGGCGTGCTCGGGCGTCCGTGCGCATCGCGGGGCGGGTTCGCTGTCACATGGCACCGATGGCGGGTCCTGAGGGCAATTGGTGAGGGCTTCCAGCGGTCGGCGCACCAGGCTGCGGGCCAGGCGTGGGCGCTGCCGCGCAGGACCGGGCCAGCGTGGGCGGGCCGTTCGCCTCACGGAACCCTGTGGAGTTGCCGGGGCGGGGACCAGGTCGTGGCCCGGTCCGGTCGCCCGGGGCGGGCCAGGCGTGGGGCGGTGCCGCTCGGGGGTCGAGTGCGGCAGCGAGCGTCACGGACCCCTGTGGGGGCGCCGGAGGCGGGACCAGGTTCGGTGGCCCGGTCCGGTGGTCTGGTCTGGTGGTGGGTGGTTCCGGGTCAGGAGGTGGTGGTGGTCAGGGCTGTGACTGTGGTGGCGACGGCGGCCGGGAGGGCGGACAGGTGGTGGAGCGGGGTCTCCAGCGGGGTCAGGTCGTCCGACCAGTCGGCGGCCTCCCGGATCAGGGAGCGGGCCTCGTTCTTCGTCAGCGTCGTCCCCTGGGCGCGAGCCACCGCGATGAGCGCCTCCCGCCACGTGTTCGCCAGCTTGGCGTGCCCGTTGTCCAGGATCCTGCGCAGCACCGAGTCCGCCTCGCCCGGCGGCAGCGGCAGGCGTACGGCGTCCACCAGGCCGTCGCCCGCCTCGCTCAGCGTGTAGACGGCCGACAGCACCTCGGGCAGCGGGGGCGGTGAGCCGGGGCACAGCACGCGTACGTGCGCGGCGCGCGTGGCCAGGAGCAGGCGCGGCAGCGCCGCCTCCAGGCCCGCCGGCACGGCCACGGCCACCCGCTCCGGCGCGGCCGCGTACGGCTTCGCGAGCCACGTCGAGAGCCTGACCCGGGGCTGGGCGAGCTCCTTGGGCCAGTCGCCCACCAGCAGGTCGGGCCCGAACCCCGAAAGGGACTCCTCGGAGGCCGAGGGCGCGCTCACCGCGCTCTCCACGGCCTGGGGGCCCTGGGTGTAGATGGCGGTGGCCTGGCGGCTCAGCCGGGACTGAACGGCCGGGCGCGTCTTGGTGGTGGGCCGCAGGATGTACAGGTCGGCGGCCGAACCGATGGCCTCTGCCCCGAAATAGCGGTTGAAATCGGGATAGATGGCCTCGTAGGCGAGGTTGAGCTCCGAAAGCTCCTGCTGGACCTTGAGCGCCAGCATGGGGGTCCGCTCGCTCGCCCCGTACGCCAGCAGCACCCGCCCCTCGTCCTTCAGCCCCTCCACGGCCCGCGCCACGAACAGCCCCGTCCCCTCCGGCGTGTACGGCGGGTCGGTGAGCGCCAGGTCGTGGTCCCTGGCGGAGGCGGGCAGGCCGAGCCGCAGGTCGGCCCAGCGGGTGCGGACGCCCAGCCGCTGGTCGTCGATGTAGGCCAGGATGCGCTCGTCGACGTCGACCACCGTGACGTCGGTGCCGGGGTGGACCAGCTTGACGGCCAGCGAGGTCAGGTCGTGGTCGCCCACGCACAGCAGGCGGGCGCCGGGCAGCCAGAAACGGGCGCCGAGCAGCAGCGCCCGGCGCAGCACGGTCTCCGGCGTGGCCGAGACGTGGTCGAGCACGTGGCGGGCGCGCGGGGCCTTGGCGACGAGGGCGGTGAGGCGGTCGAGCACGTGGGCGTAGTGGGGGAGCAGGTGGGCCACCGGGTCCTCCGGCGGCGGGGCCACGGCGAGCAGGTCCTGATAGGCGGGCGTGTCGGCGAGCGGGACCCGCAGCCGGTCGCCGTCGCGCTCGAGGACGAGCTCGCGCAGCAGGGCCTCGACGGTACGCCTGGACGTGGCGGTCTCCCTGACCAGGCCGGACAGGGTCCACCACTGGCCGTCGCAGACCAGGGTCAGGGCGTGCCGCAACCGCCTGCTGTCTGCCCCGGCCTCGGCGAGCAACCGTTCGACCCCGTCGCGCTCCATGGGCAAACCCTATCGGGCCCCTGCCGGCATCCGGAGGACTCGCTCCCGGTGCCGCATTTCCGTCGTCTGGATCGGGAATTTCGCCGGCCAGGTCCGGGGTTTGGGATAGGGAGTTCGGATGTTGGGACCGACGCGAATGTTCGCAATGCGGACGCGGCGGGCACCATTCCGGCAGGGTGGGGTAACCTCTACCCACGATATGCAGCAGGGCCAACGTCGTCCCCGCCTGTAGAGCAGTTTGAGACAGACGAAGACGACGGGAGGGATTCAATGCCTGCTGCCCACCTCGGGTTCCCCGAGCCCCAGGGCCTGTACCACCCCGCCAACGAGCACGATGCCTGCGGTGTCGCCATGGTCGCCGACGTCGCGGGGCGCCGTGATCATGGCATCGTGGTCAAGGCGCTGACGGCGCTGTGCAATCTCGATCACCGGGGGGCCAAGGGTAGCGAGCCGGACACCGGCGACGGAGCCGGGATCCTGACGCAGATCCCCGACGGGTTCTACCGCGCGAGCGTGCCGTTCGCGCTGCCCTCCGCCGGTGCGTACGCGACCGGCATCGCCTTCCTGCCCTTCGACGGTGAGGCCAGGAGCGTGGCCACGCGGCTGATCGAGGAGATCGCCGCCGAGGAGGGCCTGACCGTGCTCGGCTGGCGGGAGCTGCCGGTCGACCGCGACCTGCCGGGGCCCAGCGCCCGGGCCGTGATGCCGCACTTCGCCCAGCTCTTCGTCGCCGCCCCTGACGGGCGTGAGGGGCTGGAGCTCGACCGGCTCGCGTTCTGCCTGCGCAAGCGGGCCGAGCACGAGGCCGACGTCTACTTCCCGTCGCTGTCCGCCCGGACGATCGTCTACAAGGGCATGCTCACGCCCGAGCAGGTCGAGCCGTTCTTCCCCGACCTGAGCGACGAGCGTTACGAGAGCGCGATCGCGCTGGTGCACTCGCGCTTCTCCACCAACACCTTCCCGAGTTGGCCGCTGGCCCACCCCTACCGCTACATCGCGCACAACGGCGAGATCAACACGGTCAAGGGCAACCGCAACTGGATGCGGGCTCGCGAGGCGATGCTGGAGTCCGCCCACATTCCAGGCGATATTTCTCGACTTTTCCCCATCTGTGACCCGGACGGCAGCGACACCGCCAGCTTCGACGAGGCCCTCGAGCTGCTGCACATCGGCGGCCGCAGCCTCCCGCACGCCGTGCTCATGATGATCCCCGAGGCGTGGGAGAACCACACCGAGATGGACCCGGCGCGCCGGGCCTTCTACGAGTTCCACTCCTCGATGATGGAGGCGTGGGACGGCCCGGCCTCGATCACGTTCACCGACGGCACCCTGGCCGGCGCCGTGCTCGACCGCAACGGCCTGCGCCCCGGCCGCTTCTGGGTGACCGCCGACGGCCTGGTCGTGCTGGCCTCCGAGGCTGGCGTGCTCGACTTCAAGCCCGAGGACGTGGTCCGCAAGGGCCGCCTGCAGCCGGGCCGCATGTTCCTCATCGACACCGCCCGCGGCAAGATCATCGAGGACGACGAGATCAAGGCCGAGCTCGCCGCCGAGCTGCCGTACGCCGACTGGCTGCACGCCGGTCTCGTCCGCTTCGAGGAGCTGCCGGCCCGCCAGCGCGAGATCCCCACGCACGAGGCGCTCGTCAAGCGGCAGCAGACCTTCGGCTACACCGAGGAAGAGCTGCGGATCATCCTGTCGCCGATGGCGAAGAGCGGTGCCGAGCCGATCGGCTCCATGGGCACCGACACGCCCGTCGCCGTGCTGAGCGAGAAGCCCCGGCTCCTGTTCGACTACTTCACCCAGCTGTTCGCGCAGGTCACGAACCCGCCGCTGGACGCCATCCGGGAAGAGCTGGTCACCTCCCTGGCCAGCACCATCGGACCCGAGGGCAACCTGCTGGACCCGGGGCCGAGCTCCTGCCGCCAGCTCGTGCTCCCGTACCCGGTGATCGACAACGACGAGCTCGCCAAGATCATCCACATCAACGACGAGCACGACCTGCCCGGCTTCCACCCGTACGTCATCAGCGGCCTGTACGAGGTCGCCGGCGGCGGCGAGGCGCTGCTGCGGCGGCTGCAGGAGATCAGGACCGAGGCGTCCCAGGCGATCGCGGACGGCGCGCGCATCATCGTGCTGTCCGACCGCGGCTCCTCCGACACCCTCGCCCCGATCCCGTCGCTGCTGCTGACCGGCGCGGTGCACCACCACCTGATCCAGGAGAAGACCCGCACCAAGATCGGCCTGGTCATCGAGACCGGCGAGGCCCGCGAGTGCCACCACATGGCGCTGCTGATCGGCTACGGCGCCGCCGCGATCAACCCCTACCTCGCGATCGAGACCATCGAGGACCTGGTCGACACCGGCGCGCTGCCGATCGACAAGCGCAAGGCCGTGCGCAACCTGATCAAGGCGTACGGCAAGGGCGTCATCAAGGTCATGTCCAAGATGGGCGTGTCCACGGTGGCCTCCTACACCGGCGCGCAGATCTTCGAGGCGCTCGGCCTGAGCCAGGAGGTCATCGACGCCTGCTTCACCGGCACCACCTCCCGCCTGGGCGGCGTCGGCTTCGACGTGCTGGCCGAAGAGGTCAGGCAGCGTCACCAGCACGCCTACCCGCGCGTGGAGAACGCCCACCGCAAGCTCCAGGTCGGCGGCGAATACCAGTGGCGGCGCGAGGGCGAGCCGCACCTGTTCAACCCCGAGACCGTCTTCAAGCTGCAGCACGCCACCAGGACCCGCCGCTACGAGATCTTCAAGGAGTACACGAACCTCGTGGACTCCCAGGCGGAGCGGCTGATGACCCTGCGCGGCCTGTTCAAGCTGCGCAAGGGGAGCCCGATCCCGATCGAGGAGGTCGAGCCGGTCTCCGAGATCGTCAAGCGGTTCTCCACGGGCGCGATGTCGTACGGCTCCATCTCGATGGAGGCACACGAGACGCTCGCCATCGCGATGAACCAGCTCGGCGGCAAGTCCAACACCGGTGAGGGCGGCGAGGACCCCGAGCGCCTGTACGACCCGGCCCGCCGGTCGGCGATCAAGCAGGTGGCCTCCGGCCGGTTCGGCGTCACCTCCGAATACCTGGTGAACGCGGCAGACCTGCAGATCAAGATGGCCCAGGGCGCCAAGCCCGGCGAGGGCGGCCAGCTGCCCGGCCACAAGGTCTACCCGTGGATCGCCAAGACCCGGCACTCCACGCCGGGCGTCGGCCTCATCTCGCCGCCGCCGCACCACGACATCTACTCGATCGAGGACCTGGCCCAGCTCATCCACGACCTGAAGAACTCCAACCCGGAGGCCAGGGTCCACGTGAAGCTGGTCGCCGAGGTCGGCGTCGGCACGGTCGCGGCGGGCGTGTCCAAGGCGCACGCCGACGTGGTGCTCATCTCCGGGCACGACGGCGGCACCGGCGCGTCGCCGCTGACGTCGCTCAAGCACGCGGGTGCCCCGTGGGAGCTCGGCCTGGCCGAGACCCAGCAGACGCTGCTGCTCAACGACCTGCGCGACCGCATCGTGGTCCAGGTCGACGGCCAGCTCAAGACCGGCCGCGACGTCGTCATCGCGGCGCTGCTCGGCGCCGAGGAGTACGGCTTCGCCACCGCTCCGCTGGTCGTCTCCGGCTGCGTGATGATGCGGGTCTGCCACCTCGACACCTGCCCGGTGGGCGTGGCCACGCAGAACCCCGAGCTGCGCAAGCGGTTCACCGGCAAGCCCGAGTTCGTGGTCAACTTCTTCGAGTTCATCGCCGAGGAGATCCGCGAATACCTGGCCGAGCTGGGCTTCCGCTCGCTCGACGAGGCGATCGGCCACGTCGAGATGCTCGACATGACGGCGGCCGAGGACCACTGGAAGGCCAGCGGCCTCGACCTGTCGCCGGTCCTGCACCAGCCCGAGCTGCCCGCGGGCACCGCGCTGCGCCGGATCGTCGGGCAGGACCACGGGCTGGAGCACGCGCTGGACAACACGCTCATCCAGCTCGCCGAGGGCGCCATCAAGGACGGCACCCCGGTCACACTCGAGCTGCCCATCCGCAACGTGAACCGTACGGTCGGCACCATGCTCGGCTACCAGGTCACCAAGCGCCACGGCGGCAAGGGCCTGCCGGAGAACACGATCGACATCTCGTTCACCGGCTCGGCGGGCAACTCGTTCGGCGCGTTCGTGCCGCGCGGGATCACGCTGCGGCTGACCGGCGACGCCAACGACTACCTCGGCAAGGGCCTGTCCGGCGGGCGGATCACCGTCCGGCCGCACGAGGAGGCCCCGCTCGACGGCCACATCATCTCCGGCAACGTCGCCCTGTACGGCGCCACGTCCGGCGAGGTGTTCATCCGCGGCGTCGTGGGCGAGCGGTTCTGCGTGCGCAACTCCGGCGCCACGGCGGTCGTCGAGGGCGTGGGCGACCACGGCTGCGAGTACATGACCGGTGGCAAGGCCGTCGTGCTCGGCCCGACCGGGCGCAACTTCGCGGCCGGCATGTCGGGCGGCATCGCGTACCTGCTGGACCTCAAGCCCGAGCGGGTCAACCGCGAGATGGTCGCCATCGAGGCGCTCACCGAGGAGGACACCGAGTTCCTCAAGGAGACGGTCGAGAAGCACTTCGCGGAGACCGGCTCGCCGGTCGCCAAGCAGCTGCTGGCCGACTGGGACGAGGCGCTCGGCCGGTTCGGCAAGATCATGCCGACCGACTACAAGAGGGTGATGGAGGCCGCCGAGGCCGCCCGCGCCGAAGGCAGGGACATCGACGAGGCGGTCATGGCCGCCGCGGTTCAGGGTTAAGGGAGGCGTACCGAATGGCTGACCCGAAGGGTTTTCTCACGCACGACCGGGAGCTGCCGGCGCGCCGCCCCGTGGACGTCCGCATCAGCGACTGGCGCGAGGTCTACCAGGACTTCTCGCAGGAGAAGCTGACCAAGCAGGCGGCCCGCTGCATGGACTGCGGCATCCCGTTCTGCCACAACGGCTGCCCGCTGGGCAACCTCATCCCCGAGTGGAACGACCTGGTCCACCGCACCGACTGGCGCGAGGCCATCGAGCGCCTGCACGCCACGAACAACTTCCCGGAGTTCACCGGCAGGCTCTGCCCGGCTCCGTGCGAGGCGGCGTGCGTGCTGGGCATCAACTCCGACCCGGTGGCGATCAAGCGGGTCGAGGTCGAGATCATCGACCGGGCGTTCGCCGAGGGCTGGGTGACCCCGCAGCCCCCGGCCGTCAAGACCGGCAAGAGGGTCGCGGTCGTCGGCTCCGGCCCCGCCGGGCTCGCCGCCGCCCAGCAGCTCACCAGGGCCGGGCACGACGTGGTGGTGTTCGAGCGGGCCGACCGGATCGGCGGCCTGCTGCGCTACGGCATCCCCGAGTTCAAGATGGAGAAGCGGCACATCGAGCGCCGCCTGGAGCAGATGCGGGCCGAGGGCACCGAGTTCCGCACCGGCGTGAACGTCGGCGTGGACATCACGGCCGCCGAGCTGCGCGAGCAGTTCGACGCCGTGGTGCTGTCCGGCGGCGCCACCCAGTGGCGCGACCTGCCGGTGACCGGGCGCGAGCTCAAGGGCGTCCACCAGGCGATGGAATACCTGCCGCTGTCGAACAAGGTCCAGGAGGGCGACTTCCCCAAGCCGCCCATCTCGGCCGAGGGCAAGCACGTGGTGGTGATCGGCGGCGGTGACACCGGCGCCGACTGCATCGGCACGGCGATCCGGCAGGGCGCCAAGTCCGTCGCCCAGCTCGAGATCATGCCGCAGCCGCCGGCCTCGCGGCCCGGCAGCCAGCCGTGGCCGACGTTCCCCATCCTGTTCAAGATGGAGAGCGCCCACGAGGAGCTGGCCGAGGGCGGGGGAGAGCGGGTGTACGCGGTCTCCACCACCGAGTTCGTCGGCGACGAGGACGGCAATGTGCGCGCGCTGCGGCTGGTCGAGGTCGAGGGCCCGCAGGCCGGGTTCAAGCCGATCCCGGGCACCGAGCGGGAGATCCCGGCCGAGCTGGTCACGCTGTCCATGGGCTTCCTCGGGCCGGAGAAGGGCGCGCTGCTGCAGGACCTGGCCGAGGTCGCCGGTGACGGCTTCTACGACGCCAGGGGCAACGTGTCCCGCGACAAGACGTACATGTCCAAGGTCGACGGCGTCTTCGTGGCCGGCGACATGGGCCGCGGGCAGTCGCTCATCGTGTGGGCCATCGCCGAGGGGCGGGCCGCCGCCTCCGGGGTGGACCGGTTCCTGACCGGCGACACGGCGCTGCCGTACCCGATCCTGCCGACGGCCCGTCCGCTGGTCTGAGCCGTCCCCGCCGGGGTCGTCCCGTACGGCCCCGGCAACGGCATGCGCCGGCTCGGCGGGCGCGGGCGATGGCGTCCCGGACGCGATGGCGTCCAGGACGCGCAACCACAGGCTGTTGCGCTGCTCAGGAGGCAGCTCGCCGAATTCGAGCGACAACCCCCCATCTTCGGGTTCCACGCCGGGACGCCGAAGCGGTGGTTGATCGGCATGGCGGGCAGTGGCGACAGGTCGACGACCAGCCGGGCCGGCGGCCCCGCCTCCTCCGCGCCGGCCGCCTGCCGCGCCGGCCCCCTGCCGGGCCGGGCGCTGTCGGGCCAGGTCGAACAGGGTAGGCCCGCTCAACCTCGCTCAGCCGCAGCGTCACCCCTATGGGTGCGCTTCGCCCACCATCGACCGAAATTTCACTACTAAGTTGCATCACTGGTTGACTGTCGGGAAGATTCAGGTTCTGCGGCAAGTCGGTGAGATGGGGGAACAATGCGGCGGGTCGCCTCTGGCTTGACGGCGCTGGCCGCCCTGGTCGCGGCCGGTGCCTGCTCGCCCGCCGCGTCCCGCGAGCCCGCCGCCCCGCAGGCCGAATACCTCGTCTTCTACGCCGGCGGAAAACAGCGCGCGGCCGAGGCCGCCGTCGAGCGCGCCGGCGGCACCACGGTCTCGGTGGACACCCGGCTCGGCTACCTCATGGCCAGCGGCGACGGCGACCGGTTCGAGGAGGCCGTGGGCGAGGACGGGGCCGTCGTCGGCGTCTCGCCGGACCGCCGCATCGGCTTCGCCACCGCCCGCCGCACCGCCGGAGCATTCCCCGACGCGGACTCGTTCACCAAGAGCCGGGGCGAGCCGCTCGCCGGCCGCCAGTGGGACATGCGGATGATCGGCGCCGACCGCGCCAACGCGAAGGCCCCCGGCACCAAGCAGGTCCTCGTCGGCGTCATCGACACCGGCGTCGACGGCAAGCACCCCGACCTCGCCGCCAACTTCAACCGCGAGCTCAGCCGCAACTTCGTCACCGACAAGCCCAAGGACGAGTACGGCGAGACGCTCGACGGCCCCTGCGAGGCCGCAAACTGCAAGGACGCCGTGGACGTGGACGACGACGGCCACGGCACGCACGTGGCCAGCACCATCGCCTCACCCGTGAACGGCAAGGGGATCGCCGGGGTCGCGCCCGCCGTCCAGATCGTGAACCTCCGGGCCGGCCAGGACTCCGGGTTCTTCTTCCTCAAGCCCAGCCTCGACGCCCTCACCTACGCCGGCGACATCGGCGTGGACGTCGTGAACATGAGCTACTTCGTCGACCCCTGGCTGTTCAACTGCGCCTCCAACCAGTCCGACACCAAGAAGCAGCAGCTCGAGCAGCGGGCCATCATCACCGGCATGCAGCGCGCCCTCGACTACGCCCGCCAGAAGGGCGTCACGCTCGTCTCCGCCCTCGGCAACGGCTCGACCGACCTCGGCCGACCGCAGGTCGACAAGCAGAGCCCCGGCTACCCCAAGGGCGACGAGAAGGAGCGCCGGATCGACAACTCCTGCATCAACGTGCCCGCCGAGTCCGGCGGCGTCATCTCCGTCTCCGCCCTCGGCCCCTCCGGCCGCAAGGCCATCTACAGCGACTACGGCGTCGAGCAGACCGACGTCTCGGCGCCCGGCGGCGACGTGCTCGACGGGCAGGGCACCAAGGCCACCCGGTCCATCCTGGCCGCCGCGCCCGAGCACGTGCTGCGCGCCGCGGGGCGCATCGACGCCTCCGGCGAGCCCAAGGGCGCGGACGTCGTCAAGGACTGCACCGGCGGCACCTGCGCCTACTACCAGTACCTCGAAGGCACCTCCATGGCCTCTCCGCACGCCGCCGGCGTCGCCGCGATCCTCGTCAGCCGCTTCGGCAAGCCGGGCAAGGGCGGGCTCGACCTCGCTCCCGCCACCGTGGAGGAGCTGCTCTACAAGACCGCCGCGCAGAAGGCGTGCCCCTCGCCCCGCCAGTACGTCTACAAGGCGTTCGGCCAGACCGAGACGCACGACTGCGAGGGCGGGACCGCCGACAACGGCTTCTACGGCCACGGCATCGTGGACGCCTGGAAGGCGGCCACCGTCGAGCCTTGAGAGCTTCTGAGGTACGGACCCGAGATCCGGGAGGCGGGGGCCACCGGGCGATGAGGTGTGGACGCCGGGGCTGCGGCTCCCTACCGTCAAGTCATGATGTATCGCCTTCTCGCGGACGCCGCGATGGTGGTGCACTTCACCTTTCTCGTCTACATGGCCGTGGGCGGGTTCGTCGCATGGCGCTGGCGGCGTACTATCTGGGCGCACCTCGCAGTCGCCGCATGGGGGGTGCTCTCGATCCTGACCGGCGTCGAATGCCCGCTGACCCTCGTCGAGGACTGGGCGCGCCGCCACGCCGGACAGGAGGCACTGCCCGCAAGCGGCTTCATCGACCACTACATCGAAGGCGTGATCTACCCGGAGCAGTACACGAACTTGGCGAGACTGGGGGTCGCCGTTCTCGTTCTGTTCTCCTACGCCGGGTACGTTCTCCGTCGTCAATGACTGCCAAGTGGTCTGTACCAATTAAGGTAGGACTCGTGACTCGTCGTGCGAAAATCGTCTGCACCCTAGGCCCCGCCACTTCCTCCAAAGAACGCCTCCGCGAGTTGATCGCCGCAGGCATGGACGTGGCACGGTTCAACCTCAGCCATGGCAATCATGACATGCACAGAGAGGTCTACGACCGGGTCAAGGAGGTGGCGGCCGACCTCGGCCGCGGCGTAGGCGTGCTCGCCGACCTGCAAGGTCCCAAGATCCGGGTCGGCACCTTCGAAGAAGGCCCCGTCCGGCTGGGCTTCGGTGACGTCTTCGCCATCACCACCGAAGACGTGCCGGGCGACCGCGAGCAGGTCTCCACCACCTACAAGGGCCTGCCCAACGACGTCCGCCCCGGTGACACGATCCTGGTCGACGACGGCCGCCTCGTGCTTGAGGCCACCCGCGTCGAGGGTGACCGCGTCATCACCCGCGTCGTCATCGGCGGCATGATCTCCGACAACAAGGGCCTCAACCTGCCGGGCATCAACGTCAGCGCCCCGGCGCTCACCGACAAGGACGAGGCCGACCTGCGCTGGGCGCTGCGCACCGGCTTCGACATGATCGCCCTGTCGTTCGTCCGCCGCCCGTCCGACGCCGACGTGGTGCGCAACATCATGGAGCAGGAGGCCGTACGCCTCCCGCTGCTCGCCAAGATCGAGAAGCCGCAGGCCGTCGACCGCCTCCCTGACATCGTCGAGGCCTTCGACGGCATCATGGTGGCCCGCGGCGACCTCGGCGTCGAGCTGCCGCTGGAGCAGGTCCCGATCGTGCAGCGGCGCATCATCGAGCTGTGCCGCGAGAAGGCCCGCCCGGTCATCGTCGCCACCCAGATGCTCGACTCGATGATGAACTCCCCGCGCCCCACCCGCGCCGAGGCCTCCGACGTGGCCTACGCGGTCATGGACGGCGCCGACGCGGTCATGCTGTCCGGCGAGACCTCGGTCGGCAACTACCCGATCGAGGCCGTCTCCACGATGGACCGCATCGCCTGCGCCGCGGAGAAGGCCTCCCTGCACGCCACGCACACGCTGGAGCGCATGCCGGAGACCACCGGCGGCGCCATCGCCCGTGCCGCGGCCGAGGTCGGGGCGATCGTGGGGGCCAAGGCGCTGGTGGCGTTCACCATGTCGGGGGAGACGGCGCGGCGGCTGGCCCGCTACCGCTCGCCGATCCCGCTGCTGGCCTTCACCTCCGCGCCCCACGTGCGCGGGCAGCTCTCGCTGACGTGGGGGGTGGAGACGTTCCACGTGCCGTTCGTGCACCACACGGACGACATGGTGCGGCAGGTGGAGGCGTCGCTGCTGTCGCTGGGGAGGCTGGAGAAGGGTGACAAGGTGGTCATCGTGGCCGGCTCCCCTCCCGGCACCCCCGGCTCCACCAACGCCCTGCGCGTCCACACCATCGGCTCCGCCGTCAGCCACGCGCACTGACCTTTCTCCGCCGCCGAGGCCGCTGACCCAGGTCAGCGGCCTTTCCGTTCACGCTGCGCCGTGGCTTTCCACTCGCCGCACTTCGGCTGCTGGCCCTCCAGGAAACGGCCGCTGACCCGACGTCAGCGGCCTTCTCGTTCACGCTCCGCCGTGGCCTGCCACCCGCCGCACTTCGGCTGACGGCCCTCCAGGAAACGGTCGCTGACCCTTCACCGGCTCAGCGCCGTTACGGAGCGCACTGTGGGCCTCTGACGTGGTGCGAAGGATCCCCTGACGCGATCCGAAGACGGCCCGGCCACCGCACCGGCCCAGGTCAGTCGTTGGCGTGCAGGGCGGCGTTGAGTTCGATGCCGCCACCCTTGCGCGGCACCGCCTCCACCGCGCCCGACTGCGAGTTGCGCCGCAGCAGGATGCCGTCCGACCCCGACAGCTCGGCCGCCTTGACCACCGTGCCGTCCGGCAGGGCGACCTTGGTGCCCGCCGTCACGTACAGACCGGCCTCCACCACGCAGTCGTCGCCCAGCGAGATGCCCAGGCCCGAGTTCGCGCCCAGCAGGCAGCGCTCGCCCACCGAGATGACCTGCTTGCCGCCGCCCGACAGCGTCCCCATGATCGAGGCGCCACCTCCGACGTCGGAGCCGTCGCCGACGACCACACCGGCCGAGATGCGGCCCTCGACCATGGACGCGCCGAGCGTGCCCGCGTTGAAGTTCACGAACCCCTCGTGCATGACCGTGGTGCCGCCGGCCAGGTGCGCCCCCAGCCGTACGCGGTCGGCGTCGGCGATCCGTACCCCCGAGGGCAGCACGTAGTCGACCATGCGCGGGAACTTGTCCACCCCGTACACCGTCACCGGCCCCTTCGCCCGCAGCCGCAGCCGCGTACGCTCGAAGTCCGGCACCGGGCACGGCCCGAAGTTGGTCCACACCACGTTGGCCAGCAGGCCGAAGATCCCGTCCAGGTTGACCCCGTTCGGCCGGACCAGGCGGGCGGAGATCAGGTGCAGGCGCAGATAGACGTCATGCGTGTCGGCCGGCGGCTCGGAGAGCTTGGCGATGCCGGTGCGCACCGCCACCACCTCCACGCCCCGCGCCGCGTCGGGGCCGATCAGCTCGGCCAGCTCGCCGGCCTCCTCGGTGGACAGCCGCCGCGTGCCCGACTCGGGCGCGTCGCCCAGCTCGGGGGCGGGGAACCAGGTGTCGAGTACGGTGCCGTCGGCGGCGATGGTCGCGAGGCCGGTGCCGACGGCGCCGGTCGAAGTGGGATCGATAGCAGTCACGGGCCAAAAATACCGTTTCGCAGGTCAGCCGAGGGCGCCCAGGTCGGCCGAGAGCCAGCGTTCCGGCCGCATCCTGAAGGTCACGAGCACGTTCAGATCCGAGCCCTGGACGTACCCCGACACGGCGTCGGGCGGCAGGTAGCGGGCCGAGATCCGGGTCAGGTCCTCCATCGTCGTCGGCCCGGAGTGCACGAGCGGCCCCTCCACCGAGACGTACCGGTAGGTCGGGCTGACCCGCTGCACCATCATCGAGAACCGGCCGGCCTTCGAGATCAACCTGGCCTTCAGCGAGTCGCCGTCCGTCAGGAACCGGATCTCGCCGCCGGGACTGTAGTCGTACCAGACGGGCACCGTCAGCGGCGCCCGCCCGTCACCCGCCTCCACGGCCAGGCTCGCGATGTGCGGCTCCGCCAGGAACGCCTCCCGCACCGCCACGCTCAACGGCATCCCGCCCCACCCCCCGTATTCATCGATCTTGAACGGGCTATTCCCGGTGGGAGCGATCCCGAAAAGTCCCCCACCCCATCCATCGCCGGCCCCAGGACCGCAGTGGCGGCCAGGCGGACGTCATCCCGGAGCGCAGGGCAGCGGCGGCCGGCCCCCTCGGTCACCCCGGCGCGTGCGCGAGGCGCCCGGCCACCTCGGTCACCCCGGCGCGTGCGCGAGGCGCCCGGCCACCTCGGTCACCCCGGCGCGTGCGCCAGGCGCCCGGCCACCTCCGTCGCCGTGCGCACGAACGCGGCCAGCGCTCGCGACCGAGTCTCCTCCGCCCACGCCAGCACCACCGTCGTCGGCTCCGCGTCCAGGACCGGAACGCACGCCAGATCGCGCCGTATCTGCCCCCTGACCGACTCCGGCGCCACCACGATCATCTTCCCCAAGGCCACGAGCTGCATCAACATCGCCGGATCGGTGACCTCCGGGTGCCGCCCCGGCCAGCGGGGCGTCGGGTCGGCGTCGAGGTCGGCCAGGCACACGGAGGCCCGCCCCGCCAGCGGATGCCCCACGGGCATGACGGCCACGGTGCCCTCCACCCGCAGCGGCTCGCTGTCGAACCCCGTCAGGTCCTCGTACGGAACGTGCAGGAACGCCACGTCCGCCGTGCCGTCACGGACCAGCTGGGCCCGCTGCGCCACCCCGCACAGCGCCAGCTCCACGTCCACCGCGTCGGGATGGGAGCCGTAGGCGGTCAGGATGTCCGGCAGCAGCCCCCCGTCGCCGCCCGGCTTGAGCGCCACCACCAGCCGGGGCGCTGCCAGCCCGGCCCGCCGCGTACGCGCCGTCGCCGCGGCCACCGCGTCGAGCACCTTCGCCGCCTCCCGGGCCAGCACCTCACCCGCCGGCGTCAGCGACACCCCACGGCTGGAGCGGTCGAACAACCGCACCCCGAGCCGCCGCTCCAGCTGCTGGATCGCCCGGGACAGCGGCGGCTGCGCCATGCCCAGCCGCGCGGCCGCCCGCCCGAAGTGCAGCTCCTCCGCGACGGCGGCGAAATAGGCCAGCTCGCGCGTCTCCATACCTCCAGGGTATTGCCCATGACCCACCCGGTGTTGGCCCGCGGCCCGGACCCGATGATGTGCTTCCTGACATGACCGAAAACACCACCACCGCCCTGGTGACCGGGGCGAACAAGGGCATCGGGTACGAGGTCGCCGCCGGGCTCGCGGCCCGGGGCATGACCGTCCTGCTCGGCTGCCGCGACCGCGCCCGCGGCGAGGAGGCGGCCGACCGCCTGCGCGCGACCGGGGCCGACGTGCGCCCGATCCTCCTCGACGTCACCGACCCCGCCACCGTCCAGGCCGCCGCCGGCTCCCTCACCCGCCTCGACGTGCTCGTCAACAACGCCGGCATCTCCGGCCCCATAGGCCCGCAGCCCAGCGCCACGGACGCGCGCACGATGCGCGAGGTCTTCGAGACGAACGTCATCGGCGTCCTCACCGTCACCAACGCCATGCTCCCCCTCCTCAGACGCTCACCCGCGGCCCGCATCGTGAACGTCTCCAGCGGCGTCGGCTCCCTGACCCACCACACCGACCCCGCCCACTACATGTCCGGCCTGCCCGCCTCCGCGACCTATCCGCCGTCGAAGACCGCGCTCAACTCCCTGACCGTCCAGTACGCCAAGGAGCTCCACAAGGACGGCATCCTGGTCAACGCCGCCGCCCCCGGCGCCTGCGCCACCGACTTCACCAAGGACCTCCCCTTCTCCATCACCCGCACGGCGGCGGACGGGGCCGCGATCATCATCGAACTGGCCACCCTCGGCCCGGACGGCCCGACGGGCGGCTTATTCGACGACGCCGGAACGGTGCCCTGGTAGCTCCCGGGCGATCCCGGGTCAGTATTTGGGGCCGACGTAGCGGTCGAGCAACGCGACGGCCTCCCGCCTGGCGACGGACAGCTCGTTGCGCTTGTTGAACCGCCAGGCGACACCGAGGAGATCGAGCGCTTCGCCGCAGAGGGCGAGGATGTCCGAGGATTCGTTCTTGAACAGGTAACGGGGATATTCGTACCAGCGGATTCCGCCGGAGAGGTCGTGCCGGACACGGTTGAGCCCCCGATAGCCGTCGGAGTGCATGAGCCCTCTCACCAACGGCCCGGGATGAGCCGTGACGATCTCCCGTTGCCAGTCATGGAGCACGATCGCGCGGTTGTGCTTCCTGCCGGGCCCGTGCTGGGGGAAGAGGTGCGGCCAGTGCTTGGAGTAGGAGTTGACATCCTTGCAGCCCCGCTTCTGGATGACACGGACCTTGTTGGTCGGCCGGACGGCCTGAAGGGCTTCGACACATTCCTGAACGAGGCCCGGCCACCTGTCGGCGCATGCGATGCGCAGCGCCCAGACCTGCTTGGCCTGATCGCCGACCCAGCAGATGCAGCCGTCGCCGAGATAGAGGCCCAGGAGGTAGGCGTAGGCGTCCGGCGGCTCGGGGGCGTGCGGCACCTCGGTGCAGCGAGGGCAGGTGCCGGTCATCGGTGAGCGACCAGGCCTGTCCCGCCACGCGCGGACAGTGGATCGGTGAACCCCGGTCTGGCGGCTCGCCTCGCTGAGGCTCAGCCCCGAAGCCAGTAGCCTGAGCGCCCGGTCACGTACGGCGAGATCATACATGCGGAGAGTGTGACACCGGGGTACGACAAAACCGCCCAGCCGTAGGCCGGGCGGTTGTCGGTGCCCCGGGTGGGACTCGAACCCACACTGTACGGGTTTTGAATCCGCTCCCTCATGCCAATTGGGGTACCGGGGCCGGAATCCGGACAAATCCCGAATTCACCCGTATCACGCAGCCAGAAGCTTAGCTCAACCTGGGGCCACGCAGATCCGGCGTGGATCTAATCTACCGGACGTCTGTACTCTTCTGCTCGTGAGTACGCAGCGGCGAGTAGTGATCGCGGAAGACGAGGCCCTGATCCGCCTCGACCTCAAGGAGATGCTCCAGGAGGACGGCTACGTCGTCGTGGGCGAGGCCGGTGACGGTGAGCAGGCGATCCGGCTGGCCGCCGAGCTGAGGCCCGATCTCGTCATCCTGGACGTGAAGATGCCCGTGCTCGACGGCATCTCGGCGGCCGAGCGGATCGTGTCCGAGCGGATCGCCCCCTGCCTCATTCTGACCGCCTTCTCCCAGCGGGATCTGGTGGAGCGGGCGAGGGACGCGGGGGCGATGGCCTACCTGGTCAAGCCGTTCACGAAGGCGGATCTGGTGCCGGCGATCGAGATGGCGGTCAGCCGGCACGAGGAGATGGTGGCGCTGGCGGCCGAGGTGTCGAGCCTGTCGGAGCGGCTGGAGACCAGGAAGCTGGTGGAGCGGGCCAAGGGGCAGCTGATGGCGCAGCACGGCTGGAGCGAGCCGCAGGCGTTCCGGTGGATCCAGAAGGCGTCGATGGATCGGCGGCTGAGCATGCGTGAGGTTGCTCAGATCGTTATAGATGACACGGCGGAGCGATCCTGAAAAAGCCCTATATCAGGTGATTTGACCCGTTGGGTTGTGGTGCGGTCACGACTGGGCATCCAACCGGCTTCGGGTGCTTTCGCGGGGCGGCGTCCCGGCGCGTAACTGATGGGCGGACGGAAGGTCCGCTCGTTACGAACGGAGACGCTTTCGATGATCCGCAATTCGCGCGCCCCGCTCTCCGCCCCGGCACTGGTCGCCGCGGTGTGCCTGGCGCTGGCCGGCTGCTCCTCCGGCGGCGGCACGACCGCGGGGCCCGAGGCCACGGGCTCGGCTTCCGTGATGCCCTCCTCGGCCGGTCCCCGGGGGGACGGCACACTGGCCATCGGTACGGTGCTGCCGCAGACGGGCTCGCTCGCGTACCTGGGCCCGCCCATGTTCGGGGGCGTCAACCTGGCGCTCAAGGAGATCAACGAGGCCGGCGGGGTGCTGGGCAAGCCGGTCACGAAGGTCGACACGGACTCGGGTGACACGACCACGAACATCGCCTCACAGTCGGTGGACAAGCTGCTGGCGCAGAAGATGGACGCGATCGTGGGGGCGGCCTCGTCGTCGGTGTCGGAGTCGGTGATCGACAAGATCACGGGGGCGGGGGTCGTGCAGTTCTCGCCGGCCAACACCTCCGACAAGTTCACCACGATCAATGACCGTGGGCTCTACTTCCGTACCGCGCCGCCGGACAAGCTGCAGGGGCGGGTCTTGGGTGACCTGGTGGTCTCCGATGGCAACGACACCATCGGGATCCTGGCCATGCAGGACTCCTACGGTTCCGGCCTGGCGGACCAGGTGAGCGAGACGGCCGAGGCGGGCGGCGCGACGGTCGTGCAGCGGGTGGACTACGACCCGAAGGCGGCCGACTTCTCGGCCGACGTCGCCAAGATCAAGTCCGCGAACCCGAAGGGGATCGTGCTGATCGGGTTCGAGGAGACGGCGAAGGTCGTGCAGGAGCTGGTCAAGCAGGGCCTGACGAGCGACAAGCACAAGTGGTACATGGTGGACGGCAACATGTCGAACACCAACTTCGCCAGGGCGCCGAAGGGCACGCTGGAGGGCGTCAAGGGCACGCTGCCGGGGGCGGCGGCGCCGGAGGCGTTCCAGAAGCGGCTGCTGACGGTCGACCCGGAGCTGGCCGAGTACACCTACGCGGCGGAGTCGTACGACGCCGTGACGCTCATCGCGCTGGCGGCGGAGTCGGCCAAGGACGACTCGGGCGCCTCGATCGCCGGGAAGCTGGCCGAGGTGAGCAAGGGCGGCGAGAAGTGCACCGGCTTCAAGGAGTGCGTCGACCTGCTCAAGGCCGGCGAGGACATCGACTACGAGGGTGTCAGCGGCCCGGTGGACTTCAATGACGTGGGTGACCCGTCGGTCGCGACGATCGGTGTCTATCAGTACGGCGCCGACAACCGGTTCAACGCCGCCAAGGCGATCGAATATCGCAAAGGCAACATCGCCGGCTGAGCCGCCGAGCCGCTGAGCCGCCGAGCCACTGAGCCGCCGAGCCACTGAGCTGCCGAGCACGCTGAACCGGCTGAACCCGGCGGACCATCTCGTTCATGCCCTGATCCGGAAATTTCGGATCAGGGCATCTCATATCAGGGGGTGTCCGTAACTCTCATGAAACATGCCATTACTATGGGTGTTTGGGACATTACGAATCAGCATAAAAGCCGCGTAAGAACTCCCCCCGACGTCGCCGGACAGGCATGCTGAGCTCGGAAAACCCGGCGAAGGTGATCGTTCCTTCGCTGCGATAGGGGGAGTCTCTTATATGAACCGCATTGCTCCAACGGGGCGCATTCTGGCCGTCGCGGCCGCGGCGAGCCTGGCACTGACGGCGTGTGGCGGCGGCGGTGGCGACACCGCCGAGCAGCAGCCCAGCTCCGCGGCGCCGTCGACCGCGGCCTCGTCGGCGCCGGCGGCGAAGGGGGACGGCACGCTGACCCTCGGTACGGTGCTGCCCCAGACCGGTTCGCTGGCGTTCCTCGGCCCGCCCGAGTTCGCCGGCGTCGACCAGGCCGTCAAGGAGATCAACGAGGCCGGAGGCGTGCTCGGCAAGCCGGTCGCCACGATCCACACCGACTCGGGCGACACGACCACCAACATCGCCTCGCAGTCGGTGGACAAGCTGGTGGCGCAGAAGGCCGACGCCATCGTCGGCGCCGCCTCCTCGTCGGTGTCGGAGTCGATCATCGACAAGGTGACGGGTGCGGGCCTGGTGCAGTTCTCGCCGGCCAACACCTCCGACAAGTTCAGCACGATCGCCGACCAGGGCCTGTACTTCCGTACCGCGCCGCCGGACAAGCTGCAGGGCCGCGTGCTCGGTGACTTGATCGTGGCCGACGGCAACGACACGATCGGCATCATGGCGATGCAGGACTCGTACGGCTCCGGCCTGGCCGACCAGATCACCAAGACGGCCGAGGAGGCCGGCGCGAGCGTCGTGGAGCGGGTGGACTACGACCCGAAGGCGGCCGAGTTCTCCGCCGACGTCGCCAAGATCAAGGCCAAGAACCCGAAGGCGATCGTGCTGGTCGGCTTCGAGGAGACCTCCAAGGTCGTGGCCGAGCTGGTCAAGCAGGGCCTGGGCGCCGACAAGGTGAAGTGGTACATGGTGGACGGCAACATGTCGAACACCAACTACCTGAAGATGCCCAAGGGCACGCTCAAGGGCGTCAAGGGCACCATCCCGGGTGCCGAGGCGCCGGACGAGTTCAGGAAGAAGCTCGTCGCGCTCAACCCCAAGCTCGACGACTTCACCTACGCCGCCGAGTCGTACGACGCCGCGAACCTGATCGCCCTGGCCGCCGAGGCCGCCAAGGACGACACCGGCAGGTCCATCGCCGCCAAGCTGCCCGAGGTGAGCAAGGGCGGCGAGAAGTGCAAGACCTTCAAGGAGTGCGTCGACCTGCTGAAGGCCGGCAAGGACATCGACTACGACGGCATCAGCGGCCCGATCGAGTTCAACGACGCGGGTGACCCGGCCGTGGCGACGATCGGCGTCTACGAGTACGCCGACGACAACAAGTACCCCGGCAAGGCGCTGGAGTACCGCACCGGCAAGATCGAGGGCTGATCCGCCTCAGCCGCCCAGCCCGCAGGCCCGCAGCGCGTAGTCGATGAGGCGGTCCTGCACCGGCTTGGGCGGCGTCACGATCACCACGCGCTCCTCGCCCCCGTCGATGGCGGCCCGTACGGGGAACAGGAAGGCCTTCTTGGCCTCGGCGAACGCGTGCGGGTCGCAGCGGCCGGGGGTGAGCTCGACGGGCACCTCCAGCCGCTGCGACCCGGCCTCCAGCACCCCCAGCGGCTTGCTCTTCGCGGTCGCGATGTAGTGGGTGGTGCCGCCGATGTCGTTCAGGGTGACCGTCCCCTGCCCGCGCCGGGTGACCACCAGGTCGCCCCGCATGACCTTGCCCGACTCCCGCCAGTCGGGGCCGAACTCGATGGTCGCGGCCTGCTTGATGAGGAACTCCGAGCATTCGTCGCGCAGCAGCCTGGCCAGCAGCGGGTCGGGGTGCGGCACCTCGAAGACCACCTTGCGCGGCTGCTCGGAGCCGGTGCGGACGTGCGCCACGACGGTGGCGGGCTGGACCTCGGGCAGGCCCTGGGGGGAGCAGTTGGCGGCGCCGTACGGGATGGGCAGGTCCGTGCGCTCGGTCTTGCCGATGACGGCGCCGGCCCGCCGCGCCGGCAGCGTCTTGAATGACGGCGTGACAAGCTGGACGTCGGCGAAATAAACAGGCGTTTCACTAGTATTTCGGACAGCCACTTGGAGCGCGTGCACCGGCTCGTCGGAACGCCATTGCGCCAGTGAGACGGAGACTCCCGCAGGTGGCCCAGTGATCGGTGCGGCGGTCGGTGCGGCGGGCGGCGGGGAGGCCGGCTCCGGTGAACCGCACCCGGCGAGAAGGACGGCGATCGCGAGAGGGAGCGTAATGCGCTTCACCCGTCGCACATTAAGTGTCCTTGCGCAGGTCCCGTAAGTTGAGGAGTGATTACGACTCCGCATCCAAGTGCCGACAGTTCCCCAGCGCATCTGGTTGGAACATGCTGCAGTTTTGTACGTTTCCGTCATTCGATCGGGAACGCTCGGCGGTGCTGACGGATCCCGGCCTGGAATGAAGGAGACACTTCATGATCCGCATTGCTCCCGTGGGGCGGGCGCTGGCTGTCGTGGCTGCCACGAGCCTCGCCCTGACAGCCTGCGGTGGTGGCGGCGGCGACACCGCCACGCAGACGTCCCAGACTGCCGCGCCGGCGTCATCCGCGCCCGCGGCCAAGGGGGACGGCACGCTCACCCTCGGCACGCTGCTGCCCCAGACCGGTTCGCTGGCATTCCTCGGCCCGCCCGAGTTCGCGGGTGTGGATCTCGCTCTCAAGGAGATCAACGAGGCCGGCGGCGTGCTCGGCAAGCCCGTGACGAAGATCGACACGGACTCGGGTGACACCACCACCAACATCGCCTCGCAGTCGGTGGACAAGCTGCTGGCGCAGAAGGCCGACGCCATCATCGGCGCCGCCTCCTCGTCGGTGTCGGAGTCGGTGATCGACAAGATCACTGGTGCGGGCGTGGTGCACTTCTCGCCGGCCAACACCTCCGACAAGTTCACCACCATCGCCGACCAGGGCCTGTACTTCCGTACGTCCCCGCCGGACAAGCTGCAGGGCCGCGTGCTCGGTGACCTGATCGTGGCCGACGGCAACGACACGGTCGGCATCATGGCGATGCAGGACTCCTACGGCACCGGCCTGGCCGACCAGGTCCAGAAGACCGTCACCGACGGTGGCGCCGAAGTCGTCGAGCGCGTCGACTACGACCCGAAGGCGGCCGACTTCTCCGCCGACGTCGCCAAGATCAAGGCCAAGAACCCCAAGGGCATCGTCCTCATCGGCTTCGAGGAGACTGCCAAGGTCGTGCAGGAGCTGGTCAAGCAGGGCATGCCGGCCAGCAAGCACAAGTGGTACATGGTGGACGGCAACACGTCCAACACGAACTACGTGAAGATGCCCAAGGGCACCCTGGAAGGCGTCAAGGGCACCATCCCCGGCGCTGCCGCTCCGGAGGACTTCCAGAAGAAGCTCCTCGAGGTCAACCCCAAGCTCGAGGACTTCAGCTACGCCCCCGAGTCCTACGACGCCGCCAACCTGATCGCCCTGGCCGCCGAGGCCGCCAAGAGCGACGCGGGCACCGACGTCGCGACCAAGCTGATGGAGGTCAGCAAGGGCGGCGAGAAGTGCAAGAGCTTCAAGGAGTGCGTTGACCTGCTGAAGGCCGGCAAGGACATCGACTACGAGGGCGTCAGCGGCCCGGTCGAGTTCAACGAGGCCGGTGACCCGGCCGTCGCCACCATCGGCATCTACCAGTACGGCGACGACAACAAGTACGCCACCAAGGCGCTCGAGTACCGCACCGGCAACATCGCCGGCTGATCATCGCCCGTAGCGTGGGAAGGGCCCGGTCATCCCGACCGGGCCCTTGCTGTTGCCCGGCGCTATTCGCACCCGGCCACGATCTGGTCGGCCGCCACCCGGTACTGCTTCAGCAGCGCCACCTGCCGCTCCCGTGGCACGTCGTTCCTGGACAGCCCCGCGGTGGTCCTCCTGACGGTCTCTACGGCCCTGCTGAGCGAGGCGGGCAGCCGGGGACCGAACTGCAGTGTGATGCCGCGTACCTCAGCCAGGCGGCCGATGAGGGCATCCTCGAAGTTCTGCCGCTCCTCCTGGCCCTTCGGCTCCAGCATGAGGCCCGCGTACCCGATGGAGGAGACCACGCGGGCGCACGGGCTGTCGGTGGGGTCGCCACCGGTGCTGTACTGCTCCGCCGAGGACGTGTCGTCCTGGCAGCCGACGAGCAGGACGGGCAGGATGAGCGCGACTGTCGCCAAACGTTTCACAACGCTCATTGAAAACGGGGAAGGGGCCCCGTGGGAGCCCCTTCCCCGTCTCGCTCGTCCCGTCAGGCCCTCGCGAGCGTCCCGAGGTAGAGCTCGATGACCTTGGGGTCGTTGGCGAGCTGCTGCCCGGTGCCGGTGTAGGCGTTGCGCCCCTGGTCGAGGACGTAGCCGCGGTGGCAGATCTGCAGGCAGCGCCGCGCGTTCTGCTCCACCATGATCACGGTCACGCCGGCCTTGTTGATCTGCTGGGCCTGGATGAACACCAGGTCCTGCAGCTTCGGCGACAGGCCGGCCGACGGCTCGTCCAGCAGCAGCACCGAGGGCTCGGTCATGAGGGCCCTGGCCATCGCCACCATCTGCCGCTCACCGCCGGACAGGGAGCCGGCGCGCTGCTTGCGCCGCTCCTTGAGCGCGGGGAACAGCTCGGCCACGAACTCGAAGCGCTCCTTGAACTTCCCCGGCACCTGGAAGGCGCCCATCTCGAGGTTCTCCTCGATGGTGAGGCTGGGGAAGACGTTGTTCGTCTGGGGCACGTAGCCGACGCCACGTGAGACCAGCGAGTGGGCCTTCATGTTCGTGATGTTCTCGCCCTTGAGCAGGACGGTGCCGCTGCGGATGTTGACCAGCCCGAACATGGCCTTGAGCAGGGTCGACTTACCGGCGCCGTTGGGGCCGATGATGCCGATCAGCTCGCCTTCCTTCACGTACAGGTCGGAGCCGTTGAGGATGTTCACGCCCGGCAGGTAGCCCGCGATCAGCTCGTCGCACCGCAGCACCGCGCTCTCGGCGCCCTCCAGGTGGGCGCTGCGGTCGGTGATGGCGGCCTGGGACAGCTCGGGTGACTGGGCCGGCTCTTCGGCGTTCACTTCGTCTCCTCTTCGATCTCGGCCTCCAGAGCCGCCTCGGCCTCGTGTAGCTGGGCCTCCAGCTCGCTCTCGGACAGCGGCGCGTCGTGGTGGGCGCCCAGGTAGGCGTCGATCACGCGCTCGTCCGACATGATCGTCGAGGGCGGGCCCTCGGCGATGACCGCGCCCTGCGCCATGACGATCACCCAGTCGCTGATGTCGCGGACCATGTCCATGTCGTGCTCCACGAACAGCACCGTCATGCCCTGCTCGCGCAGGTCCTTGACGTGGCCGAGCAGCGACTGCGTCAGCGCCGGGTTCACGCCGGCCATGGGCTCGTCGAGCATGACGAGCTCGGGCTGGACCATGAGCGCGCGGGCCATCTCGAGCAGCTTGCGCTGGCCGCCGGACAGCGACCCGGCGAAGTCGTCGCGCTTGGCGTCGAGCTTGAAGCGAACGAGCAGCTCCTCGGCCCGCTCGGTGATCTCGTCCTCCTGGCCGCGCCAGAAGCCGGGCACGAGGGCCCGCCAGAAGGTCTCGCCCTTCTGCTTCTGGGCGCCCAGGCGCATGTTCTCCAGCACGGTCAGCCGGGACAGCGCCTTGGTGAGCTGGAAGGTGCGCACCATGCCGTTCCTGACGACCTTGTGCGCGGGCACGCCGTTCATGGAGCGCCCGTTGAACGACCACGAGCCGGCGTCGGCCGTGTCGAACCCGGTGAGCTGGTTGAAGAACGTGGTCTTGCCCGCCCCGTTGGGGCCGATCAGCGCGGTGATGGAGCCGCGCTGGATCTCGACGTGGTCCACGTCGACGGCGGTCAGGCCGCCGAAGCGGCGGACGACCTTGTCCACGACGAGGATCGGGTCCGGCTTGGGCACGCCCGGCTCGCGCGGCATGTCCTTGAACGCGGCCAGCGCCGTGGCCTTGGGGCTGGTGGTCAGCGTGTCATCGCGCATCGATGGCGATCTCCCTCTTGTCCCCGAAGATGCCCTGTGGCCGGATGACTAGCAACAGGATGAAGCCTAGTCCAACCAGGGCGTACCTGATCGGGCCCACCTGGATGCTGGTCATGAAGGGGATGTACCCGTGGGCCACGAGCTCCGCGAGCGTGTTGCCGACGAAGACGAACAGCACCCAGAAGATCATCGCGCCGACGACCGGCCCGAAGACGCGGGCCGCGCCGCCGAGGATGACGATGGTGTAGGCGAAGAACGTCATCTCGGTGCCGAACACGTCGGGCTGCACGGCGCCGTTGTAGAGGCCGTAGAAGAAGCCGCCGAAGGAGCCGATGACGCCGCCCAGGAGCAGCGACTGCATCTTGTAGGAGAAGACGTTCTTGCCCAGGGCGCGCACGGCGTCCTCGTCCTCGCGGATGGCCTTGAGCACGCGGCCCCACGGGCTCTTCATCAGCAGGTAGACCACGGCGCAGCTGAGCAGCAGGACGGCCCAGCCGACCGTGAGGAACCACATCACGCGCTCGTCGAAGCCGAACGGGCCGATGCCGTAGTGGCCGGTCGGGTAGGGGTTCATCGCGTAGAAGTCGCCGTTGAAGCCGCGCCGGCCGTCCGAGCCGCCGAAGGTGTCCTTGAAGTACACCGAGCGGAAGACGAGCCGGACGATCTCGGCCGCGGCGATGGTGACGATCGCCAGATAGTCGGCGCGCAGTTGCAGCGTCGGGAGGCCCAGCAGGAGCGCCAGCACCACCACGGCCCCCAGGCCGACCAGGATGCCGATCCAGAACGGCAGGTTCAGGACGGTGACCGCGACGGCCAGGCCGTACCCGGCCACGGCCATGAACGCCGCCTGGCCGAAGTTGAGCAGGCCGGTGTAGCCGAAGTGGATGTTGACGCCGATCGCGGCCAGGCCGTACACCACGGTCTCCCAGCCGATGGCGGCGTGGACGGTGGTGGTGAGAATCGTGAGCCAGTCCATGGTTACCCCCGTCACCCGATCCGCTCGCGGCGGCCCAGGATGCCCTGCGGCCGGAAGAGAAGCACGATGATCAGCACGGCCAGCGCCCCGACGGACTTCAGCTCCGGCGGCACCCACAGGGTGGACACCTGGATGAAGATGCCCACCACGAGCGAGCCGACCAGGGCCCCGAAGGCCGTGCCGAGCCCGCCGAGCGTGACACCCGCGAAGATGAGCAGCAGGATGTCCTGGCCCATGGTGAACTTCAGCGACTGCGACAGGCCGAGCATGATGCCCGCCAGCGCGGCGATCGCGGAGCCCGCGGCCCAGATGATGCGGATGACCCGGTCGACGTTGATGCCGGAGGAGGCCGCGAGGGCCGGGTTGTCGGCCACCGCCCGCGCCGCCTTGCCGGTGCGGGTCTTCATCAGGGCGATGCCCACGACGACGAGGACGAAGAGCTCGATGCCGATCGCCCAGAAGTTCTTCGGTGCGGCGCTGATCGGGCCGACCGTGATGCCGGCCTGGGTGTTGTAGTCGACGAAGCTCTCGTTCTGCGCGCCGAAGAAGAACTGGATGAGGTTGCGCAGGAGGATCGCCAGGCCGATCGAGATGATCATCATGGCGATCGTGCCGGTGCCGCGCTTGCGCAACTGGCCCCAGAACAGGCGGTCCTGGCCGTATCCCAGCGCGCCCGCCACTATGACGGCGATGATCGCGGCCGGGATGAGCTGGATGCCGAATCCGACGTTGAAGGCATAGGCGATCACCGCGCCCAGCGTGATCAGCTCACCGTGGGCGAAGTTGGTCAGGCCGGTCGTCCCGTAGATGAGCGACAGGCCGAGCGCGCCCAGGGCGATGATCAGGCCGAGGTTGACGCCCTCGAAGGTCAGCTGGGCGGCCTGCTCCCAGAACGTGGTCTGGCCGCTGGTGTCCTCCTGGGCCTGGCCGGGGGCCGCCTTGGGCTGCAGGGCGAAGAGGACCGTGGAGCAGTTGCCCTCGTACACGGTCGGGGTGCGGACGTTGTTGCCGCCGCGCACTTCGGCATTCTGCGGAAGGGTGCTGACATCCAGGGTGACCTTGAACTTACCTGGATTGTCGACCTGGACGTCCCACGTGCCCTGTGCGTTACTTGTGACCTCCTTGACGGGTTGTCCGCCCTCGGTGGTCACGGCGATTTTGGCGCCGTTCACTGGCTGGCCTTGGAGTTTGAGTGTTCCCCTCAATCCCTGGCAGTCGGCGGGACCCGCGTGAGCGGGGCCTGCCAGCAGGAAGATGAGTCCACCCAGGAAGGCCGTGAACGCGATCACGGCTCTGCGCAATGGTGCTCCTCAAGTAGGTCAAGGCGGGGTTGTGCCCCTCCTTCTCGACACGCGCGCATCGCAGGCACAACTGGGATGCAATGGCGGGAGCTTATTCTGGCGACGCCCGGTTCAGTATCGTTCGTCACCAATTAGTGACATGTGCGTGTCACTCATGTGAGGAAACAACGACCCTGGTCAGGGGCTAAATCAGGCTAGACGCCTGGCGTTCCGAGGGAACGGATCGGTAACGATCTCCGGAAAACGCTGGACGAGCCCGCGGGGACGGCCTTTGGGGCCATGTAGGGCTTCCCCGGCCGTACACGGGAACACCGCGCATACGTGGGGCCGAACACGTTTTCTACTGGGCCTCCCCGCGGGCTCTGTTCGGACAACCGTAGCGACCCGCGGGGGCGCTGCGCAAAGGGTCCCCGAAAGTGACGGAAGGGTCAGCGGTCGCGCAGCATGCAGGTGAGGCGTGAGGTGCACACCCGCCGCCCCTCCTCGTCGGTGATCTCGATCTCGTACGTCGCCAGGGTGCGGCCGCCATGAGACCTGGTCGCGACGCCCGTGACGTACCCCGAGGTCGCCGAGCGGTGGTGGGTGGCGTTGATCTCGATGCCCACGGCGATCCGGTCCGGCCCGGCGTGGATGGCCGCGCCCACCGATCCCAGCGTCTCGGCGAGCACCACCGAGGCTCCGCCGTGCAGCAGCCCGTACGGCTGCGTGTTGCCCTCGACCGGCATGCGGCCCACGACCCTTTCGGGCCCGGCCTCGAGGAACTCGATGCCCATCCGGTCGGCGAGCGTGTTCTTGTGCAGTTCGCCGAACAGGGACGCGTCTATAGGATTGGTCTGCGTCAAAGGGACGCCTCCACTCTTCCGAGCTCAGGTTTTCTGTCGCTGACGCAGACTAGGCTGCGTACGTGCCGAAGAGTGAAGTGACCCCCAGCCGCCCGTGCCTGCTGCTGCTTGACGGGCATTCCCTGGCTTATCGCGCGTTCTACGCGCTCAAGGACGCCAACCTGATGACCACCGACGGTCAGCACACCGAGGCGGTCTACGGGTTCACCTCGATGCTGACCAACATTTTGCGCGACGAGCAGCCGACGCACGTGGCAGTGGCCTTCGACCGGTCGGAGCCGACGTTCCGCCATGAGGAATACGCCGACTACAAGGCCAACAGGAGCGAGACCCCGGAGGACTTCCGCGGCCAGATGCAGCTCATCTTCGAGCTGCTCGACACGCTGCGCATCCCGCGCCTGTCCAAGGCGGGCTTCGAGGCCGACGACCTCATCGCCACCCTGGCCACCCGCGCCGACGAGCAGGGGATGAACGTCCTGATCGTCACCGGCGACCGCGACGCGCTGCAACTGGTCAACGAGCACGTCACCGTCCTGATGACACGGCGCGGCATCAGCGACATGACCCGGTTCACGCCCGAGGCGGTCGAGGAGAAATACGGCCTGACCCCGGCGCAATACCCCGACTTCGCCGCCCTGCGCGGCGACCCCAGCGACAACCTGCTCAGCATCCCCAGCGTGGGGGAGAAGACCGCGGCCAAGTGGGTGCGCGAGTTCGGCTCCCTGACCGCCCTCGTCGACCGGGTCGACGAGGTCAAGGGGAAGGTCGGCGACAAGCTGCGCGAGCACGTCGCCCAGGTGCTGATGAACCGCCGGCTCACCCAGCTGCTCCGCGACGTCCCCCTCGACGTCGATCTCGGCGACCTCCAGCAGGGCACCTGGGAGCGCGAGGAGATCAACAAGCTGTTCGACACCCTGCAGATCCGCGGCGAGCTGCGCGAGCGGGTGTTCAAGGTGCTCGGCACCGGCGAGCAGGAGCCGGAGCAGGGCTTCGAGGTCGAGACCGTGCTGCTCGGCCCCGACCGGGTGGCCGGCTGGCTGTCGGCGCTGCCCGAGGGCCGCGCCGGGCTCGCCTTCAAGGGCGCCTACGGCAGCGGCACCGGCCGCATCGACGCCATCGCCATCGCCTCGCCCGACGGCACCGCCGCCCACATCGACCCCGTCAAGCTCACCGAGGCCGACGAGGCGGCCCTGCGGGCCTGGCTGGGCGACGACACCAGGCCCAAGGCCGTCCACGACGCCAAGGGGCCCATCCTGGCCCTCTGGGCGCAGGGCATGGAGCTGCGCGGCCTGAGCTGCGACACCGCCCTGGCCGCCTACCTGGCGATGCCGGGCCAGCGCACCTTCGCCCTCGAAGACCTCGCCCGGCGCTACCTCCACCGCGACCTGCGTGCCGAGGAGGAGCCCAACGGGCAGGCCGCCCTGTTCGGCGACGACGAGGACGCCCCGGCCAAGGACCTCGCGCTGCGCGCCCACGCCGTGCGCGAGCTGGCCGAGTCCCTGGAGGCCTTCCTGGCCGGGCGCGGCGGCACCCAGCTCCTGGCCGACGTGGAGCTGCCGCTGCTGTCGGTGCTGGCCGAGCTGGAGCGGGCCGGCATCGCCGTCGACAGCGAATACTTCGCGGGCCTGGAGGCCGAGTTCGGGGCAGCGGTCAAGCACGCCGTGGAGGAGGCCCACCGCGCGGTCGGCGAGCAGTTCAACCTGGGCTCGCCCAAGCAGCTGCAGGAGATCCTCTTCGTCCGGCTCAACCTGCCCAAGACGAAGAAGATCAAGACCGGCTGGAGCACCGACGCCGACCAGCTCGCCTGGCTGGCCACCCAGACCGAGCACGAGCTGCCCACGATCATGCTGCGTCACCGCGACCAGCAGAAGCTGCGCACCACCGTCGAGGGCCTGATCAAGGAGATCGCCGACGACGGGCGCATCCACACCACGTTCAACCAGATCATCGCCGCCACGGGCCGGCTGTCGTCGGAGAAGCCCAACCTGCAGAACATCCCGATCCGCACCGCCGAGGGCCGCCGCATCCGGCAGGGCTTCGTGGTCGGCGAGGGCTACGAGACGCTGCTGACGGCCGACTACAGCCAGATCGAGCTGCGCATCATGGCCCACCTGTCGGGCGACGAGTCGCTGATCGAGGCGTTCGAGTCGGGTCACGACTTCCACCAGGCCACCGCCGCGCGGGTGTTCGACCTGCCGCCCGAGCAGATCGACGGCGAGCTGCGGGCCCGCATCAAGGCGATGAACTACGGCCTGGCCTACGGCCTGTCCGACTTCGGACTGGCCGGGCAGCTCAACATCCCGGTGGCCGAGGCGCGGGCGCTGAAGGAGGAATACTTCCAGGAGTTCGGCGGCGTGCGCGACTTCCTGCACGCCATCGTCTCCCAGGCCCGCACCGACGGCTACACCGAGACGATCATGGGCCGCCGCCGCTACCTGCCCGACCTGACCAGCGACAACCGCCAGCGGCGGGAGATGGCCGAGCGGATGGCGCTCAACGCCCCGATCCAGGGCTCGGCCGCCGACATCATCAAGGTCGCCATGCTCAACGTCCGCCAGGCGCTCGGCGAGGAGGGGCTGACCTCCAGGATGCTGCTGCAGGTCCACGACGAGCTGGTCTTCGAGGTGGCGCCGGGCGAGCTGGAGCGGCTCACCCAGCTCGTGTGCGACCAGATGAACGCCGCCTACCAGCTGCGGGTGCCCCTGGAGGTCTCCGTGGGCGTGGGGCGCACCTGGGAGGACGCGGGTCACTGACACGACAGGCCGTTTCGGGGGGTTCTGCACTAGCCTGTGAACCTGGTTTCACCGAGCGGCCGGGAGTTCTGTGCGGATACCAGCGTCCCTCACGCGGATCATCGGCATCGCGAACATCGTGGTGATCACGGTCGCCATCATCGGCCTGAGCCTCTTACCCGGCCCGCCCCGGCCGCATGCCGTGCCGAAGGCCGCGGGCACGGTCGAGAGCAGCCCCGCGCCGTCCCTGGCCCCGGTCGGGCAGCCGCCCGGGGTCGTGGCCACGCCCGAGTTCGCCCGGCAGGTGCGCGCCAACGAGGCGGGCCTGGTGCCGGTGCTGATGTACCACCGCATCCTGCGCAAGCGGCTCGCCTCCCTCGACCGGACGCCGGACCAGCTCAGGAAGGAGCTGGAGAGGCTGGCCGAGCGGGGCTACGTGCCGATCACCGCCAGGGAGTTCGTCAGGGGCGACATCCGGGTGCCGGCGGGGAAGTTCCCGGTCGTGCTGACGTTCGACGACGGGCACCCCAGCCACTTCGGGCTGGACGCGAGCGGCAACCCCCTGCCCGACACGGCCGTGGGCGTGATCCAGGAGGTGGCCTCCCGGCATCCGGGCTTCCGGCCGGTGGCCACGTTCTGGGTCAACAAGGAGCCGTTCGGGCTGCGTGACCATGAGTCCCAGGCGGTCGCCGTACGGTGGCTGGTCGATCACGGCTACGAGGTCGCCAACCACACCTGGAGCCACCCGAACCTGCGCATGCTCAAGCGCAAGCGGGTGGGGGAGCAGATCGTCCGGACCGAGCGGCTGCTGAAGAAGCTCGGCGCGCCGCCCTCCGAGACGATGGCCCTGCCGTACGGGTCGCTGCCCCGCCCGAAGAAGGCCGCCAGGACCGGCTCCTGGGACGGCACAAGGTATGATTTCTCCGGCGTGTTCCTCGCCGGAGCCGAGCCGTCTCTTTCGCCCTACGCGAAAAAGTTCGACCGGGGAGCGATCCAGCGCATCCAGAGCAACGGCAAGAAGGGCGAGTGCCGCAAGTGGTGCTCCCAATACTGGCTGGAGTGGCTGGACAAGCATCCTGGTGAGCGCTACGTCAGCGACGGCGACCCGGAGCGGATCTCCATGCCGGAGGAACTTCGAGGTAATATCGCCGCCAAGCGAGGGCTCCAGGTCATCGCCTATTAACTTCTCCCCGGATTGACCCCGTGGCGAAGGTCTCATATGCTGATCGCTGCGCTGTGGGCTCGCGCGCGCCTCAGACGGAGCGGGCTCGCGCTCGGTCACGTCGATGTCGTAATTCCTCGGCTTGATGCGGAAGAGGGCCTGCCGCGCATCCGCCACATCGACATCCTGTCCGCGTTCGGAGCAATTCCACACATGACGTCCAGCACTGAGGCCACCTCGAGCACCCCGCAGGTAGCGGTCAACGACATCGGGTCCGAGGAAGCCTTCCTCGCGGCGATCGACGAGACCATCAAGTACTTCAACGACGGCGACATCGTCGAGGGCACCGTCGTCAAGGTCGATCGAGACGAGGTTCTTCTCGATATCGGCTACAAGACCGAGGGTGTCATTCCCTCGCGTGAGCTTTCGATCAAGCACGATGTCGATCCCGCTGACGTCGTGGAAGTCGGAGAGCACGTCGAAGCCCTGGTCCTCCAGAAGGAGGACAAAGAGGGCCGCCTGATCCTGTCCAAGAAGCGGGCTCAATACGAGCGCGCCTGGGGCACGATCGAGAAGATCAAGGACGAGGACGGCATCGTCACCGGCACCGTCATCGAGGTCGTCAAGGGTGGTCTCATCCTCGACATCGGCCTGCGAGGCTTCCTGCCCGCGTCCCTGGTCGAGATGCGCCGTGTCCGCGACCTGCAGCCGTACGTCGGCCGCGAGCTCGAGGCCAAGATCATTGAGCTCGACAAGAACCGCAACAACGTGGTCCTGTCGCGCCGTGCCTGGCTCGAGCAGACCCAGTCCGAGGTTCGCCAGACGTTCCTCAACACCCTCCAGAAGGGGCAGGTCCGCAAGGGCGTCGTCTCCTCGATCGTCAACTTCGGTGCGTTCGTGGATCTCGGCGGCGTCGACGGCCTGGTCCACGTGTCCGAGCTGTCCTGGAAGCACATCGATCACCCGTCCGAGGTGGTCGAGGTCGGCCAGGAGGTCACGGTCGAGGTCCTCGACGTCGACATGGAGCGCGAGCGCGTCTCCCTGTCGCTCAAGGCCACTCAGGAAGACCCGTGGCAGCAGTTCGCCCGCACCCACCAGATCGGCCAGGTCGTGCCGGGTCGCGTCACCAAGCTGGTGCCGTTCGGCGCGTTCGTCCGGGTCGAGGAGGGCATCGAGGGCCTGGTCCACATCTCCGAGCTGGCAGAGCGCCACGTGGAGATCCCGGAGCAGGTCGTCCAGGTCGGCGACGAGATCTTCGTGAAGATCATCGACATCGACCTCGACCGTCGCCGCATCAGCCTCTCGCTGAAGCAGGCCAACGAGGGCGTCGGGACCGAGGTCGAGTTCGACCCGACCCTCTACGGCATGGCGGCGACCTACGACGACCAGGGCAACTACATCTACCCCGAGGGCTTCGACCCGGAGACCGGGGAGTGGCTCGAGGGCTTCGACAGGCAGCGTGAGGAGTGGGAGCGGCAGTACGCCGAGGCCCAGACTCGTTTCGAGGCCCACAAGAAGCAGATCGAGGAGGCCCGCAAGGCCGAGGCGGAGGCCGGCGAGGCCGCTCCTTCGTCCTACAGCGGCGAGACGCAGGCCCCGCAGGGCGGCTCCTCGTCGTCGGCTCCGGCCAGTGGTGCGCTCGCCTCTGACGAGGCGCTCGCGGCTCTGCGCGAGAAGCTGGCGGGTGGGCAGAGCTGAGCTCGGCTCTGACCGCCTAGGGCCCCTCCGGGTGGCCTGAGGCTTTGAAAGGCCCCGCACGGGTGACCGTGCGGGGCCTTTTCGGCATCCTGGGCACGCTCGATCGTGGCGGCGAGCCAATGCGGAACGATTCTTGCCGCAATGCCGCCTAAATTCGCGGCATGGAAGAGATCAAGCCTTTTCACATCGACATCCCCCAGTCCGACCTCGACGACCTGAGGGACCGGCTGCGGCGCACCAGGTGGGCCGCGCAGCTGCCCGGCGGGTGGAGCAGGGGCGTGCCCGTGGCCTACCTGCGCGAGCTCGCCGGCTACTGGGCCGGCGGGTTCGACTGGCGGGCCCAGGAGGCCAGGCTCAACGCGTTCCCGCAGTTCACCACGCGCATCGACGGGCAGACGATCCACTTCCTGCACGTACGCTCGCCCGAGCCCGGCGCGCTGCCCCTGGTCATGACGCACAGCTGGCCGAACACCGTCGCCGAGTTCCTCGACGTCATCGGGCCGCTCACCGACCCGCGCCGCCACGGGCTCGACCCCGACATCGCCTTCCACGTCGTGGCCCCCTCGCTGCCCGGGTTCGCCTTCTCGCCGTTCCCCGAGCCCGCCGACGAGCGGCCGTGGAGCATCGAGCGGGTGGCGCGTACGTGGGCGGAGCTGATGGCCGGGCTCGGGTACGACCGGTACGGCGCGCACGGCAACGACGCCGGGGCCATGGTCACCCCCCAGCTCGCCGCCCTGGACCCCGAGCACGTCGCCGGCGCGGTCATCACGGCCGGGCTCGGCATCCCGTCGGGGGTGCCGGGGGAGCTGGACGGGGCCACGGAGGAGGAGCTGGCCCTGCTGGGGCTGATGACGGAGCGGATGGCCGGCGGCAGCGGGTACGGGACCTACCTGGCCGCCAGGCCGCAGACGCTGGGTCATGGGTTCGCGGACTCGCCGGTGGCGCAGCTGTCCTACCTGGTGGAGAGGTTCAAGGAGTTCGACGGGTGGGGGTCGGGGGACGAGCCCGTGGACCGGGACCTGGTGCTCACCAACGCCAGCCTCTACTGGCTGACGGGGACGGGGGCGTCCTCGTCGTGGCCGTACTACGAAGGGGCGGCGGGCCTGCCCATCGACCAGAGCGTGGTGCCGACCGGGGTGACCCACGGCGGGCCGGCCGTGATGCGGCGGATCGCCGAGCGCGGGAACGACCTTGTCTATTGGGGAGATGCGGACAGTCCCAGCCACATGGTGGCCATGGCGGCGCCCGGTCCGCTGGTGGAGGGTATACGGGCCTTTTTCCGGATACTTCGCTGAGCGGGTCACAGATTTTACCTAGGAGCCTTTGCAAGGCTCTGACCTGCGGGGTTGGACGCTGAGACACTGCCTGTGCTGTTGGTCGTCGCGACTTGTCAGGGGTTGCAGTGGGCATGGTTCAGCGGATGATCCAGGGCACGGCCGCGCTGACGGCCGCCGTGACCGCCACCACCGTCCCGCCCCCACCCGCCACCTCCGCCGCCACCGCCCCCCGAGCGGTGAACGCCGCCACGAGTGCCGCCTGGGCCGCACTGTCGCCGCACGCGGTCGCCTCCGGCGCGGCGGCGGCCGCTCCGGGGGTGGCCAGGCGCGACACGGAGTCCAGCGGTCCCGGCTCCTTGGTGCCCGGCGGTCCCGGCGGGACGGCATCCGATGGTCCCGGTTCCTTGGTGCCCGGTGGGCTCGGCGGGGCGGTGTCCGGCGGTCCCGGTTCCTTGGTGCCCGGTGGGCTCGGCGGGACGGCGGCCGATGGTCCCGGCTCCATGGCGCCCGGTGGTCCCGGCGGGGCGGAGTCCGGTGGTCCCGGCTCCTTTGTGTCCGGCGGGACGGGTCCGGGGTGGACGGCGCCCGGTGGGCTCGGCCCGGTGGGGCCCGGCGGGTCCGGCCCGCTGCTGTCCGGCGGTCCCGGCCGAACCGCACCCGGCGGTCCCGGCTCGGAGGTGTCCCGCGGGTCCGGGCGGATGACGGGCGGTGCCGGGATGGCCGGAGCCGATGTCGCCGGGGCCGATGTCGCCGGGGCCGGGGGCGCCGGGAAGGCGCGGCGGCAGGTGGCGTGGTGGGACTGCGGCGACGGGTTGCGGTGCGGCAAGCTGTCCGTGCCCGTCGACTGGGCCAGGCCGCGCGGCCCCCGTACCGAGATCGACCTGGCCTGGATGCCCGCGCACGACCCGACCCGCAACCTCGGCGCGCTGGTCGTGAACACCGGCGACGAGTCCGCCGTCCAGGCCGTGCGCGCCCGGCCCGACACCGTGAGCGAGCTGGCCAGGTGGTTCGACGTGGTGCTGGTCGAGCCGCGCGGCATCGGCGACCGGGGGAGCACCTCCATGGTGCGCTGCTCCGTCCCGCCCCCCGACCCCCGGCGGCTCCAGATCACCCCCGGCCCGGCCGCCTGGCGCGCCTACGCCCGCGACAACGCCGCCTACGACCGCAGCTGCCGCATCGCCGCCGGCCCCGCCTACGCGGGCCTCACCTCCTGGCAGGTGGCCCACGACCTCGACGCCCTGCGTGCCGCGCTCGGCCAGCCGCGGCTGCGCTACTTCGGCAACGCCTACGGGGCGGTGTACGGGCAGGCGTACCTGGAGCTGTTCCCGCGCCGCGTCGAGCGGATGTACCTGGAAGGCGTGCCCGACCACACCGAGCCCGGCCTGGGACGGCGGCTGATCGCCCGCGCCCGAGCGGCCGAGCGGCAGCTCACCGCCTTCCGCGACTGGTGCGCGACCCGCATGGGCTGCCCCCTCGATGACGACGACGCCGTGTCGGTGCTGGACGACCTGCTGGAGCGTGCGCCCCTGCCCGCCGGCCCCGGGCGCTCGCTGGACGCCCGGCTGATCACGGCCGCCGTGCTGGCCGGGCTCGCCCCGCAGCGCTGGCCGGAGCTGGCCAGTGCCATGTCGGCGGCCGAGGAGGGCGACGCGAGCGCGCTGGCGCGGATGGCGGCCGTGGCGCAGCCGGTGGGGCCCGGCACGGTGGCTCGGTCGATGGCGTGCCACGACTTCATGCCCGCCGCCCCCGGCTACCGGCGGTTCCTGGCGATGGAGTCGCGGCTGCGCGAACTGGCGCCGCGCGTGGGCTGGCTGACCGGCCGGTACGAGGTGGCCCGGTGCGTGGGGCTGCGCGGCCGCCCGAGCTGGCCGCCCCGGCCGTTCCGCCCGGCCCGCGCGGGCAAGGGACCGTCCGTGCTGGTCGGCATCGGCCGGCTGGACACCGACAGCCCCGCCTCCGGCGCCGCCCGCGTGGCCGCGCGGATCCCCGGGGCGGCGATGCTCTGGCACGGCGACGGGCACGGCGCGTACCTGATGCAGGGCGTGAGCAAGCTGCGCGCCACCTGCCTGCGCACCCGCGTGCACGACTACCTCGTCAACGGCGTGCTGCCCAGGCCGCGCACCGTGTGTCCCGGCGAGCTCACGGCGGGCATGGGCTCCTGAGATAGGGTGCTGCCCGTGCTGATCGAACGGGCGGTGCCGTCGGATGCCGGCGAGATCCTGACCCTGCAGCGGGCGGCGTACGTCAGCGAGGCCCAGCTCTACGGCGACCCCTACATCCCACCGCTCGTCGAGTCGCTGGAGCAGGTCCGCAAGGTCGTCGAGGGCGCGCTCGTGCTCAAGGCGATCGCCGCCGGCCGGATCGTGGGCGCGGTGCGCGGCCGGCTGTCCGGCACCACCTGCCTGGTCGGCCGCCTCGTCGTCGCGCCCGACCGGCAGGGGCAGGGGGTGGGCACGGCCCTGCTGCGCGCCCTGCACGAGCAGATGCCGGAGGCGACGGCGTTCGACCTGTTCACCGGTCACCTGTCGGAGGGGAACCTGCGGCTCTACCGCCGTCTGGGCTACCGGGAGACGAGCCGCGAGCGGATGGACGATCACCTGACGATGGTCTACCTGCGAAGGACGCCAGATCGATCCCGTCCTCCGCAATGATCACGGCGCGGCCCATGTCGTCGTCCACCCAGTTCCACCCCCACCGCCACTCCGAGCCCGCCGGATGCTCGGCGTTCAGCCGGTCGAGCGCGGCCCGCAGGGCGAAGGCGGGCACCACGACCTGGTGCCGGCCCCGCCACGGCACGTGCTGGGGCGCCTCGATCGGCGGCACCGGGACGCCGTGCCCGCGCAGCGCCGCCAGCACCTCGCCCGGGTCCACCCCGAACAGGTGCAGCGGCGTCGGCCCCCGGTCCGCCTCGGTGTGGTGGGCCAGGGCGGCCAGCCACAGCTCCGGTGTCGGAGTGCGCAGCCCGGCGGCCAGGGCCAGGCCGGTCGCGATGCCGTGCAGCTCGTGGAAGCTCGGGGTGGCGAAGCCGCCGGCCCGGTGCGGCGGCCCGGCGTGGTGGGGCAGGCACTCCGCTGCGCGCTCGCGGCCGAGCCCGGCCTGTGCCAGCACCCGCGCGGCGAGGGAGTCGCCGGCCAGCAGGGCGAGCACCACGTGCGGCGGCCCCACCCAGTCGTCCCCGGCGGCCGCCGCCTGCTCGTGCGCGGCCCGGAAGATGCTAGAGACCATGTCTACGATGATGAGCCCAAGATGATGGACCCGCACGGCCCGATGGTGGATAGGCTTTTCGCGTGCTGAAGATTGGGCTCACGGGCGGGATCGGTTCGGGCAAGAGCGAGGTGTCCAAGCGCCTGTCGGCCAGGGGTGCGATGGTGATCGACGCCGACAAGATCGCCCGCGAGGTGGTCGAGCGCGGCACGCCGGGCCTGGCCCGGGTGGTGGCCACGTTCGGCGACGACGTGCTCCGCCCCGACGGCTCGCTCAACCGGGAGAAGCTCGGCTCGCTCGTCTTCGCCGACTCCGAGAAGCTGGCGGCGCTCAACGCGATCGTCCATCCGCTCGTGGGGGAGCGGGTGGCGCAGCTGCAGCGGCAGGCGGCCGACGACACGATCATGGTGTACGACGTGCCGCTGCTGGTGGAGAACAAACTGGCCCCGATGTACGACGTGGTCATCGTCGTGGACACGGCCGACGAGGTGCGCATCAGCCGGCTGGCCGAGCACCGGGGCATGCCCGAGGCCGACGCCAAGGCCCGCATCGCCGCCCAGGCGAGCCGCGAGGACCGGCTGGCCGCCGCCGACATCGTGATCCCCAACGAGGGCTCGCTGGACGAGCTGGACGCCCGGGTGGCGGAGGTCTGGGACGAGTTGCTGAGGCGCGCCGCCCGCGGTTGACGGCATGACCCCCTTCCATGACGATCGGAAAGATCGCCCGACAGGTTCGTGGAAGGACCGCAGATGCCGCGCTCATCGCCCTGGCGAGCCGCCCTCGCCGCCGTAGCCGTCGTCCTGAGCGTGATCGTCCCGGTGACCCCGGCCGGGGCGGCGGCGCAGTCGTTCCGCAACCCGGTCAACCCGGCCGCCGACCCCAGCCTGATGTTCCACAACGGCGACTACTACGTGGCCACCACGCGCGGCGACCGCATCGGCATCTGGCGCTCGCCCAGCCTGGCCACCCTGCTGGCCGCGCCGGAGCAGGTGGTCTGGCGCGACGGCGACACCAGCCGCAACACGCAGATGTGGGCGCCCGCCTTCCGCCACGTCGGGGCCCGCTGGTACATCTACTACACCGCCTCCGACGGCGTGGACGCCAACCACCGCATGTACGTCCTGGAGTCGGCCGGCGACGACCCGATGGGCCCGTACTCGTTCAAGGCCAAGATCGCCGACTTCGGCGAGTACGCCATCGACGGCGAGCCGATCACCCACAACGGACAGCAGTACTTCGTCTGGGCCGGTCCCGGGCGCGGCATGGGCGGCCCGGCGCAGCTGTACATCGCCCGGATGAGCAACCCGTGGACGGTCACCGGCGGCCGGGTCGCGATCCCCGCCGGCGGCGGCTGCACCGAGGTGCGCGAGGGCCCGACCCCGCTCTACCGCAACGGCAGGACGTTCCTGACCTACTCCACCTGCGACACCGGCAAGCCCGACTACCAGCTGTGGATGAAGAGCATCGCGAACGGCGCCGACCCGATGGTGGCCGCCAACTGGACGCAGCACGCCGGGCCGGTGTTCGCGCGCAACGACGCGACCGGCGTGTGGGGCCCGGGGCACCACTCGTTCTTCCGCTCGCCGGACGGCACCGAGGACTGGATCGCCTACCACGGCAAGAACACCAGCACCTACACCTACGACTTCCGCACCACGCGGGTGCAGAAGTTCACCTGGAACGCCGACGGCACCCCGAACTTCGGCCGCCCCCTCGCCGCCGGCGCCACCCAGCAGCTCCCGTCCGGCGACCCGGGCGCCGCCACGTCGGTGATCAACGACTTCGACCCGCAGGTCACGTACGCGGGCACCTGGCAGTCCGGCTCCGGCTGCGGCAACCAGTGCTTCTGGAGCAACGACCACTGGAGCGGCCAGGCCGGCGCGACGGCGACGGTCCGCTTCACCGGCACGCGGGTGGCCCTGCTGAGCGTGCGCGACCGGGGCAACGGCATCGCCGCCATCTCCGTCGACGGCGGCCCCGAGCAGCGCGTCGACTACTACAGCGACATCCGGGTCGGCGAGCAGCTCAACTACCTGAGCCCCGTCCTGGCGCCCGGCGAGCACACGTTGCGGGTGCGCGTGACCGGCGAGCGCAACCCCGCCTCGGGCAGCACGGTGATCAGCATGGACCGGATCGAGGTGTACTAGAAGGGCGAGTCGAGCGGCAGCTGGCGCACCCCCGGCAGGTACGCGTCGAGCTCGCCCAGCTCGAACCGTGACATCCCGACGACGTGCCAGAACTGCCCGCCGGGGTCGCCCTGCACCTTGTACCGGCCGTCGGGCGCCAGGGCGGCCCACCCCTCGGCCAGCCCGAGCAGGGTCGCCCGCCGCTCGCCGCCCGCCCAGAGGATCACCACGCCGTCGTCGCCGGCGCTGGCCAGCAGGTCCTGCGACGGGCTGAAGGCCACCGACCACACCCGGCGGGCGTGCCCGGCCAGCGTGTGCCGCAGGTGGCCGGTCGCGGTGTCCCACACGCGGACGAGGAGGTCGTCGCCCCCGGTGGCCAGGCTGTCGCCGGAGGCGCTGAACGCCACGCTCCACAGCCGCCCGTCGTGCCGGTCGAGCGTGTGCGCGAGCCGGGGCTGCCAGGGCTGGCCGGGGCGCAGCTCCCACACCAGGGCCTTGCCGTCGTTTCCGGCGCTGGCCAGGTGGCGGCCGTCGGGGGAGAAGGCCACGGAGTAGACCCGGTCGGTGTGCCCTTCGAGGGTGGCCACCCGGCCGCCGGAGTCGACGTGCCACAGGCGTACGAGCTTGTCGTCGCAGCCGGTGGCCACGTAGGAGCCGTCGGGGCTGAACGCGATCGAGCGCACCCGCCCGCGGTGGTCCATCAGGTTGACCGCCAGCCGCCCGGTCGGGCGGTACCAGATCCGCACGCTGTCGTCGTCGTTGGCCGTGGCCAGCATGTTGCCGTCGGGGCTGAACGCCTCGGCCCACACGTGGTCGGTCTCGGCGTGCAGCTCGCGCTCGTAGTCGCCGGTGACGGCGTTCCAGAAGTGCACGCCGCCGTCGTTGCTGCTGGTGGCCAGCGTGGGCCCGGCGGGGGAGAACGAGGCCGAGATCAGCCGGTCGGCCGTGCCGCTGAACTCGCGCAGCCGCCGCCCCGTGCGCGGCTCCCACACGCGCACGATGCCGTCGTTGCCGCTGGTCGCCAGCATCGTGCCGTCGGCGCTGAACCTGACGGAGGAGATGCGGCGCCCGTGGCCGCGCAGCACCCGCTGGCTCTGGCCGGTCACCGGGTCCCACAGCCGCACGGTGCCGTCGTTGCTGCTGGTGGCCAGCTGCTGCCCGTCGGGGCTGAACGCGAAGGGCCAGACCGAGCTGCGGTGCCCGGTCAGCTCGATCCGCTGGCCGCCGCCGAGCCGCTGCAGGCGTACGACGCCGTTGGAGTCGCCGCTGGCCAGGGTCTGCCCGTCGGGGCTGAAGGTGACCTGGTAGACGGCCGCCGCGTGGGTGGTGTGCACGCCGCGGGCCTCGCCGGAGGGGTCCCACACGCGGACGCTGCCCGCCGTGTCGCCGGTGGCCAGCAGCGTGCCGTCGGGGGAGAACGTCACGCAGTAGACGCTGCCCAGGTGGCCGGTCAGCTCGTGCAGGAGCGTCCACGTGGCGGTGTCCCAGAGCCGGACGGTGCCCGCCTCGTCGCCGGTGGCCAGCAGGCGGCCGTCGGGGCTGTGCACGGCGCGGTAGACGCTGCCGCGGTGCTCCCCGAGCGTCTCCTTCACCTGGCCGGTGCCGAGGTCCCAGACGCGCACCACGCCCGCGGAGTCGCCGGTCACCAGCGCCGAGCGGCCGAACGAGGCGGTGAAGACGGGCGCCCGGTGGCCGCTCAGCTCGTGCGCGAGCCGCCCGGTGGCCGTCTCCCACACGCGTACGACGCCGTCCCCGCCGCCCGCGGCCACCAGCTCGCCCGAGGCGTCGAGGCGCACCGGCCACACGCCGTCGGGGTGGCCGGCCAGCCGGCGCAGCGGCTCGCCGGTCAGCGCGTCCCACAGCCGCACGGCGCCGTCGCTCGCGCCCGTGGCCAGCAGCCCGCCCGCGAACGTGACCGCGTAGACGCGGCCCCGGTGCCCCTGCAACGTGCGCACGGGCGCGCCGCCGACGCACAGCAGCACGCCGCCGTCCTCGTTGCCGATCGCGATCGTGGCGCCGTCGGGGCTGTAGGCGATCGGCTCGGGCAGGCGGCTGGTCTGGAAGTGGTAGCCGTACGGGACGCCGATGCCGGCCGGCGCGAACTCCACCTCGACCGGCTGCCCCGGCACCACGGCCGCGCCCGGCAGGTGCGGCAGCGTGCCGGTCACGTTGATCAGCGAGGCCCGGTGCCAGCGGGCGCCCTCGAGCGCCGCGTCGCTCAGGTCGACCTGCGCCAGCCGCGCCCCCGACAGGTCGGCGCCGCGCAGGTCGGCCCCGGTGAGCTGGGCGCCGTCGAGCCGCGCGCCCACCAGCCGGGCGTCGCGCAGGGTCGCCCTGGACAGGTTGGTGCCCGCCAGCGTCGCCTCGGACAGGTCGGCGCCGGTGAGGTCGACCTCCCGCAGGTCCCTGGCCGACAGGTCCTCGCCCTTCAGGTTGGCCCCGCGCAGGTCGGCGCGGGCCGGCGTGCGCAGCCGGGCGGAGATCTTGACCGCGTTCGCCCTGGACACGTCGTCGCCCGGCGGGTCGGCCACCCATGCCCGCAGCGCCCGCACGTCGGCCAGGTCGCACAGGAACTCCACGGTCAGCGCCGACAGCGGCCGGCGCGACAGCAGGAGCGGGCTGTCCAGGGTCGTCGCGATGTGCCGGGCGATCAGCCATTCCATCACCGAGGCGTGGATGAAGCCGAACATGCCCTCCTCGGTGCGTACCAGCAGGCTGCCCGACCCCATCCGGAACGCGGCGTGCGCGGCCGAGAGCTGCCCGTCGGCCAGGTCGGTCAGCGTCTCGCCGATCTCGGTCAGCTCGTCCAGGCCCAGCAGCGCCTCCCCGGAGTCCCACAGGCGCACCGCCAGCGCGGTCACCGCCTGCCACAGCTCGTCGGTGGTCAGCCCGGCCGGCGAGCCGGGGATCCTGGCCCGCCGCTCCTCGAAGGCCAGCCACGAGCTGAGGATCTCCTCGTACAGCAGGGCCGGGCTGATCGTGTGGCGCGCCTCGGCCACGGTGCGCAGGCGGTCGGCGTCGAGGTCGGCGATGAAGCTGAGCATGCGCGGGTTCTGCGCCAGCGCGAGCAGGTCCTCGATCTCCCCCATCAGCGACATGCGGGCGGCGGCCTCGTCGCCGCCGGCGAACCTGTTGGCCAGGTAGGAGCGGATCTGGTCGGGCGTGAAGTCCTCGACGCTGAGCACCCGGCGCTGCGGCAGCACCCCCACCATCTCGCCGAGCGAGGTCAGCACCTGGCTGTGGGACTTGAAGTGCTGCGTGCGGCTGGCCACCACGATCTTCGCCTTGTCGTCGGCCGCGGCCAGCAGCGTGGCCAGGTGGTCGGCCGCCCGGTCGTAGGTCAGCCGGGTGACCAGCTCGTCGAACCCGTCGAACAGCAGCACGATCCGCCCCTGCCGCAGCAGGTAGCGGAACGCCTTGAGGTCGATGAACTCCTCGCCGTGGCCGGCCAGGTGGGCCGCCACCAGCGCGTCCACCGAGTGCGCCTTGTCCAGGGCGCGCAGCTCGATGAGGATCGGCGTCAGGTGCGGCAGCTCGACGGGGATGCGGCGGGCCAGCTCCCGCAGCGCGAACGTCTTGCCGTGGCCGAAGTCGCCCAGCAGCAGCAGGAAGCGGCCGTGGTCGGCGGCCAGCAGGCGCATCAGCTCGTCGGTCAGGCCCTGCCTGACCTGGCTGCCGGGGCGGTCGAGCTCGCGGTAGCGCTGCGGCACGTACAGGTCGGGCGGGTAGCGCCGGTCGGTCGTCAGCCTGGCGGTCTGCTCGGCGACGTAGCCGCTCAGGTCGAGCAGCCCCTGGAACTCGGTGAAGCTGCGCAGCCGCACACCCTTACGCATCAGGTCGTCGCGGATCGCGCGGGACGCGGGCGGCCCCTGGTAGACCAGCTCGGCGGCCAGCCCCACGGCGTGCGCTCGCCGGACGAACTCCGCCGCGGCCGCCTCGTCCGGCTCGCCCACGTGCGCGCCGATCATCGTCTGGCGGACGAACCCGTCCTCGGGGTGGGTGACCACCAGGTGCGTGTCGAACCTGCGGATCCTGGCCCGCTCGTGCCGCGCCTCGCAGACCTCGGTGATGCGGTCGAGCAGCAGCTCGTACGGGCTCGGCTCGCGCTCCTCGGGCTTCGGCGCGGGCGAGGGGACGGCCGGGGCCTCGCCGGTGAACGTGGCCTGCGCGGCCCGCCACCGGGCGCGGACCGGCTCGGGCCGGCCGGCGGGCTGCGCGTCCGGCAGCCAGGTGCGCAGCCCGTCGGGGCCGATCTCGACGACCTGGTGCCGCCCCGAGCGCGGCGCGGCGATCCGGCCCTCGGCCGCCGGCCCGGAACCGCCGTGGAAGAGCAGGTTGAGCCGGTGGCCCAGCAGCCGCTCGAACGTCGGGGCGTCTCTCAGCTCGTCCGGCGGGTGCCCGATCGCGCCCAGCCGGAGCCACGCGCTCTCCTCGTACGGCCGCAGCCGCTCGGCGAACCAGGCCGCCTGCGCCTCTCCGAGCTGCGCGTACGCGTCGCGCTCCAGATGGCTCATCGCCATCGTCGAGTTGAGCCCCGCCACGACCACCTTCAGATCGGGCACCTCGAACAGCGTCCACGGCTGCCCGCCGTCGAACGCCCGGTCGTCCAGCCCCTGGTAGACCTCCCCGAACAGCTTCGCGAAGTGCCGCCACTTGGGCCAGTAGGGGGGCTGCGGGCTCACGTCGTCGGCCTCGCAGGTCATGAAGTAGGCGCTGGCGGCGGCCTTGGTGACGTCGCGCGGCCCGGGCAGCAGGATCAGCCGGTGCGGCTCCAGCCCGAGCAGCAGCCGCAGGTCGGTCACGAACCGCGTGGCCTGCCCGAACTGCCCCAGGCTGCCGGACTCGGTCAGGTCACCGCTGACGACCATGAGGTCGGGGCGGGGCATGCCGCGGTCGTACATGGCGGTCAGGTCGGCCCAGATGCGGGCCTGCATGTCCTCCGGCGTGAAGGGCTCGCCGGGGTCGGGCAGCGCCCTGCCGAACCGGGGGCCGCCGATGTGCAGCACGCTGATCGACTCGCGTCCCCTGCTCTCGCCGGCCGACGGCGGGAACTTCGGCGCCGTGACCGGCGCGCGCCGGGCCCTGGCCCGCTCGGCGGGCGGCGGCAGCGTCGGGACGGGCGCCGGCACGGTGGAGCCGTCGGGGAAGGCGGGCGCGGCGTCCGGTTTGGCGCGGCCCGCCATCGCCTCCCTGACCCGGCCCAGGAGCAGCGCCCTGGCCTGCCCCGGGTCGGAGACGCCCAGCAGGTCGACCCAGGTGATCGTGGACAGCAGGCCCTCGACCTGGACGTCCTCCAGCCGGATCGTGACGAGCTTGTTGGAGGGGTTGTCGGGGTCGGCCCGCAGCGCCGCCTGCCACTCCATCCGGCCGTAGCGGGAGCCCAGGTAGTTGCGCGAGAGCACGGCCACGACGAGCTGGGCCTCGCTGACGCCGCGATCCATGAAGTCGATGAAGTTCGTGCCGGGCACGAAGTCCCAGGCCTGGATCATGGTCTTGTAGCCCGCCGCCTCGAGCTCCCAGGCGATCCACGTCGCCCAGGCCGTGTCGGCCGGGGAGTAGCTGACGAAGATCTCGGTCGGCCTGCCGTCGCGCGCCATCTGCCCAGTATCCCCTGCGGGATCGGCATTTTGGAGCCTGTGTGCGATCATCATCGGGTGTTGCGGCGTGTTGGCGTGCTCGACTGGATCAGGATCGGGCTGCTGGTTCTCGGCCTGGTCTTCGTGGCGACGGGGCTGCTGCCCTGGGCCGATGCGGCGCGCAGCCTCGACGAGATCGGTCCACTGCTGGTCTTCCTGGTCGCGATCATCGTGCTGGCCGAGCTGACCAAGGAGGCCCAGGTCTTCGACGCGATCGCGGCGAGGATGGCGGTGCTCGGACGTGGCAACTACGCCGCCCTCTTCTTTCTTTGTGCCGCTTTCGCGTCATTTGTCACGATATTTCTGAACTTGGACACGACGGCTGTCCTGCTCACCCCGGTCATGCTCGCCCTGGCGCCCAAGGCCCGCATCGCCGCACTGCCCCTGGCCATGACCACGATCTGGCTGGCCAACACCGCCAGCCTGCTGCTGCCGGTCTCCAACCTGACCAACCTCCTGGGCATGGACAAGATCGGCCTCGACGCCCAGGAGTTCGCCGCCCGCATGTGGGCGCCCCAGATCGTCTCGATCGCGGTGACGATGGTGTTCCTGTGGGTGTTCTACTGGCGCCGCGGCGAGCGGCGCGACCTGCGCTACACCCCGCCGGTGCTGGAGCCCGTGGCCGACCGCGTGCTGTTCACGGCCGCCTCGGCGGGCTGCCTGCTGTTCATCGTCCTGTTGCTGCTCAAGGCGCACGTCGCCGTCGCGGCCACGGTGGCCGCGGCCATCGTCCTGGGCGCCTTCGTGCTGCGCGCCCGCGGGCGCCTGACGTGGAGCCTCGTCCCCTGGCAGCTCGTCATCTTCGTGACCGGCCTGTTCCTGGTCGTGCCCACGCTCAGCGGCCACGGCCTGTCCGCTCTGATGACCTGGATGATCGGCACGGAGGGCGACCCCTATCGCACGGCCGCCGTCGGGGCCGGCCTGTCCAACCTGATCAACAACCTGCCCGCCTACCAGGCCGTCGAGATCGTCATCCCGCCCGCCGACCAGGACCGCCTGCTGGCCCTGCTGGTCGGCACCAACGTCGGCCCGGTCATCACCCCGTGGGCGTCGCTGGCCACGCTGCTGTGGTTCGAGTCGTGCCGCCGCCATGATGTCAGGGTCCCGATGCGCCGCTTCCTGCTCACCGGGGCGGGCCTGGCGGTCACTGGGCTCGTGGCGACGGTGTGGGCGCTGGTGGAGTTCGGCTGAGCCCGCCGGCAGCGGGTCAGGCGGCGGCCAGCTCGTAGGCGCCGGCGACCGCGTCCAGGGCCCAGCGCATCCGGGGCACGTACATCTCGGGGTGGTCGCCGGCCTCCTGCGCCACGTACGCCGCGCACCAGGACGGGTCGCCGCCGCACGCGCACAGCCGCTCGTTCACGGCCGCGCGGATCTGGAACGGGGACAGCGTGTCGGAGGGCTGCAGGGTGGTGGCGAAGAGCACCTGCGCCAGCTCGGTCGTGGTGATCATGTCGGGCTCCTCTCCGTTCGGTGCCGTCTGCCGGGCACCCTCTAACTAGACGTCGAACGGCGACAGAACTCATCGACAAAGGACACACATTTTCTGCGCACTTTTCCTCAGTGGAGCAGCGCCAGCAATCCGGGCAGGGCGCGGGGGTGGGCGGCCACGAAGCTGCGCTCCCCGGCGGGGGCGTCGATGCACTCGTCGTACGGGCCGCCGTCCAGCGCCCGGATCTCGATGCCGGCCTCCTGCGCGAGCAGCGCGCCGGCCGGCAGGTCCACAACCCCGGCCCGGTAGCCCACCATGCCGTCGATGTCGCCGCGCGCCAGCATCGCCCACGCCAGCAGCGGCGCCCACAGCTGCAGCACCCGGCGCGCGCCGAGGTCGAGTGCCGTCTTCAGCCCTCGCACGGTCGCGTCGTCCCTGGCGATGCCGTAGCCCTGCGTCCAGGCCACCAGCGGCCCGTGCGGGCTCGGCGCGTAGGGGGGAGCCAGGCGGGCCCCTGAGGAGGCCACCGCGCCCTTCCCCCGGACGGCCGACCACGTCTGCCCCGAGACGGGGTCGTGCACCACGCCCAGCAGCGGCAGCCCGCCCCGGCACAGCGCCAGGCCCACCACGTACGTGGGCAGCCCGATCGCCACGTTGTTGGTGCCGTCGAGCGGGTCCACCAGCCACGTCCACTCGCCGCCCGCCGCCCCGGCCAGCCCTGACTCCTCGGCGATCACCGCGTGCGACGGGTACGCCGTCAGGATCCGCTCCAGCAGCAGCTTCTCCGAGGCCAGGTCGAGGTCGGTCACCACGTCGCCCGCCTCGCCCTTGGCCCGCACGCCGAGCGCGCCCCGGGTGCCCTCCAGGAGCAGCGCCCCCGCGGCCTCGGCGGCGTCCACGGCCACCGTGCGAGCGTGATCCAGGTCCATCGGGTCCCTCTCAGGTCAGGTGCGCGGCGATCAGGCGTACGGCCAGGGCCGTCTCCCCGGCGTCCAGCGGCTGCCTGGAGACGTGGTGGAGGCCGCCGCCCAGCGGCCCGAGCGACAGGTCGCGGCTGCCGGCCCGGCCCCGCCCGAGCGCGATCGTGGCCGCCTCGCCGCCCTCGGGCACGACGCTGCTGTGGAACCGGTCGGCGGCCAGCGTGTAGGTGTCGCCGGGCCCGAAGACCTCCACCAGGCCCGTGGCGTGCCGCACGGTGCGGCGGGTGGGCGAGATGCGGTCGCCGTCGGCCCCGCTGACCACCTCGAACACCCGGTGCGTGGCGTCCGCGCCGGCGTCGGTGACCACGGCGTGCACGTTGCGAACCTGGCCGTAGAGCACGTGACTGACCAGGTCCCAGCTGTGGCAGTGGATCTGCGAGGTGGTGCTCTCGGCGGGCGTGAGCGAGTCGGACCACAGGTGGAGGCATACCCCCTCGCCGCCGTCGCGCTCCAGCGGCAGGCAGACGAAGCCGAGCGGGTGGCGCACCGCGGTCAGGCCGGGCCGCGACAGCTCCGCCAGGGCCCACGACCTGGCCTCACCCGCACGCAGGAGCTCCCGGACGCCGTGGTAGCTCATGACGGGTGGGCGGGGACCGCCGGGCGCGGCTCACCGTACGGGTCCACGGCGCGCAGGGCCTTGCGGGCGATGTCGACGACGTCACGGCCGTTGTAGGACTTGGGCAGGGGCACCCCGATGCGTTCGAACAGCTCCTGCACCTCCTCGATGGTGGGCTCGTCGCCGAGCGGCACCTTCTTGTACATCTCCAGCGGCACCCGCCGCGCCTGCTCGAAGCTGAGCCGCAGCTCGGTGTCGCAGTTTTCGTAGTAGAACGTGTCGGCCAGCGCGGTCATGGCCCGGTTCGGGTCCTCGACCGTCATGATCAGGCGGCTGCTCGACAGGTCCCAGCGGAACGTGGTCATCGTCGACGACAGGCCTACCCCGATGTCGAGCAGGCCGTAGCGCTGGCGGTGCCAGAAGGCGGCCAGGATGGTCGCGTACGACTCCTTCCTGACCCGGTCGGTCGTCCACGTCTCCCCGGTGCCGTCGGGGACGTCGGAGAGCGAGCGGCGGTAGTGCGCGTACGTCTCGCACACCTCGGCGTTGGACGGGTCGATGACCTCGACCCGGACCGTGAGGTGGCGCTTGTCCCTGCGGGCGGCCGCCACGCAGAGGGGGAGCGTGACCGCGCGCAGGTAGGTGCCGGTGCCGCCCTTGAAGCTCCACCGGGTGGTGTCCTTGCGCGCCTCGGCGTGGGACTGGGCGATCTCCTGCTTGCTGGCCAGCACCCGGACGAGCTGGAGCGAGTCGAGCGCCCTGCGGGTGCCGTGGACCATCGTCTCGATCTCCTCCAGGCGCGCCAGGCGCACGGGGAGCTCGGCCAGCGCGCCCGAGGTGATCGTCTTCTCGACGGGGGCCTGGCGGGCGCGGTCGCGCAGCAGCGCGGTGGCCACCAGGGCCATGATCACCAAGGTGGAGGCGGTGACGAGCTGGCGCTGGATGTCGGCGCCCTTGTCGCCGAAGATCTCGGGCGGCATGATGCCGAGCACGCCGACCGCGATGGCCAGGGTGAGCGCGATGGCGCCGTCGGCGTTGCGCGCCGCCCACGGGGCGGTCCGTCTCAACGCCGCCATGAACCGTGCCATCGCTCGCCCCGCCGTCCGACGATCAGTCAGTTCCCGAGGTCATGGTAACGACCGCGCCATGCGACTGCCACTGCACGCAAAGGAGCGATCTCCTAGCGGGAGATGTGGGGAATTATCGCCTCACATTCCCGATGGGGGCGGATGTTCCGCCCCCATCGGGGAGCCGTGACTCCGGGCTAGAACCACCCGCGATGGCGGGCCATCTGCTCCAGGCCGCGCTGCAGGGCCGTCTCCGCCGACTGCGGCGAGTCGTCGTAGCGCACGGTGAAGCGGTTGTAGGAGTCATGGCTGGAGCTCAGGAAGCCGCCGCGCTTGTCGGCCTCCAGGATGACGTCCATCTGCCGGGCCCCGGCGATGAACGTCAGCTCCAGCTCGTTGAAGTGGCGCCGCCACTGGCCGCCCGCGTAGTACTCGATCTCCTGGAAGAACGGCATGGTCGAGCCGTACAGGGTGCCGCGCTCCAGGTCGGCCTTCTTGAACTGGAAGCCCAGCCGGTCGAGGGCGCCGATCACGTGCTCCTGAGCCGGCAGCGGGCTGACGAACAGCGGGTCGAGGTCGCCCTTGTCGAGCGCGCCCGCCAGCGCCAGCTCCGTCTGCACGCCCAGCTTCATGCCGTGCAGCGGGTGCCCGGCGATCGCGCTGATCGGCGTCTCCCACGGGATCGTGATCTCGAACTGCTGCTGGTGCTGCGCGCCCTTCGCGAGCTGGAACGTGCCCGCCACCTGCTGGCGCAGGAAGCTGTAGCTCGTCTTGTACTCGTTGTCGCCGGATTCGACCTCCACCACGGCGGTGAGGTCGATGTAGATGCCCTCGACCTTGTAGTCGGAGTTGCCACCACGGAAATGGACGACGCCGCGCAGCAGCTCGCCGGGGCGCACGCCCGTGTTGGTCAACACCGTGTCAACCTCGACGCCCGCGCCGAACGCGGCCATCAACTTGCGGAACACCATGGGGTTCTCCTATGCGGAAGGGGTGTGGCCGTTCATCTGGCCTGTTCCCGTGCCCGAGATGCGGGGGAGCAACTGGGCCAGGATGAGGGTGGAGAGCGCGGAGTCCGACTGACCCTGCTGGGTGCGTACGACCAGCGGTTGGGGGGCGTTCTCCGTCAGTTTCGCGCCCACGTCGAGGCGCTTGCGGGCCAGCTCGTACTGCAGCACGGCCCGGTTGTCCCGGTACGACTCGGCCAGGCGGCGCAGTGCCTTGGCCTCGTTCTCGGCGGAGGTCAGGTCGGCCCTGCCTCGCGCCTCGATCTCCCACGTCACCCGCTGCGCCTCGGTCTCCTGCTCCTCCAGCATGCGCGCCACGTTCTTGCGCGCGTTGTTGTGGGCGGCCTTGACCTCGACGACGCGGGCGTCACGGGTCTTCTTGGAGCGCTCGATCTCCATCAACAGGGTGTCGATGCGGCGCTTGCGGGTCAGCTCCCACTCGCGCTCGTAGGCCGAGAGCTCCTTGGCCACCTTCTCGCGGGTGGCCAGGTGCTGCTGGTACTGGTCGGGCAGCTGCACGTCGGGGATGTTGGCGCCGGTGATGCGCACGCCGTAGCGGCCCAGCTGGCGGTTGAGCGCGTCCTGCATGTCGCCGACGTCGGAGCCGCGCAGGTCGTACGCGCGCTCGGTGTTGACCCGGCGGCTGCGCTGCCTGATCGCGTCCTGCACCGCGCTGGACAGCACCAGGTCGAAGTTGCCCGCGCCGATCGTGCGGACGAACGCGACGGGATCCACGATGCGGAACTTCAGGAAGAACTCGATCGACTTCAGCGGCACGTTCTCGGCGGTGGGGCAGGCCACGATCGGGGCCGAGTACGGGATCTCCGTGGAGGTGTCGACGACCGCGTCCACCCGGTCCCACGGCAGCCACAGGTAGTGGCGGCCCGGCGGCAGCGTGCCGGTGATGGCGCCCCAGCGGCTGCGCACGCCGGTGGTGCCCTCCTCGATCTCGATGATCGCCTTGCGCCACATCGTGACCATGGCGATGAGCAGGCTGAACAGCGCCGCGAACGCCGCGACGAGGGTGAAGTCGGTGAGCGCGGCCATGCCGGCGAAGTAGAGCGCCAGGAACACCAGCGTCATCCACGCGAAGCCGCGCCGGTCCTTGGGGATCACGACGGGCACGAGCTGGCCCTGCTCGCCGCCGCGCAGGAGCTGGCGGATGTCACCCCAGGAGGCCAGCGATTCCTTGATCTTCGAAAACTCGCGGCTCATCAGATCTCACTCCCAGCCTGTCCGTGCTGCTGCCCGCCCGGCAGCAGCCGCTCGACGGTCCGCTCCAGGTCGGAGTCGGGCTCCGGCGTCGCCGGGGGTTGTTCCACGTCGGCGGCGGCCTTGTGCAGCAGCGCGGCGATCTCGGCCTCGCGGTCGCGTACGCGGGCGCCGATCTCGTCGAGCCTGGAGCGGATGGCGGCCATGTCCTCGGCGGAGAACAGCGCCGCGTCCTTGCCGCCCACGAGCTGCTGGGCCAGGGCCAGGAAGTCGATGTCGGTGTGCTCGCCCACCTGCACCACCTGCGGCAGCCTGTGGGCGACCGACTCCAGCTTGGTCAGCAGGTCCTGCTGGAAGCGGTAGTCGAGGATCTCGGGCGCCTCGGCGGCCGACAGCGCCCTGATGTCCAGCGCCTGCGCCTCCAGGAGTGCGGCGTTGGCGTTGGCCGTGGACTCGGCCTCGACCAGCCGCTGCCTGGCCTGTGCCGTGGCCTGGTGGGTGGCGCGTTCGAGCGCGGTGTCCATGCGGGCCTGGTAGCCGGCGATCTCCGCCTGGATGGCGCTCAGCGTCTCCTGCAGCCCGGCCAGCTCCTTGATCAGGTCGCCCTCGTTCTGCTCCTTGCGCAGCTGGAGCTCGTACTCGTAGGTGTAGGCCTCCTTGGCGACGCGGACCATCTCGGGGGCGGCCAGGTCCATGCGGTATTCCTGGCTGGACGGCTCGGCGTGCGTGATGTTGACGTCGGTGAGCCGGACGGCGGGCAGGAACTGCTGGTTGAGGCTCTCCAGCATGCCGAGCGTGCTCTCGCCCACCAGGTCGTAGATCTCCTCGGCGCGCTGGGCGTAGATCAGCGAGCGGGTGACCTCGCTGATGGCGTTCTGGAGCTTGGACTGGAAGCCGCTGACCGAGCCGAGCACGAAGATGAACTCCGCCGGGTTCTCGATCCGGAACTGCAGGAACAGGTCCACGCTGGCCTTGACGCCCTGCTGCGTGGGGGCCTCGCTGATCGGCGCGTTGAACGGGTATTCGCGGGTGGTGTTGACGATGTAGCTGACCCGCTTCCACGGGTTGAACAGCGTCACCCGGCCCGGGTCCGCGATGTGCACCAGCTTGCCGAACTGGGTGATCAGCGCCTTGCAGCCCTCGGGCACCATCACCACGCTGCGCCGCCACCACAGGAACACGGCAGCCAGGATGAGGACCACCCAGTAGTGCGGGCCGAAGACCACGTCGACGTTCGGGACGACGTTGCCGAGCGCGCCGATCAGGCCGAGCAGCACGAGGATGCCCAGCGGTATGAGTATTTTGGCGGTGCCGCTCTTGGGGATCACCACGGGCGAGATGACGTGCATGCCGTTCTCGGCGAAGCTGCGGTTGACGATCTCGCCGGCCTCGTTCAGCGACGCCGAGCGGGCCTCGATGAGGGTGCCGACGGACGCGCCGCCGTCGCGCGCCGCGGCGAAGTCATGAGGGTTCAGCGCGAAGCCACGGCCCTGGCCCGCCAGCTGCCCCGCCTGGTCCACGACCTGCCCCATGGCCTGGCCCATCGCCTGGCGTACGTCACCCCCTTGGGCAACCGCTTGGGCTATGCCCTGCCCCGCCTGGATCAGTGCCTCTCTGGGTCGTGACATTGAACCTTCCTTTTCCGCTACGGGCGATTCCGACCGTATCGGGTGTGACTTACTGTTCGCTTGCAATGTGGTGTCACATATCTATTGCTTCCCGTAGCAGGTGTGCTATTGATGTAGTAGACCTACTATGTGGAGGGCGGATGGGAGCGGTGAGAGCGCTTGAAAGTGGCGTCGACCTCGGGCAGAACGGCTGCGCCATCGAGGTCGCCGGGCTGCGGATGGCGTACGGGAGCAAGGAGGTCCTGCGCGACGTGACCTTCACCGTCAGCCCCGGCGAGGTGATCGCTCTGCTCGGGCCGAACGGCGCGGGCAAGACGACGACGATCGAGGTCCTGGAGGGGTTCCGGAGGCCGTCCGCGGGTCACGTACGGGTGCTGGGCGTCGAGCCGGCGCGCGGCGACGAGCGCTGGCGGGCCCGGCTGGGCGTCGTGCTGCAGTCGTGGCGCGACCACGGCCGCTGGCGGGTGCACCAGCTGCTGCACCACCTCGGCCGCTACTACGAGCCGTACGCGAACCACGGGCGGCCGCCGTTCGACACCGACGAGCTGATCGAGGCCGTCGGGCTCACCGAGCACGCCGGCCACCGGATCAACCGGCTGTCCGGCGGGCAGCGGCGCCGGCTCGACGTCGCGATCGGCATCGTCGGGCGGCCCGAGGTGCTCTTCCTCGACGAGCCGACCGCCGGCTTCGACCCGCAGGCCAGACGCGACTTCCACGACCTCGTCCATCGCCTGTCGGACCTCGACGACACCACGATCCTGCTCACCACGCACGACCTGGACGAGGCCGAGAAGCTCGCCGACCGCATCCTCATCCTGGCCGGCGGCCGGATCGTCGCCGACGGCAGCCCCGACAAGCTGGCCCGCCAGGTCTCCCGCGACGCCCAGGTGCGCTGGAGCCGAGACGGGGAGCACTTCGTGCACGCCACGCAGGACGCCACCGGCTTCGTCCGCGACCTGTTCGAGCAGCACGGCACCGAGATCGGCGACCTGGAGGTGCGGCGGGCCACGCTCGAGGACACCTACATGGCCATCGTCAAGAAGGAGGAGGCGTGAACCCCACGCTGCACGCGGCCCGGCTCGGGCTGAGCCGCGGCTGGATCGAGTTCAGGCAACAGCTCACCAGTGTCCAGGACATGGGCTTCACCGTGGTCAGCACCGTCGGCCTCATCGTCGTGCTCTATTTCCAGCGCGACGCGAAGCTGCCCGGCACCGACGTGTCGCTCGCGGCGGCCACGCTCCCGGGACTGCTGGGGCTCCTGGTCCCGTTCAACGCGCTCATGGGGGCGGTCGGCTCGCTGGCCGTCGAGCGCGAGGACGGCACCCTGCTCAGGGCCAAGGCCATGCCCCAGGGCATGGTCGGTTATCTCGTGGGCCGGATCGTGATGCTCTCCGTGTCCACCGCCGGCTCCCTGGTGCTGATGCTCGTCGCCGGGCTGTTCTTCGTGCCCGGGCTGCTCGGGGTGGGGCCGGGCGGATGGCTCACGGTCGCCTGGGTCGCGTTGCTGGGGCTGCTGTCCTCGTTGCCGCTCGGTGCCGTCATCGGCGCCCTGGCCACCAGTCCGCAGGCCGCGGCCGGGCTGTCCATGCTCACCGTCGGCGGGCTCACCGCGATCTCGGGGATCTTCTACCCGATCACGGCGCTGGCCGGCTGGCTCCAGGCCCTCGCCCACATCTTCCCGCTCTACTGGCTGGGCCTCGGCATGCGCTCGGCGCTGCTGCCCGACGCGGCGGCCGCGGCGGAGATCGGCGGCTCGTGGCGGCCCGTGGAGACCACGCTCGTGCTGCTCGCCTGGGCCGTGGCCGGGCTGGTGCTGGCGCCGCCCATCCTGCGCCGGATGGCCAGGCGGGAGTCGGGCTCGGTGATGGAAGAGCGCCGTCAGCGGGCGATGCAGCGGGTGACCTGAGAAGATACGCGGTGATGAGCGAGACCGTCTACAACCGCATCGCGCTGCTGCGCGCAGAGCGGAACGTGACCCGCAGGCAGCTCTCCGACGCGCTGGGGGTGCACTACCAGACCATCGGCTATCTCGAACGCGGCGAATACAGCCCCAGCCTCTACCTGGCGCTGCGCATCGCCGAATATTTCGAGGTGCCGGTCGAGGTGGTCTTCTCCACCGCTCCCTTCCCCCGGATCGGGGAGCGCTCGGCCTGACGGTTTATGTCGGTCGGGCCGCCTACAGTGGCAACATGCGACCGGTCACTGATTTGCAGCGGAAGGTGGCGCCCTTCGAGGTCGTCACCGAGATGACTCCCTCCGGCGACCAGCCGACGGCCATCGCCGAGCTGGAGCGCCGCGTCAAGGCCGGGGAGAAGGACAACGTCCTGCTGGGCGCCACCGGCACCGGCAAGACGGCCACGATCGCCTGGCTGATCGAGCGGCTGCAGCGGCCCACGCTGGTCATGCAGCCCAACAAGACGCTCGCCGCGCAGTTCGCCAACGAGCTGCGGGAGATGTTGCCGAACAACGCGGTCGAATATTTCGTCTCTTATTACGATTACTACCAGCCCGAGGCCTACGTCCCGCAGAGCGACACGTACATCGAGAAGGACTCCTCGATCAACGACGAGGTCGAGCGGCTGCGCCACTCGGCCACCAACTCGCTGCTCACCCGCCGCGACACCATCGTGGTCGCCTCGGTGTCGTGCATCTACGGCCTGGGCACGCCGCAGGAATACGTGGACCGCATGGCCCGGCTGCGCGTCGGCATGGACGTCGACCGCGACCAACTCCTGCGCCGCCTGGTCGACATGCAGTACACCCGCAACGACCTGGCCTTCACCCGGGGCACGTTCCGGGTGCGCGGCGACACGATCGAGATCATCCCGAAATACGAAGAGCTGGCCGTGCGCATCGAGATGTTCGGTGACGAGATCGAGAAGCTCTCGACCATGCACCCGCTGACCGGCGAGGTCATCACCGAGGACGAGGAGCTCTACATCTTCCCCGCCTCCCACTACGTGGCGGGCGAGCAGCGCATGGCCGCCGCCGTGACCGGCATCGAGGCGGAGCTGGCCGAGCGGCTGTCGGAGCTGGAGCGGCAGGGCAAGCTGCTGGAGGCGCAGCGGCTGCGGATGCGCACGACGTACGACATCGAGATGATGCGCCAGATCGGCACCTGCTCCGGCATCGAGAACTACTCGCGCCACATGGACGGCCGCGAGGCCGGCAGCGCGCCCAACACGCTGCTCGACTACTTCCCCGAGGACTTCCTGCTGGTCCTCGACGAGTCCCACCAGACGGTGCCGCAGATCGGCGCGATGTACGAAGGCGACGCCTCCCGCAAGCGCACGCTGGTCGAGCACGGGTTCCGGCTGCCGTCGGCGCTCGACAACCGGCCGCTGAAGTGGGAGGAGTTCCTCGAGCGGATCGGCCAGACCGTCTACCTGTCGGCCACACCGGGCCCCTACGAGCTGGGGCGGGTCAAGGGCGACGTGGTCGAGCAGGTCATCCGCCCGACCGGCCTGGTCGACCCCGAGATCGTCGTCAAGCCCACCAAGGGCCAGATCGACGACCTGGTCCACGAGATCCGCGAGCGGGCCGAGCGCGACGAGCGCGTGCTGGTCACGACGCTGACCAAGAAAATGTCGGAAGACCTCACCGACTACCTGCTGGAGCTGGGCATCCGGGTTCGCTACCTGCACAGCGAGGTCGACACGCTGCGCCGCATCGAGCTGCTGCGCGAGCTGCGCACGGGCGAGTTCGACGTGCTGGTCGGCATCAACCTGCTGCGCGAGGGCCTCGACCTGCCCGAGGTGTCGCTGGTGGCCATCCTCGACGCCGACAAGGAGGGCTTCCTGCGCTCCGAGACGTCGCTGATCCAGACCATCGGCCGCGCCGCCCGTAACGTCTCCGGCCAGGTCCACATGTACGCCGACAAGGTCACCCCGTCGATGGAGCGGGCGATCGACGAGACCAACCGGCGCCGGGCCAAGCAGATCGCCTACAACGAGGCCAACGGCATCGACCCGCAGCCCCTGCGCAAGAAGATCGCCGACATCCTCGACTCCCTGCAGCGCGAGGACGCCGACACCGACAAGCTGCTCTGGGGCAGCGGGCGCCAGCAGTCGCGCGGCAAGGCCCCGGTGCCCGGCTTCCAGGTCCGCCAGGCCGGCCAGCACGCCAAGGCCATCGCCGGCGAGATGCCGCGCGCCCAGATGGAGTCGCTCATCGAGTCGCTGACCGAGCAGATGCACCAGTCGGCGGCGGACCTCCAGTTCGAGGTGGCCGCGCGGCTGCGTGACGAGATCAAGGAGCTCAAGCGCGAGCTGCGTGACATGCGCGAGGCGGGGGTCAAGTAGGGCATATGCCACCTGACCTGGGCGAATGGTTTACCTTCGGGTGGGCAGCGTCCAGGGTATGAACAAGACGATCGTTGGGGCCCTGGTCGGCGCGACGGTGCTCGCGGGGGGTTGCGGCACCGTGCTCCGGGAGGTCGAGCGGCTGTCCGTCCAGTCGTCGCCGACCCTGGGCACGCCCACGGCCATCACGCCGACCGCCAGCCCCACCGGCTCGCCGTCCGGCAGCCCGGGAGCCGGAGACCTGAAACAGGCCGCCCGGGCGGCCCTGGCCGCGGTGCCCGGTTCCACGCTCATCTCCATCGAGACCGAGCAGGACGGCCGGATCTGGGAAGTGCAGGTCGTCGGGAAAGACGGGACCGAGCACCAGATGGACGTGGAGTCGGGCAAGGTCGTCAGCGGCCCCACGACCGAGGAAGAGGACGCGCAGGACAAGGCCAAGCACCGGGAACGGGTGGCCGCGGCCAAGCTCGACTACGCGCAGGCGGCCGACAAGATCGCGGCCACGGTGCCGGAGGGGCGGATCACCGAGCTGAACCTGGACATGGACCAGGGCAAGACCGTGTGGGAGTCGGACGTGGTCACGCCCGACGGCACCAAGCACGAGGTGGCCCTCGACGCCGCCACGGGCACGGTCGTCGGGAACAACGGCGCCACCTCGTGACGCCCGCGGGCCGGCGGTCCTCCGATGGGGGCCTCCGGCCCGGCTGTTGCGCCGACATCGGCCCCACCCGACCACGGGATCAGGGCTCAGGGGAACAGGGTGAGGAGAGTCCGGGCGAACGCCTCGGGGTTGTCCAGCATGATGTTGTGCCCCGACTCCGGGATGCCCAGCACCTGGACGCCCGCCGCGCGCAGCCCATCGGCCCCGGCGGGCTCGTCGCCCTCCGGATACAGGTAGGCGCGCGGGATCGGCAGGCCGACCAGCAGCTCGCGCGTGGTGGGCGTGGTGCTCGCGGCCAGGCTGACCGCCGTACGGTGCAGGCCGCGCAGGTCCGCCAGGCGCATCGTGGACCACCAGTGCGCGCCCACCCGCTCGCGCACTTCCTTCCAGCCGCCCGCCACGAACTCCTCCTCGCCGTAGGTGGCGATCCCGCTGCTGCCCGGCTGGGCGGGCGTCGGGGGATAGGGGTCGAGGTTGGCGTCCACCAGGATCAGGTCGGCGACCAGCTCGGCGTGGCGGGCAGCCAGAACCGTGGCCACCGCCCCGCCCATGCTGTGCGCGATCACCGCCGCGCCGGCCACCCCGGCCTTGCGCAGTGCCTCGGCCAGGGCGTCGGCGTGGGCCTCCAGCGTGTACGAGAAGTCCTGCGGGCGATCGCTGATGCCGAACCCGAGCAGGTCGATCAGGAGCGAGCGGTGCCGCGGCAGCAGGGGATGGGCCGCGACCTCCGCGTAGTAAGGGGCCGAGGTGGCGCCGAGGCCGTGAACGTAGACGCGGGCCGGATCCGCGCCCGGCAGCTCCACCCAGCGCATGCGAGCGCCGCTGGGATGAACGATGGCATCGTGCATGGCGGGCCTCCTTGTACATCGGGACCAATATATATCGGTTTCGAGGTATGCTGGCGTCATGTTGGAGCTGGCGATACTCGGGTTCCTCAGGGATCAGCCATTACACGGATATGACCTGCGCAGGAGGGTGGCGGCCCTGATGGGGCACGTACGCCCGGTGGCCGACGGGACGCTCTACCCGGCGATCAAGCGCATGGCCACGTCCGGCTGGCTGACCAGGAAGGACGAGCCGGGCAAGGCCGCCGCTCCACGGCGCATGCTCTACCTGACCGCGGAGGGGCGCGCGGAGCTGGAACGACGGCTGCGCGAGCCGGACGAGCTCGACATCAGCGACGAGAACCGGTGGTTCGCGCTGCTGGCCTTCCTGCGCCACCTGGACGAGCCCGAGGACCAGGCGGCGGTGCTGCGCCGGCGGCTGGCGTTCCTGGAGGAGCCGACGAGCTTCTTCTACGACGGGAACCGGCCGATGGGGGCCGCGGAGTTCGGCGACCCGTTCCGGCAGGGTCTGCTGACCATCGCCCACGCCACCAGCCAGGCCGAGCTGGCGTGGCTGCACGCGACCATCGAGTCCCTGGCGTCGGGCGCCCACCCGGGAGAGGCTGCCTGCTAGTCCTGCCCGCCCCCCGGCCTCCGCCCCCCGGCCTCCGGCTCCCGGCCTCCGGCTCCCGGCCTCCGGCTCCCGGCCTCCGGCTCCCGGCCTCCGGCTCCCGGCCTCCGGCTCCCGGCCTCCGGCTCCCGGCCTCCTGCGAGCCCTGCCGGCCGCCTGCACTCTGCCGACCGTTGTGGCCGCTTGCCGATCCGGTTGACGTGCCGCTTTGGGGCGGTGGCGGCTGTGGAGTGCGCGCCGCCCTCGTCGGCGGTGTGCGGTGACGTGCGTGCCTACTCTGGGCTCCCGGGCCCGGCGCCCCGGGCCCGGCGCCCCGGGCCCGGTGTCGCGCGTCTCGCGTCCGGCGCCCGGCGTTCCGCGCCCGGCACCTCGCGCCCGGCGCCCGGCCCCCGGTGCCCGGCGTGCCGCGGCCGGGCGACACCGCATCCATGTGCGCCCGGGCTGCCAGCTGACGTGCCGGGGCCCTTGTGCTCCGGGGTCGGCGTTCGCGGGTGCCAGAGGACGAGGGCCCGGGTGGTGGGCGTGGGTCAGCGGGTTAGGCCGGATTCGTGGCGGAGGAGGGTGGCGAGGGTGTCGGGGGCGGCGGTGTGGTGGCCCTTGGCGGCGAACCAGGTGGCGACGTTGCGGGCGTCGCGGTCGAGGAAGGACGGGCCGGCCGGGTGCGCGATCACGTCCACGATCTGCGGCAGGTCGATGATCACCAGCCTGCCGTCGTGGACCAGCAGGTTGTACGGGGACAGGTCCCCGTGGGCGAGACCCTCGCGGGCCAGCGTGACCATGGCCGCCACGAGCTGCTCCCACAAGGAGTCGAGCCCGTCCGACACCTGCGCCAGCCGCGGCGCCGCGTACCCGTCCGGGGTCCCGATGAACTCCTGCAGGATCTCCGTACCGACGATCTGCACCGGGTACGGCACGGGAACCCCCAGCTCCCACAACCGGCACAGCGCGGAGAACTCGGCCACCGCCCACTGCCCCGCGATGGCCTGCCGGCCGAAGGCGGTGCGGTTGGCCATGGCCCGGTTCATGCGGTTGTCGTGGGTCCGGCGGCCCTCCAGGTAGCCGGAGTCGCGGTGGAACAGGCGGTGCTCGGAGGAGCGGTAGCGCTTGGCGGCCAGCAGGCACACCCGGTCCGTGCCGGGTACGCCGCGGGAGATCAGGTGGACGTCGGCTTCCTTGCCGGTCTTGAGCACGCCGTGCTCGGTGTCCACGGCGGCCAGCTCGGTGACCAGCCAGCCAGGGTAGGGCCGCGGCCCCTTCTCCGTCGGCGTGCTCTGGTCCCAGGTGGACCAGCGATCGCCTTCAGGGGGGCCGTCGAAGGTGTCGGGGGCGGCGGTGGTCTCGAGCCATTCGACGTCGTCGGCGTCGAGGGCGTACTTGCCACGGCGGCGGTGCTGCGAGTGCTTCGGCACGGTGGGAGAGCTCCAGGTGTGAGGCCCACCGGCGCGCCGGGATCAGGTCGGCGGGCTCCCGGTGGGAAGGCATGAGGACGCGGAGAACGGCACGCGAACAGTCGTCATCACAGTCTCACCCTCCCTCCGGCAGCGATCGGCTCGGTGCCCGAGTATGCCGATCACGCGGGCGCCGGTGCAACTGGATTTACCGGCGGAAAATTGCGGTGCGCCGCCTGGCGGCCGCCTTGTACGGTGCGCCCATGCGACGATGCGACGAGTGCGCCCACTGGGAGCCCGCCGGCGCGCCGGACTGCGCCCGGTGTGCCGGGCTGGTGGACGAGATCGTGGAGGAGGGCTGGCGCGACTTCCTGACGCGCGAGTTCGGCAGCCGCGAGCCGTCCGACGAGCGCCTGATCGCCGAGATGGTCGTCGACGAGCCGGACAAGCATCCGTGGCGCGTGGTCGACGCCGCGTACGACCGCCTGACCTGCCCCGAGTGCGGCGGCCGGCTCAGCAGGGGCCCGGCCGGCTGTGCCCCCTGCGACCTGGCCAACGGCTTCCGCTACAGCGCCGTCGAGATCGACCGCCCGGCCGTGCCGCCGGGCAATGAGCACGCGTTGCGGGTCAACGTGTCGGTGGCCCGCCGCCCCTCCGGCATATCGGCCTCGGAGGTGCTTCTGCGGCGTCTGTTCCTGCCCGTTCTCGTCGAGGGCGGCCTTCCGACGACGGCGCAGGCGCAGGCCGTCAAGGCCATGGCGAACAACGGCGCCACGGAGGCGGAGCTCGCCGCGGTCATCTACCGGGGTCGGGACACCGGCTGATGCCGCGAGGCCGCGGACGGCACCGGCCGGCCTGGCGTACGTGCGGGCACGGTCGGGCGGACCCAACGAGCCGGAGCACCGGCGCCGCTACTTGCGGGTCTGGTTGAAGCGCAGCATGTTGCCGGAGGGGTCGCGGAAGGCGCAGTCGCGGACACCGTACGGCTGGTCGACCGGCTCCTGCAGCACCTCGCCACCCGCCGCCTGGATGCGCCGGAAGGTGGCGTCGCAGTCGTCGGTCTCGAAGATGACGCCGCGCAGCAGGCCCTTGGCCAGCAGCTCCGCCATGGCCTCCTTGTCGGCGGGTGAGGCGTTCGGGTCGGCGAGGGGTGGTTCGAGGACGATGTTCACGTCCGGTTGCGACGGCGAGCCGACCGTCACCCAGCGCATCCCCTCGAACCCGACGTCGGCGCGCACTTCCATGCCGAGAACGTCCCGGTAGAAGGCGATCGCCTTGTCGTGGTCGTCGACGGCGATGAAGCACTGTTGCAGCTTGATGTCCATGGGTTTCACGCTATCGGCGGCGAGCCGGGTTTTGCTGCTCCATTCCTGACGGGTCGCGTGTAGATCTTGGCGACGCAGGCCGGGATGGCGGCGCCGTCGTCATGGTTGCGGGCACGGTATGAGCTCGGGCTCTCGCCGACCAGCTCGGTGAACCGCGAGCTGAACGACCCCAGCGAGGTACAGCCGACCTCGAAGCAGACCTCCGTCACCGACAGGTCGCCCCGCCGCAGCAGCGCCTTGGCCCGCTCGATCCGGCGGGTCATCAGGTAGCTGTAGGGCGTCTCCCCGAAGGCGGCGCGGAAGCTGCGGGAGAAGTGGCCCGGCGACATGAGGGCGACGCTCGCCAGCGCCGGGACGTCGAGCGGCTGGGCGTAGTCGCGGTCCATCGTGTCGCGCGCCCGGCGCAGCCGGACCAGGTCGTCCAGCGTGGTCACGTGACCACCGCCCCACAACGCCGGCCGCCTTCGCCGTGGCCCTGTCGTCCGCGAGCACGCCGTCCGAGAACGCATCGTCCGGGAGCACGCCGTCCGGGAGCCCCCCGTCCGCGAGCACGGGGTGCCGAGGGCGCACGATTCGTCACAGCGGGCATCAACATCACGATCTATGGTCGGCGGGGGTCAGGGGAGGTCCCTGCGCTCCTCCATCGTACGGCGGTAGAGCTCGTCGATCTCGTCCAGCGGGTCAGGGGCGCGGCGGCGGGCCTCGATCTCCAGGTCCGTGCGGGAGTGGAGGTCGGCGATGCCCGTCGCGGTGTGCTGCACCTGGTCGCCGAGGAGGTCGGCGCGGATGCGCGCGCACATCGCCGTGAGCTTGGCCTGGTGCTCCCTGAGCCGGTCGAGGGTGGCGTGGTCGACGTAGGGGGACAGGCGGCGCTGCTGGGCGTACATGCCGAGCTGCCCGTCGTGCACGTCGGCCTGGGCCGTCAGGTCGGCCAGCAGCCGCGGCAGCTCGCCCAGCCCCCAGCCCTGGCGCTGGGCCTGCTCGACGGCCTGCCGGGTGAGGGACACCTCGCGGCGCAGGTCGAGCCGCAGGCGCTCGACCTCGGCGGCGTCTCCCGTGCCCATCGCGTTGACGTGCGTGGTGAGCCGGGTGGTGGCCTGTCTGGCCTTCACCGCGGCCTTCTTGCCCAGCTTGACCAGCACATAGATCCCCACGCCGCCCAAGAGCAGGAGGAAAGCCAGGATCACCAGCACGATGACCAGGAATTCGCCGATCTTCGCCACCCCCACTTGCCGTCGATGCCTTGAAGGATAGTCCGCCGGAGCGGTTCCGGCGCGCATGCCCAAGCAAGCCCTTGATCGGACCTGGGCGCTGTGTTTCAGTTCACATGTTCGCAGAACACCCCGGAAAGGGCGTACATGGTGCTGGACGGCAAGGTTGTGATCATCACGGGCGGTGCCAGGGGGATGGGAGCGGCCACCGCCCGGCGCTGCGTCGCGGCGGGGGCCCGGGTCGTGGTCACCGACGTGCTGGTGGAGGAGGGTACGGCCACCGCCAAGGAGCTGGACGCCCGCTTCATCGCGCACGACGTGACGAGCCAGGACGCGTGGGCGGCGGTGGTCGCCGAGACCGTGGAGGAGTACGGGCGGCTCGACGGCCTGGTGAACAACGCCGGCATCGCCACCATGCTGACGATCGAGCAGCAGCCGCTGGAGGAGTTCGAGCGCGTGCTCCAGGTGAACCTGGTCGGCACCTTCCTGGGCCTCAAGGCCGTGGTCGGGCCGATGCGCCGGTCGGGCGGCGGGGCCGTGGTGAACCTGTCGTCGGTCGCCGGGCTGTTCGCCCTGCCGGCGACGGGCGGCTACGGCGCCTCGAAGTGGGGCGTGCGCGGGCTGACGAAGATCGCGGCGCTGGAGTTCGGGCGGGACCGCATCCGGGTCAACTCCGTACATCCCGGAATGATCGTCACCCCGATGACGCAGTCGCTCGGAGCCGTGTCGGGCGAGGGCACCTTCTCCCTCGCCCCCGCCGGGCGCTGGGGCGAGCCGGAGGAGGTGGCGGCGGCGATCGTGTTCCTGCTGTCGGACGCCGCCTCGTACGTCACCGGCGCCGAGCTGGCCATCGACGGCGGCTGGACGGCGGGCGAGGGCTCGCTGCTGCCCCCGCCGCCGGCCCCCGAGGGGAGCGCGGGATAGATGCCGTACGCGGAGGTGGGCGCGGACGTCAGGCTCTTCTACACCGACGACCACAGCACGGGCGCGGGCGACGGGCCGCCGCTGCTGCTCGTGCACGGCTGGGGCACCGACTCCCACCAGTGGTCCTGGCACATCGACGCGCTCGCCGCCCGGCACCGGGTGGTCGCCGTGGACCTGCGCGGCCACGGCTACTCCTCGGTCCCCGAGACCGGCAACACCCCGCGCATGATGGCCGAGGACCTGCACGCCCTGCTCGGCCACCTCGATCTTCCCCAGGTGGTCGCCGTCGGGCACTCCATGGGCGGCCAGGTGGTGTCCATCCTCGCCGTCGAGCACCCTGAACGGGTGCGCGCGCTCGTCACCCTCGACCCCGGCTACGGCATGACGGACCGGATCGCCGGCGGCTTCCCCCAGATGATCGCGGCCCTGCGCGGCCCGCACGCCCACGCCGCCGCCGAGCAGATCGACGAGTGGTGCACGAACGCCGCCACCCCCGCCGTCATCAGGCGCTGGCACAAGCGCAGGCTCCACGGCATGCCGCCGCACGTCCTGGTCCAGGCGTTCGAGGCCATGTTCACCGCCCCCGGCGCCATCGGGGTGCGCCCGGCCAGCGACGACTACCTGGCCCGTCGGCGGTGCCCGGTGCTGTCGATCTGGGCCGACCCGGGACGGGCCGCGTGGGAGGCGGGGCTGCTCAAGGACCCCGCGTCCAAGGTGGTGTGCTGGGAGGGGTCGAGCCACCGGCTGCACGAGGAGCGGCCGGCCGAGTTCGTGCAGGTCCTGGAGGGCTGGCTGGGCAGGTTGTGAAGGGCCCGGCGGCACGGAACGGCCGCCGGGCGCCAACCGCGTGAGCGTGCCAGGGTTGGGGGCCACGTAGACGCTCACACGTCTTTTCGTTACCTGTTGTTCGCTTCCCGGGCCCAACCGTAGGGGCGGCGCGGGCGGCGGCGGATCAGCCCGCAGGCGGATGGCGGGTCAGCCTGGAGGGTGACCCCTGGCCGCCCTCCTGCGCGCCCGGAAGCGGCGTACCCGCCTGATCAGCCACCACGCCGGCACCGCGAGCAGCAGCAACGCGACGATCACCAGCACGGGCACGAACACCGCGATCAGGCTCATGCCGAGCGCTCCCGCGTCCTCGGCCGTGCTGACGACCGGCGCCCCGACTCCCGCTGTGCCCGCGTTGATCACCGGGCGGGCGGTGGCCTTGATCGCGTGCACGGCCAGCGCCACCACGATCCCCAGCAGCCAGCCGGCCCACGGGTGCTCGGTCATCCAGGTCGAGTTCTCGAACTCGGCGGCGGCGTTCGTGGCCGAGAAGACCACCCCGCCCGAGGCCGGGCGCACCACGGTCTGGATGGCGTCGTTGACGCTGTCGACGGCGGGCACCTTGTCCAGGACCATCTCGGCGATCAGCAGCACCGCGAGCACGGCGAGCACGCCCCAGTTCGACAGCCAGGAGTAGCCGTCGGGCAGTCGCACGGTGTCGGTGAGGTTCGCGAGCACGCCCACGACCAGGAGCGGGATGTACGCGTTCAGCCCGGCGGCCGTGGACAGGCCCAGACCGGTCAATGCGGCCAGCATGCCCCTAGTCTGCCCGGGCCGCCTCGTCCATGAGGCCCGCCAGACCGGAAGAGGTGAACTCGGCCACCGCCCGCTCGTACTTCTCCATGCCCCACGACCAGAAGTCGAAGTCGATGGTGTCGTTGGCGCCGTCCTGGATGGAGGCCCAGAGCGTCCATCCGTACTTGGACATGAGGCCGAGCAGGCGCGCACGGGCGATCTTGTGGCGGAGCCGGCGGCCGTAGTAGGCGGTGACGAGCTCCTCCAGGTGGCCGAGCGGCAGGTCGGACTCGCTCCAGATGTTGCCGAGCTCGAAGCAGGCGTCGTTGTTGCCGGCGTACTCGTAGTCGATCAGCCACAGGCGCTCGCCGTCGTCGAGGATGTTGCCGGGCAGCAGGTCGTTGTTGCAGGGGACCGTCCCCTCGTCCCGGACGGCCAGGCACTTGCGCAGGTCGGCGACGACGGGCAGGAAGTCCAGATAGCGCGGCGGCAGCCGGAAGCCGCGCTCGCGCACGATCTCCAGATAGCGCCGCTGCACCTCGAACATGTCGAAGTCGCTGACGAACCGGGGCCCGGCGTGCAGCCGGCGGCAGGCCCGCGCCACCCGCGGCAGGTTCGCCGGGTCGTGCAGGTCGGCCTCGGTGAACGTACGTCCCGGCAGGTATCCCACCACCAGCACCCCCAGCCCGGGCAGGTAGTCGTGCACCGGCGCCCCGACCCCGGCGCGCGCCGCCGCGATGGAGTTGGCGTGCTCGGCGTCCCGGTCGATGGCCAGCAGGGCGCCGTCGCTGGCCGACACGCGCACCACGTACGTGCCTGAAGGGGTGGTTACCTTGTAGTTGTGGTTGGTGAGCCCGCCGGGCAGCTCCTCCACGGAGCGCGGCAGGCCGGACAGCAGCGGGATGCGATCGAGGACATCGGGCGCGGCCATGCTCGATGCTAGGCTCCACCGGCCTAAACGGTCTAGACCTTTTGCGGCGTGCCGGTTAGCCTCGCGGGCATGAGCGACTCGGCCCGGATCGTGATCATCGGCGGTGGGGTGGGCGGCGCGTCCGTCGCCTACCACCTCACCCAACTCGGCGAACGCGACGTCGTCCTGCTGGAGCGGGACGAGCTCACCAGCGGCTCCACCTTCCACTCCGCCGGGCTCGTCGGGCAGCTGCGCGCCGACCCCACGCTGACCAGGATGAACCAGTACTCGGTCGAGCTCTACCGCACCCTGGACGCCGGGTGGACGGAGTGCGGCGGCATCAAGCTGGCCGCCACGCCCGAGCGGATGGCGGAGATCCGCCGGCAGATCGGCTGGGCGCGCACGTTCGGGCTGCCGCTGGAGGAGATCTCGGTGGCCGAGGCGGTGGAGCTGTTCCCGCTCATGGACCCGGAGGGGGTGGTGGGGGCGGCGTACCTGCCGACGGACGGGCAGGTGGACCCCTCCCAGCTGTGCTACGCCCTGGCCGCGCGCGCCCGCGAGGGCGGGGCGACGCTGCGCACCCGCACCCGGGTGCTCGGGATCAAGGTGGCGAACGGCCGGGTCGCCGGGGTCCGCACCGACCAGGGCGACATCGACTGCGAGATCGTGGTCAACTGCGGCGGCATGTTCGCGGCCGAGATCGGCCGCATGGCAGGGGTACGCGTCCCGATCGTGCCCATGTCGCACCAGTACGTGGTGACCGACGCCTTCCACGACCACACCGGCCTGCCCACCCTGCGCGACCCCGACCTGCTCGTCTACTACCGGCAGGAGGTGCAGGGCCTGGTCATGGGCGGCTACGAGCGCACCTGCGCCCCCTGGACGGCCGGGCCGAACTCCTTCGACGCCGTCCCGCCCGACTTCAACGGCCGCCTCCTCGCCGAGGACTGGCCAAGATTTGAGGAAATTTCCGACAACTCCAGGGTGCGGGTGCCCGCGATGGCCGACGTCGGCATCCGCAAGCTGATCAACGGGCCGGAGGCGTTCACCCCGGACAACGAGTTCTGCCTGGGGGAGACCGAGGTGGGCGGGTTCTTCGTCGCCGCCGGGTTCTGCGCGCACGGCATCGCGGGGGCGGGCGGCATCGGCCGGATCATGGCCGAGTGGATCGTCGAGGGCGAGCCCAGCATGGACGTCTGGCACATGGACATCCGCCGGTTCGGCCGCCAGTACCGCTCGCCGTCGTACACGATCAAGCGGGCCGTCGAGAACTACGAGACCTACTACGACATCCGCTACCCCGGCCACGAGCGGTCGGCGGGCCGGCCGCTGCGGGTCTCGCCCGCCTACACCTGGCACGCCGCCCACGGAGCGGTCTTCGGGGAGAAGTCCGGGTGGGAGCGGGTCAACCACTACGCCGCCAACGAGGGGGAGAGCCAGGACGAGCGGCCGCGGGGCTGGGCCGGGCGCGCGTGGTCGCCCGCGATCGGGGCCGAGCACCGGGCCACGCGCACGACGGCGGGGCTGTTCGACGAGAGCTCGTTCGCCAAGATCGAGGTCACCGGTCCGGACGCCGCCGCGCTGCTGGAGTGGGTGTGCGACAACCGGGTCGCCCGGCAGGTCGGCGCCGTCACCTACACGCAGGCGCTCAACCGGCGCGGCGGCATCGAGTGCGACTTCACCGTCACCCGGCGCGGTGAGGAGGAGTTCCTCGTCGTCACGGGCACCGCGTTCGGCTCCCACGACCTCGGCTGGCTGCGCAAGCAGGCCGCGCTCACCGGCTCGAAGGCCAGGATCGCCGACGTGACCGGCCAGTACGCCTGCTTCGCCCTGTGGGGACCGCGCGCCCGCGACGTCCTGGCCGAATTGACGCCCGACCCGCTGGACTTCCCGTTCATGTCGTCACGGGAGCTCACCGTGGGGGACGTGCCGGTGCTGGCGCTGCGGGTGACGTTCGTGGGGGAGCACGGGTGGGAGCTCTACTGCTCCAGCGAGTACGGCCTCGGGCTCTGGCAGGCGCTGTGGCGGGCCGGCGAGCCGTACGGGCTGGTGGCGGGCGGCTACCGGGCCATCGACAGCCTCAGGCTGGAGAAGGGCTACCGGGTGTGGGGCGCGGACCTCGGCCCCGAGACGACGCCGTACGAGGCCGGGCTGGGCTTCTGCGTCAAGCCCGACAAGGAGTTCCTGGGCAGGGACGCCCTGGATCCCGCGCCCGAACGGCGGCTGCGGTGCGTGACGCTGCACGACCCGACGGCGGTCGCGCTCGGCAACGAGCCCGTGCGGCTCGACGGGCGGACGGTGGCCCGGGTCACCTCGGGCGGCTACGGCTACACCGCCCGGCGCTCCATCGCCTACGCCTACCTGCCGGTCGAGCCGGGCGCCGACGTGGAGATCGAGGTCGAGGGCGTGTGGGTGCCGGGGACCGTGGTCAAGGAGCCGCTGGTCCCGTGACGCCGCTGCGTACCGAGATCCGGACCCGGTCGGGGCGGAACAGGTCGAGGGCGTACTCCACCGGCGTGCCGTCGCCGGCGTAGGCGGTGCGCTCGATCCGCATGAGCGGCGTGCCGGGCTCGATGCCCAGCTCGGCGGCCTCGGCCGGCCGGGCGGTCACCGGGTCGAGGTGCTCGACCGCCGTGCGCGGCTCCAGGTCGTAGCGGGCGGCCAGCAGGGCGTAGAGCGAGCCGGTCAGGTCCTGGCCGAGCAGGCCGGGCAGGTCGGGGAAGTAGGAGTGTTCGAGCGCCACGGGGGAGCGGCCCGCCGAGCGCACCCGGGCCACCTCGTGCACCGGCGAGCCCGGCTCGACCCGCAGGGCCCTGGCCGCGGACGTGGGGGCGGGCACGGTCGCGGCCCGCAGGATCCGCGCCTCGGCCCGCAGGTGGGAGCGGCGCATCTGCTCGGTGAACCCGGCCAGCCCGGTCAGGTCGCACTCGATGCGCGGCTCGGCCACGAACGCGCCACCCGACCTGCCGGGCACCCGCAGCAGCACGCCGTCGCGCTCCAGCGTGGCCAGCGCCTGCCTGAGCGTCATCCTGCTCACGCCGAGCCGAGCGGCCAGCTCCCGCTCGCCGGGCAGCCGGTCGCCCGGCGCCAGCTCGCCGCCGGCGATCGACTCCAGCAGCCACCGCTCGATCTGCACGTGCGCGGGGACGCCGGTGCCACGCTCCAGCTCAGGCGGGTTCCCGACCACACGCGCAGGCTACCGGCCCGGTGAGCCACTCCGACAGGCGCCGGAGCAGGTCACTCCGACAGGCGCCGGAGCCGCTCCACCGCCTCGCCGAACTCGCCGATCAGGTCGTAGACCACGTCCTTGGCCGGCCTGACCTGGTCGAGCTGGCCCACGACCTGCCCCACGAAGTAGTTGGCCAGCTCCACGGCACCCGGCTCGCCCTTCTCCGCCGCCGCCATGATGCGGGCCATCGCCCCCTCGGCCACCAGCATCTGCAGCGGCATGCCCAGCGGCCCCGGGCTCTCCTGGCCGGAGTCCCATTCCTCCGTCCAGGCCGACTTGAGCTGCCGGGCCGGCTTGCCCGTACGGGACCGCGACCGGACCGTGTCCAGCGACGAGGCCGCCAGCATCTTGCGCTTGACCGCGGGCGAGGTCTCGGCCTCCTCGGTCGTGAGCCAGACCGAGCCGCACCACACGCCCTCGGCGCCGAGCGCCATGGCCGCCGCCATCTGCCGCCCGGACGCGATCCCGCCCGCCGCCAGCACCGGGACCGGGGCGACCGCGTCCACGACCTGCGGCACCAGCACCATCGTGGAGATCTCGCCGGTGTGCCCGCCCGCCTCGGTGCCCTGCGCCACGATGAGGTCCGCGCCCGCCGCCACCTGCCTGCGGGCGTGCTCGACCGTGCCGACCAGCGCGGCCACCGGCACGCCCGCCTCCCTGGCCCGGGTCACCATCTCCGGCGGGGGCGGCCCCAGGGCGCTGGCGATCAGCCCGATCCGGTGCTTGAGCGCCACGTCGATCAGCCCCGTCGCCCCGCTCGCCGTCACGCGCCGGCCGAGCTCGTCCGCGGCCGCCGCCAGCGGCTGCCCGGAGGCGCTCACGCCGTACTTGGCCAGCAGGTGCGTGACGAAGTCCCGGTGCCGGTCCGGGACGGAGTCCATGAGGTGCACGCGCCGGTCGAGCGCGGAGGCGTCGATCTTCCCCGGTACGAGCACGTCCACGCCGTACGGCCGGCCGCCCACACGCGCGTCCAGCCAGGTCAGTTCCGTGTCGAGCTGGTCGGGCGAGTACGCCACCGCGCCCAGCACCCCGAACCCGCCCGCGTTCGTGACAGCGGCCACCACGTCGCGGCAGTGGCTGAAGGCGAACAGCGGGAACTCGATCCCCAAACGCTCACATATGGCGGTCCGCATGACCCGACGCTAACGGTCAGAACCTTGTTCGGTCCATCCCTGTCCGGCAAGCCGTCTCAGGTGGTCGCGTCCATCGTGACGGGCGCGGGCCGTCTCAGGTGGTCGCGTCCATCGCGACGGGCGCGTGCCAGCCCAGCTCGGGCGTGTAGCCGCGGACCCGCCTGGCCGGCACCCCGGCGACCACGCTGTGGTCGGGGAACGTGCCGCGCACCACCGCCCCGCCCGCCACGACGCACTGCCGGCCCAGCGTGGTGCCCGGCAGGATGATGGCGCCCGCGCCCAGCCACGAGCCGGAGCCGATGGAGACCGGGCTGTTGCGCGGCCACTGCCTGCCGATCGGGATGTCCGGGTCGTCGTAGACGTGGTTCTGGTCCGTGATGTACACGTACGGGCCGGTGAAGACGTCGTCGCCGATGTCGATCGACTGATGGGCCACGATGTGCGAGCCCCTGCCGATCGAGCAGCTCCCGCCGATGCGCAGGATGGAGGAGGGGCCGAGGTCCGGGCCCGGCATCATGCCGCACGAGATCGACACCCGCTCGCCGATGAGCGTGTGTTCGCCGATCTCGATCCACTGCTCGCCGAAGATCGCGCCAGGGGGGAAGGCGATGCTGACCCCGTCGCCGAGCCGGCGGAACCGGTAACCGGCGGGAGCGGCCGGAGTGATCGCACCGGCGTGCCGGATCGCCGTGTAGGCACGGTGAATCAATGTGCCCAAAGCCCGACGTACTAGTGACATAAGGACCAAAGTTACCGCTAGGTCATGCCGTTCGGGCATGTGAGGGGCGTTGTTTGATATCCTGAGAGCCCGTGGACACTTCGACCACACCTCGAGCCACGGGAGCCCCTTTGCGCAGCGCATCGCAAACCAAGCATCTGTTCGTCACCGGCGGTGTCGCCTCCAGTCTCGGCAAGGGGCTCACGGCATCCAGCCTCGGTCGCCTGCTCAAAGGGCGCGGTCTCAGGGTCACCATGCAGAAGCTCGACCCTTACCTCAATGTCGACCCCGGCACCATGAACCCGTTCCAGCACGGCGAGGTGTTCGTCACCGACGACGGTGCCGAGACCGACCTCGACGTCGGCCACTACGAGCGGTTCCTCGACACCCACCTGCACGGCTCGGCCAACGTGACCACCGGGCAGGTCTACTCCAACGTCATCGCCAAGGAGCGGCGGGGTGAATACCTGGGCGACACCGTCCAGGTCATCCCGCACATCACCAACGAGATCAAGGACCGGATCCGGGGCATGGCCGGTCCCGACGTGGACGTGGTCATCACCGAGGTCGGCGGCACGGTGGGCGACATCGAGTCGCTGCCCTTCCTGGAGGCCGTGCGGCAGATCAGGCACGAGGTCGGGCGCGACAACGTGTTCTTCCTGCACGTCTCCCTGCTGCCGTACATCGGGCCCTCCGGAGAGCTCAAGACCAAGCCGACCCAGCACAGCGTGGCGGCGCTGCGCAGCATCGGCATCCAGCCGGACGCGATCGTGCTGCGGTCCGACCGGCCCGTGCAGACGGCGATCAAGCGCAAGATCAGCCTGATGTGCGACGTCGACGAGGACGCCGTCGTCTCCGCCGTGGACGCCGCCTCGATCTACGACATCCCGAAGGTGCTCCACACCGAGGGGCTCGACGCCTACGTGGTGCGCCGGCTCGGCCTGCCCTTCCGCGACGTGGACTGGAAGGAGTGGGAGCAGCTCCTGCGCCGGGTGCACCGGCCGGCGAAGGAGGTCACCATCGCGCTGGTCGGGAAATACATCGACCTGCCGGACGCGTACCTGTCTGTCACCGAGGCGCTGCGCGCCGGCGGGTTCGCCAACGACGCGCGCGTCAACATCCGCTGGGTCAAGAGCGACGACTGCGAGACCCCCGACGGCGCCGAGCGCGAGCTCGACGGCGTGGACGGCGTGCTGATCCCCGGCGGCTTCGGCGTACGCGGCATCGAGGGCAAGATCGGCGCCATCCGCCACGCCCGGGAGGGCAAGATCCCGCTGCTCGGCATCTGCCTCGGCATGCAGGGCATGGTCATCGAGGCGGCCCGCAACATGGCCGGCATCGAGGACGCCAACTCCGCCGAGTTCGACCCCGACACCAAGCACCCGGTCATCTCCACCATGGCCGACCAGGAGGACGTCGTCGCCGGCGAGCGCGACATGGGCGGCACGATGCGCCTGGGCAGCTACACCGCCAAGCTCGGCGAGGGCACCCTCGCCCGGCACCTCTACGGCGGCAAGGCCAAGGCCGACGAGCGCCACCGCCACCGCTACGAGGTCAACAACGCCTACCGCGAGCGGCTCGAGAAGGTCGGGCTGGTCTTCTCCGGCCTGTCGCCCGACGGCCGCCTGGTCGAATACACCGAGCTGCCCGTCGACGTCCACCCCTTCTTCATCGGCACCCAGGCGCACCCCGAGTTCCGCTCCCGCCCCACGAGGGCCAACCCGATGTTCAAGGGTCTCGTCAGCGCCGCCCTGGCCTACGCCGACAGCCGCGTGAGCGCCAAGGTGGGGCCGTGAGGATCGAAGACACGCCCGAGGCGTGGGACGTGGTCGAATCGAGACCTCGGTTCAAGGGCCACATCATCGACGTGGTCACCGACACCGTCAGGATGCCGCGTGACGAGGTCGCCGAGCGCGACTACGTCGTGCACCCCGGAGCCGTCGCCGTGCTCGCGCTCGACGACCGCGACCGGATCTTGATGATCAGGCAGTACCGCCATCCCACCCGCCATCTGATGTGGGAGCTGCCGGCCGGGATCCGCGACGTGGCGGGCGAACCGCTCGTCACCACCGCCGCCCGCGAGCTCGCCGAGGAGGCCGGATACCGCGCCGACACGTGGCACACGCTGGTCGATCTGCGCTCCTCGCCGGGCATGACGGACGAGCGCGTACGCGTGTTCCTCGCCCGCGGCCTGATCAAGATCCCCGACGAGGAGAACGGCTTCGTGCACCGGCACGAGGAGATCGACATGCCGGTCGAATGGGTCCCTCTGGCCGACGCGGTCGAGAAGGCACTCATGGGAATGATCCACAATTCCTCGACCGTGGCCGGTATCCTCGCCGCATATGCGGCTTCGGTTGAGGGGTTGGCCCTGTTGCGCCCCGCCGACGCCCCGGAGGCGTGACGGAAGGACCAGTTCGTGGAGGCAGTGCTCTCCAGCTACCTCGCCCATCTGGCGGTGGAACGGGGCCTGGCTGCCAACACGCTCGCGTCCTACCGTCGTGACCTGCGCCGATACTTCGAGCACCTCCAGGCGCGCGGGCGCCTGGAACTCGACGAGGTGGGGGAGGCCGACGTGCTGGCCTTCCTCGCCGCGCTGCGCGAGGGCGACGGGGAACACCCCGCGCTCGTCGCCAGCTCCGCCGCCCGCGCCGTCTCCGCCGTACGCGGGCTGCACCGCTTCGCCCTGCGCGAAGGCGTCACGGCCCACGACCCCGCCCACGAGGTACGCCCGCCGCGCCAGCTCCGCAGGCTCCCCAAGCCCATCGGCGTGGACGAGGTCGAGCGCCTCATCGCCGCCTCCGGCCCCGACGGCGCCCCCCTCACGCTCCGCAACCGCGCCCTGCTCGAGGTCCTGTACGGCACCGGCGCCCGCATCTCCGAGGCCGTCGGGCTGGCCGTGGACGACCTGGAGGACGACCAGGTGCGGCTGCGGGGCAAGGGCGCCCGTACGCGGGTGGTGCCCCTGGGGCGCTATGCCCGGTCGGCGCTGGACGCGTACCTGGTGCGGGCCCGGCCCGGCCTGCTCGCCCACGGCCGCGGCACCCCCGCGGTCTTCCTCAACGCCCGCGGCGGGCGCCTGACCAGGCAGGGAGCCTGGGAGGTGCTCCAGGCCGCCGCCGAACGCGCCGGACTCGACGGGATAAGCCCGCACGTACTCCGGCATTCCTTCGCAACTCACCTTTTGGACGGCGGGGCGGACGTTAGGGTGGTTCAGGAGTTGCTCGGCCACGCCTCTGTGACGACCACTCAGGTCTACACCCTGGTGACGGTCGACAAGCTCCGCGAGGTCTATGCCGCCGCGCATCCGCGTGCCCGGCAGTGATCTATAGTCTTTTGGGACGTGCGCCGCCCTCGGCGTGCCGCCTTGCCGCGTTAAGTGGTGACGCCATAGTGTCCGTCCGGACGGTCCGGTTCGGGATCGTCAGGGAGGTTCGAGCTGGTGACTGTGACGACCAAGGGTTCGACCCCGGGGACCCCCGACAACCCCTGGGGCGACACGAAGACCAACGCGCCTTCGAACGGCGTCAATCTGGGTCCCACACAGCGACCCAGACCCGTGTTCCCGGAGCCGGTGCCCCCGGCGGTGCACGGCCCGGCGCGCGTGGTCGCGATGGTCAACCAGAAAGGTGGCGTCGGCAAGACCACGACCACCATCAACCTGGGGGCCGCCCTCGTCGAATGCGGCCTCAAGGTGCTGCTCGTCGACTTCGACCCGCAGGGGGCGCTGTCCGTCGGCCTGGGCATCAACCCGCTCCAGCTCGACCTGACCGTCTACAACCTGCTGATGGAGCGCAACGTCACCGCCGAGGACGTGCTGCTCGAGACCGGCGTCGAGGGGCTCGACCTGCTGCCGAGCAACATCGACCTGTCGGCCGCGGAAGTGCAGCTCGTCACCGAGGTCGCCCGCGAGCAGGTGCTCGGGCGCGTGATCAAGCCGCTGCTGCCGCACTACGACGTGTGCCTCATCGACTGCCAGCCGTCGCTGGGCCTGCTCACCATCAACGCGCTGACCTGCGCGCACGGCGTGATGGTGCCGCTGGAGTGCGAGTTCTTCGCCCTGCGCGGCGTGGCGCTGCTCATGGACACCATCTCCAAGGTGCAGGAGCGGCTCAACGAGGAGCTCGAGATCGAGGGGCTGCTCGCCACCATGTACGACGCCCGCACGCTGCACGGCCGTGAGGTGCTGGCCCGGGTGGTGGAGGCGTTCGGCGACAAGGTGTTCCACACCGTGATCAACCGTACGGTCCGCTTCCCCGACGCCACGGTGGCCGGCGAGCCGATCACCACGTTCGACCCGTCGTCCCTGGGCGCCAACGCCTATCGTGAGCTGGCCCGCGAGGTGCTGTCGCGCTGGCCGGCGCCTGCGACAATGGCCAGGTGACCGCAGAGCAGACCGCACCTCAGGGCTTCCAGGTTCACCTGGACGTCTTCGAGGGTCCGTTCGACCTGCTGCTCGGCCTCATCGCCAAGCACAAGCTCGACATCACCGAGGTCTCGCTCTCCAAGGTCACCGACGAGTTCATCGCGTACATCCGGTCTCGGGGCCCCGAGTGGGATCTCGACCAGACGAGCCACTTCCTGCTGGTGGCGGCGACCCTGCTGGACCTGAAGGCGGCCCGGCTGCTGCCGTCCGGTGAGGTGGAGGACGAGGAGGACCTGGCGCTGCTGGAGGCCAGGGACCTGCTGTTCGCCCGGTTGCTGCAGTACAAGGCGTACAAAGAGGTGGCGAAGGTCTTCGCCGGGCGGATGGCGGAGGAGGCGCTGCGCTTCCCGCGTACCGTGCGGATGGAGGAGCAGTTCGCCAGCCTGCTGCCCGAGCTCATCCTCGGGATCGGGCCCGAGCAGCTCGCCCGGATCGCGGCCAAGGCCTTCATCCCGAAGCTGCCGCCCACGGTGAGCGTGGGGCACATCTACCAGCCGCTGGCCAGCGTCAAGGAGCAGGCGGCGATCCTGGTCATGCACCTGCGCCGGCTCCGGCGGGCCACCTTCCGCGCGCTGGTCTCCGACTGCGAGGGGACCTTCGAGGTCATCGCGCGGTTCCTGGCCGTGCTGGAGCTGTTCCGGGAGTCGGCGGTGACGTTCGAGCAGGTCGAGCCGCTGGGGGATCTGCACGTGACCTGGACGGGGACCGACGACGGGGATGTCGCGGTGGGGGACGACTACGAGGAATCGGCGGAGAAACCATCTGATGACTGACGACAACCCGCTGCCCAACCCCCGCAGGTCACCGGATTCGCAGCCGCCGCTGCCCGCCTGGATGACCCTCCCGGGCTCCCTCGTCCAGCCGGGCGCCCCTCACGTGGAGGACGCACCGGCCGATGGCGGGCCCGGTGAGGTGCCGTCGGGGGAGGACATGGCGGCGTCCGGGTGGGGAGAGACCGGCGGGACAGACGCGGCTGAGGATGCTGCGGGCGAGGGCGCCGCGGCGGACGATCCTGCGGACGACGCGCCCGGCTCGGGACCTTCGGGCGCCGGCCCGGCGGGGCGTGATGCGGCAGAGGCTGTTGCGGCGGCAGCCGGAGCGGCGGACCTGTCGGCGGACGACGTGCTGGGCCTGGATCTTGTGGAGGGTGAGCCGGCGGACGACGTGCTGGGCCCGGATCTTGTGGAGGGTGAGCCGGCGGACGACGTGCTGGGCCCGGATCCTGTGCAGGCTGAGTCGGCGGACGACGTGCTCGGGTCGGGTTCTTCGGGCGGCGGGTCGGCGGGGCGTGGTGCGGCGGAGCTCGGCGCAACGCGTGCGGCGGTCGGCGTAGCTGACGTTGAGGACACGGAGGACGGGGCTCAGGGGCACGGTGAGGGGGCGGTGGGGGAGGGGCCGACGCTGGGGGCGGCGTTGGAGGCTATCCTGCTGGTGGTCGACGAGCCCGTGGCCGAGGTGACCCTGGCTCAGGTGCTGGAGCGGCCCACCCATGAGGTGGGTGCGGCTCTGCGTGGCCTGGCGGCGGAATATACCGCTGCCGGGCGGGGTTTTGACTTGCGAGAAGTTGCGGGCGGCTGGCGGTTCTACACGCGTGCCGACTGTGCGCAACTGGTCGAGCGGTTCGTACGCGACGGCCAGCAGACGCGGCTGACCCAGGCCGCGCTGGAAACACTCGCGGTCGTGGCTTACCGGCAACCGGTGAGCCGTGCCCGCGTCGCCGCCGTGCGCGGCGTCAACAGCGACGGCGTCATGCGGACGCTCGTCGCCAGGGGGCTGGTCGAGGAGGCCGGCACCGACCCGGAGAGCCAGGCAGTGCTCTACCGGACAAGCTCATACTTCCTTGAACGTCTGGGACTGCGGGATCTGAGCGAGCTCCCCGAGCTCGCGCCCTTCCTCCCCGACGACCTGGAAAATCTCGAGGAGACAACAAAGTGATCAACAGGCGCAGCACCCCGTCCGGTGATGGACGCGGTCGTGGGCGTACCGGCGGCTCCGGCCGCAGCGGGCGTCCCGCCTTCCGTTCCGACGACACGCGCGGCGGTTTCCGTCGCGACGATTCCCGTGGCGGCCCTCGCCGTGACGACGACCCTCGTGGCGGTTTCCGCCGTGACGACGACTCCCGTGGTGGCCCCCGCCGGGATGACGACTTCCGTGGTGGGGCCGGCCGAAGGGACTCCGGGCCTCGCCGTGACGGCGATTTCCGCGGTGGGCCCCGCCGTGACAACGACTCCCGTGAGCGCACCTCACGTGACTCCCTGCGCGCCGACCGGGGCGGATCCCGGGCTCGGTTCGGCAGGCGGGACGGCGACAACGACAGCCGCGGCGGCAGCGGTGGCAGCGGTGGCAGCAGCACCGGCGGCCGCTATCCGCGCGAGGAGCGGTTCTCGCGTGGTGAGCGTGGTAGTTCCTGGGGCAGTGACCGGAGCAGTGACCGGAGCAGTGACCGGAACAGTGACCGAGGCAGCGACCGGGGCCGCGGTTTCGACCGTGGGCCCGACCGTGGTTCCGGCCGTGGTTCCGACCGTGGCGGTGAGCGGTCCAGGGGTGAGCGTGAGGGCTCCCGTTTCGGTCGTGGTGACCGTGAGGGCACCTACGGCCGCGAGGGCCGGGACAGCGGCCGCTACGGTCGTGAGGACCGGTACGGCCGTGGTGAGCGGGCCCGTGGGGACGAGCGGGGCGGCTACCGTCCCGAGTCCCGCGATGATCGCGGCGGCTACCGTTCCGAGCCCCGTGATGATCGCGGCGGGTTCCGGGGTGAGGCGCGCGGTGAGCGTGGTGGGTTCCGGGGCGAGGCGCGCGGTGAGCGTGGTGGGTTCCGGGCCGGGCGGAGCGGGCGCCGGGAGGATGCCGCTCCCGGGAGCGCGGGCTCGACCAGGTCCCGGTACGGCAGGCGGGACGGCGACGATCGCGGTGCCCGGCAGGGCGGCGGCGACCGGCGCGCACCTCGTACGCCGCGCCGCGACGACGTGCAGACCGTCGGCGGCGGCAGGCGCGAGAGCTACGGGAGCCCGCAGCACGACCGGGTGAAGGCCGCCAGGCAGCCCCTGCGCGACCGTAACTTCTACCCCGAGGGCTACACCGACGAGCGCGACACCACCGAGGTCCCCGGCGGCGTACGCCTGCAGAAGGTCCTCGCCCAGGCGGGCGTGGCCAGCCGCAGGGCCTGCGAGGAGATGATCGGCGACGGCCGCGTCACCGTCAACGGGCAAGTCGTGCGCAGGTTCGGCGCCAAGGTCGACCCGGCCGCCCAGGTCATCCACGTGGACGGCAAGCGCATCCCGACCGCGCCCGACCTGGTCTACTACGCCCTGAACAAGCCCATCGGCGTGGTCTCCACGATGGACGACCCGCAGGGGCGGCCGTGCCTGGCCGACTACGTCGAGGAGCTGGCGCCGAGGCTGTTCCACGTGGGCCGGCTCGACACCGAGACCGAGGGCCTGCTGCTGCTCACCAACGACGGTGAGCTGGCCAACAGGCTGACGCACCCGAGCTACGGCGTGCAGAAGAAATACTGGGCCAAGGTGCCGGGGCCGATCCCGCGCGACCTGGGGCGCCGCCTCAAGCAGGGCATCGAGCTGGAGGACGGCATCGCCAGGGCCGACAGCTTCGCCATCGTGCACGAGCACGGCCAGCAGGCGCTGGTCGAGGTGGTGCTGCACGAGGGCCGCAAGCACGTCGTCAGGCGGATGCTGGAGGAGGCCGGTCACCGGGTGATCGACCTGGCCAGGATCGAGTTCGGGCCGGTGAAGCTGGGCCGTACCAAGCCGGGCACCGTCAGGGCGCTGAGCTTGAAGGAAGTCGGCGAGCTGTACGCGGCCGTGAAGCTGTAATCTGGCCGGACGCAGGAGCCCGTGCGGAACCTCCGCACGGGCTCTCCCGGTTATAAGAGGGGAACGAACCACATGGTGCGGGCGATCCGTGGGGCGATCCAGGTGGACGCCAACGACCGCGACTCGGTCATCTCGGGCACGACCGAGCTGGTCAGCGCGATCATGGAGCGCAACAGCCTGACCCCCGACGACGTGATCAGCGTGCTGTTCACCGCCACGCCCGACCTGACGGCCGAGTTCCCGGCCCTCGCCGCGCGCAAGCTGGGCTTCCACGAGGTGCCGCTGATCTGCTGCACCGAGATCGACGTGCCGGGGGCGCTGCCCCGCGTCGTACGCCTCATGGCCCATGTGGAGACCGACCGGCCGCGTTCCGAGATCCAGCACGTCTATTTGCGGGGCGCGGTGGCGCTGCGCCAGGACATCGCCCAATAAGCGAGCCCGACCAGGTAAGCCTAGTAAGTAAGCGACCGGCAAGTCGGCCGTGCAACACTCCAGCATCCGTATCGCCCGATAAATCAGGACATCGAGATGGAACTTCGCACCGTGCTCGTCGTCGGCACCGGTCTCATCGGCACTTCCGCTGCTCTGGCGCTGCGCAAGCGGGGCGTGCGCGTGCTGCTCGCCGACCGCGACCAAGGAGCCGTACGGCTGGCACGGGAGCTCGGCGCGGGCGAGGAGTGGGCCCCAGCCATAAATCCCGCCGTAAATCCCGCCACGGACTCCGATGTCAGCCCCGCCGCGCAGTCGGCAGAGCGGGTGGACCTCGCGATCATCGCGGTGCCCCCCGCCCACGTGGCCACCGAGCTGCTGGAGCTGCAGCGGATGGACGCGGCCCGCTTCTACACCGACGTCGCCAGCGTGAAGGCGGAGCCCATCCACCGGGCCGCGCAGCTCGGCTGCGACCTGTCCGCCTACGTGGCCTCCCACCCGCTGGCCGGGCGCGAGAAGTCCGGGCCGGGGGCCGCCAGGGAGGACCTGTTCCTCGGGCGGCCGTGGGCGCTGTGCCCCACCGAGGAGTCCGACCCCGAGGCGAAGGCGGCCGTGCTGCGGCTGATCGAGCTGTGCGGGGCCAACGCGGTCGAGGTGAGCGCGGTCGACCACGACCGCGCGGTCGCCGTGGTCTCCCACGCGCCGCACGTGGCCGCCTCCGCCGTGGCCGCCCGCCTGGCCGACGCCACCGACGTGGCGCTCGGGCTGGCCGGACAGGGCGTACGCGACGTCACGCGGATCGCGGGCAGCGACCCGAGCCTGTGGCTGGGCATCCTGTCCGGCAATGCCTCCCCGGTGGCCGAGGTGCTGGAGGCCGTGGCCAACGACCTGGCCGACGCCGCGAGCGCGCTGCGTTCGCTGGCGGAGGGCGACGGCACCGCCACCGGCGAGCTCACCCAGCTCCTCAAGCGCGGCGTGGCCGGCCACGACCGCATCCCCGGCAAGCACGGCGGCCCCGCCTCCGACTACGCCGCCGTCCAGGTGGTCATCGGCGACCGCCCCGGTCAGCTCGCCCGGCTGTTCCAGGTCTGCGACGAGGTCGGGGTCAACGTCGAGGACGTACGCCTGGAGCACGCCCCCGGCCTGCCCCTCGGCATCGCCGAGCTGTCGGTCCAGCCCGACGCCGCCACGATGCTCACCGAGGCCCTGCGCGAGCGGGGCTGGCAGGTTCCCTGAAAAATACTCGGGGCCTGATGTCACATCCGCGCCTCCTCGATCCGTCTGCAGGTCGAATCGAGGAGGTACGGAAGATGACTGACATCCTGGTACTCGGCGGAGGCTACACGGGCGTCATGGCGGCCATCCGGGTCGCCCGCAGGACCCGCCGCACCGGCGGCAAGGTGACGCTGGTCAACGCGTCGCCGAGGTTCACCGAGCGGCTGCGCCTGCACCAGACGGCGGCGGGGCAGCGGCTGGCCGACCACCCGCTGGACGAGGTGGTGGCCGGCACCGGCATCGAGTTCGTCCAGGGCCGGGTGGGCGCGGTCGATCCCGAGCGGCGCGAGGTGCGGCTCGACGACGGGCGGACGCTCGGCTACGACAAGCTGATCTACGCCCTCGGCACCGTCACGGACGTCTCCGTCCCCGGTGTCGCCGAACACGCCTACTCCTACGACGACCACGCGGCCGCCGTACGGCTCTCGAAGCATCTCGACACCCTGACCCGGGGCACGGTGATCGTGGCCGGCGGCGGGCTGACCGGCATCGAGTCGGCGACCGAGCTGGCCGAGACCCGCCCGCACCTGCGCGTCATCCTGCTGACCAGGGGACGGCCGGGCTCGATGATGGGCCGGGGCGCCCGCGCGTACCTGGACGCGGTGCTGGAGCGGCTCGGCGTGGAGGTCCGCACCGGCGTGGACATCGGCAAGGTCCTGCCGGACGGCGTCCGGCTGCCCCCCCGCCCGCGGCGCCACCCCCCCCCCCACCCCCGGGACGACAGCGATATAAAAACACACCAAACACAAAAAAAGAAAAA
>NZ_JBFANM010000018.1:0-186117 GCF_040674815.1 Nonomuraea sp. NPDC049709
GCGGCCCCCCCCCCGCCCGCCTGGCTCGGGCCGCCCCCCCCCCCGCCGGCGCGCGCCGCCTCTCGCGCCTTCTGGGCGGCGTTCCTACGGCAGGGCGCGGCGCATGATCGGCCGGGTGGGCGAGCGGCGCGCCGCCTCCTCGAACCCCGCCTCCTCGAAGAGCGAGCCCCACCCGTGGTAGAGCTCCCCGGCGGGCAACCGCTTCTCCGTGTCCTTCGGATACCCCTCCACCACTTGAGCCCCCTGCCCCGCCGCGTACGACACGGCCCCCTCCAGCAGGGCCGCGGCCACGCCCCGCCCGCGACCGCCCCGGGCCACGTAGAAGCACGTCACCGACCACACCCCGGCCTCACCGGGGTCGGCGGGCCTGGTGACGGACGACCGGAGGAGCCGTACGTGCTCCTCACGCGGCGCCACGGCGCACCGCCCCACAGGAGTGCCCTCCAGGTACGCCAGCACCCCAGGCGCCCGCTCAGAGCCTTCCACGAGGTCCTGAAGACGGTCCCTGCGCTCGCCGGCCGGCATCGCACCGAACGCCGCCCCGGCGACCCGGAACCACATGCACCAGCACCCGGAACAGGCCCCGTTGGGCCCGAGGACCGTCCGCACGTCGTCCCACGAGGTGGCGGGCCGGATCTCAAGATCGCGCATACCTCACAACTCCTCAGAACTCGCACCAGCGTAATGGCCATGCCGGTGTCGAGGCGCTGACCTCTGGGTATTGTTGCCCCACGTGAGTACGCCGCGATTCCTCGACCTGCCTCCAGGCGTTGCACCACAGAAGATCGAGACGCCACAGGGCACGTTCGCGGCCCTGGAGGCGGTTCCGGTCAGTGGTGTGGTGGAGCGCTGGCCGGCGCTCCTGGTCCCCGGCCTGACGGGCAGCAAGGAGGACTTCATCGCGGTCCTGATGACCCTGGCCCAGTCGGGCCGCCGGGTCGTGGCCATCGACCTGCGCGGCCAGTTCGAGACCCCCGGCCCCGACGATCCGGGCGCCTACACGTGCGCCGCCCTGGGCGCCGACGTCGACGTGCTCGCCCAGGTCATCGGCGCCGGCGACCCCGTCCACCTGGTGGGCCACTCCTTCGGCGGGCTGGTGGCCAGGGAGGCGGTCATCGACGGGCGCACGAAGTTCGCGTCCTTCACGCTCATGGGCTCGGGCCCGGCCGCCATCGAGGGCCGGCGGGCCGGCAACGGCCGGAAGATCATGGAAGAGGTGCCCGTGCTCGGCCTGGAGCACGTGTGGCACAGCAGGTTCGAGCCCGAGGCGCTGGCCGGCGACGTGCCCGACGAGATCCTGCGGTTCCTGCACAAGCGCCTGCTCGCCAACTCCCCGACCGGCCTGTCCTGCATGGCCGAGCAGGTCCTGACCATGCACGACCGCACCGACGAGTTGCGCGAGATCGAGGTGCCCACGCTGGTGCTGTACGGCGAGCACGACGACGGCTGGCCGCCCGAGGCGCAGTCGGAGATGGCCGCCAGGCTCGGGGCCGAGTGCGTGGTCGTGCCGGGCGCGGTGCACTCCCCCGCCGTCGAGGCACCGGAGACGACGGCGGCGGCGCTCGTCCGGTTCTGGAACGCGGCCGAGAGGCATTATTTGGACACACGGTCCAATGCCATGTAATCCTTCACTTACTATGACGAGGCTCGAAGACATCGTCGTCCAGCCGCCGCAGAGCGCGACCTGGCAGGTGCACCTCGACCGCTCGATGTGGATCGGCGGCGTGCGCGGCCTCATGCTGCAGGCGTTGCACCCCCTGGCCATGCTGGGCGTCTGGCAGAACTCCAACTTCCAGGAGGACCCGTTCGGGCGGCTGCGCCGCACGGCCGACTTCGTGGGGCGGGTGACGTTCGGCAGCCCTCAGGAGGCCGACGAGATCGGCAGGCGCGTGCGGGGCATCCACAAGGCGCTGCGCGTCCACGAGCCCGGCAGCGGGCGGACCCATCGGGTGGACGACCCGGAGCTGCTGCTGTGGGTGCACTGCGCGGAGGTGTCGTCGTACCTGGAGGTGGCCAGGCGCGGCGGGCTGGCGCTCAGCGAGCGCCAGGCCGACCGCTACCTCCACGAGCAGCGCAAGAGCGCCACCTACGTCGGCCTGCACGCCGACGACGTGCCGGGCACGTGCGCGGAGATGGACGCCTACTTCAAGCAGGTGCGCCCCGCCCTGCGCGTGACACCGGAGGCGGCCGCGACCGTGCGGTTCCTGCTGTGGCCCCGGCTGCCGAGGGAGCTGCGGATGTTGTCGCCCGGCAAGCCCGCCTACTTCCCCTTCGGCGCGCTCTGCTACTACACGCTGCCCGACTGGGCCAGGCGGATGTACGGCGCGCTGCCCGAGGTCCCCCGGGCGACGGTCACGGCCGCGCTGAGGGCGTTCCGGCTGAGCATGAACGCGCTGCCCGAGCCCGTGCACGACCGCGCCTTCATGCCGGCCACCAGGGACATGCTGCACGCTTCCCGGGAGCGGCTGCGCGCGGCGGGCTACGACGTCGACAGGGGGCTCAAGGGCCTGACCGACCCCCGTCGCTGGCCGAAGGCCGCCTGACGGGCAGGAGCACCGCCCCCGCCAGCACGACCGCCGACACCCCCGCCATCGCCCAGCCGCCGCCACCCAGCCCGGCCCGGTCGAACAGCACCCCGAGCAGGGCGGAGGCGGTGGCCGCGCCGACGTACCTGGACGCCTGGAAGACCCCCACGGCCGCTCCCGTGTCACGCCGGTCGGCGTGCACGAAGACCAGCGAGTTCAGCGCGAACTGGCCCAGCGCCGCCGCCACTCCCAGCACCGCCCCTGCCACCAGCACCGGCCCCACCGAGTCCGCCGCCGCCATCACGCAGGAGCCGCCGAGCAGCAGCGCCGCGCCCGCCACCAGCACCGTGCGCATCCCGGCCCGCGCGGCCAGCCACACCGCCACGGGCGTCATCACGATCCCCAGCCCGGCCAGCGGCAGCACGAGCAGCCCCGCGAGGTGGGCGGGCACGCCGGCCGTGCTCTGGGCCCACAGTGGGACCGCGAAGAAGGCGACGTAGAAGGCCACGTTGGTGAGCGCGAACTGGCCGCAGGTGGCCAGCAGGCCGGGGCTCAGCCGGGGCAGCAGCGCCGACTCGCGGGCGCCGTCCACGCGTACCCGGGGCAGCCACCGCAGGGCAGCGACCAGCGCCACCACCGCGAGCGGCACGTTGACCAGGAAGATCGCCCGCCATCCCCACAGCGAGATCAGGACCCCGCCGAGCACCGGACCGGTGGCGGCGCTGGCGGTGAGGACCATCGAGATCGTCGCGATCACCCGCGGCGGCGGCCGGCCGTCGTCGCCCGGCATCGCGGCCTGGATGATCGCCATCCCCGCGGGCATCGTCGCGCAACTCCCGAACGCCTGCAGCAGCCGCGCCCCCAGCAGCACCGGGAACGACGGCGCCAGCGTGGCCAGCACGCCGGTGACCGCCATCGTCACCAGCCCGCAGCAGAACACCAGCCGCGGCCCGAACCGGTCCCCCAGCGTGCCCATCAGCGGCGGCGCCAGGATCCCGACCAGGTAGAAGCCGGCGGCCAGCCAGGTCACGGCCGCGATGCCGACGTGGAACTCGGCCTCGACATGAAGGAGCGCGACGGCGATCATCGACGAGTTCAGCGGGTTGAACAGCGTGCCCAGAGCCACTGCCGCCGGTAATCGCCCTTCGCGTCTCACATGGCGTCCTTTATTCGGCCAGGCCGTCCCAAGGTTGGCGGTCGGGCCCCGCGGCCCGCCCCTGAGGGCAGTGGCGGCGGAAGTCGCACCAGGAGCAGATGGGGCCGGTGCTGGGCGCGAACAGCTCGTCGATCTCGTCCGGCACCGACGCGGGCCCGACCGGCTGCCGGTCCCCGGCGGGGCGGCGCCGCCCGGGCGCCACGACCTCCCGGTAGCGGTCGTCGGCCGCCGCGGCCTCCGCGGCCAGCTCCTCGGCGCGGCCGAGGTGGCGGGCCAGGGACTCGTCGGTGTGCCGCCACTCGACGACCTCGCCGGTGGGCAGGTGGTGGAGCTCGACCGTGTGGCACGGCGTGCGCATCATCGTCGAGGCCGCGACCGCGTAGATGGCCAGGGCGAGCGAGGAACGGGCGTCGTCCTGGGTGAGCGGGCGGCGGCCGGTCTTGTAGTCGACCACGACCAGCTCGTCACCGCGCCGGTCTAGCCGGTCGATGCGGCCGGACACGGCGATGGCCTTGGTCCGCGTGGCGACCGTGCGCTCGACGCCGACCGGGTCGTCGGACGGATCTAAAGTCGCGACATATCCGGACACGAGGTCGCGGGCGCGGGCCAGCCAGCGCCCCGACTGCTCCTCGTCCCTGAACCCCTCGGTGATCCACCCGTTCGTGACCAGGACGGCCGCCGTCAGCGGGGTCCGGCGGTCGTACGGCTCCCGCCACCAGCCCGCCAGCGCGTTGTGCACGCTCGCCCCGACGCTGTTGTGCGCCCAGGCGGGCCCCTTGGACGGCTGCGGCCGGTCCAGGTAGGTGAACCGGTAGCGGCGGCGGCAGTCGAGCCAGGTGTTCAACCGCGACGGCGTGCACGAATAGAGCCGCCGCGGCATCCCCTCCAGCGGCAGCTGCCCCTGCACGCCGCTCATCCGGCGTGCCCGGTCGCCAGGCGCCGCACCCTACTCGTCGCCCGGGCCGAGCTTGATCCCGGAGATCCTGGTGCCGTCGGTCAGCGGGCCGTCGTCCTCGCCGTCGGTGTCGACGCGGGTCAGGGAGCCCGACACCCAGTCGTCGAAGTGCGGCTCGAGGTCGCCGATCGTGACCTCGTCGCCGTGGGTGGCCAGCACCCGCGTGTCGCCGGGCAGCGTGAACAGCCGCCCGCCGATCGAGGTGAGCTGGTCGGCCAGGGCCGGGTATTCGCCGCCGATCTTGCCGGGGCCGTCGGCCTGCAGGGCCTTGCCGCTGAAGACCGCCCCGAGCGCCTCGCAGTAGAGCGACACGCCGCCGGGCGTGACACCGGGCGTCTCCATGACATCGAGCTGGACGTCGGCCACGCCGAAGATGCCGTCGTCCTCCATGTCGATGTCGGGCCAGGTCTCCCGCCAGGTCTCCCGCCACAGCGGCTTGTCCTTGGGGTGCAGGGCGACCACGGCCTCGTCGCGGCTGGCCACCTCGATGGCCGCCCCGACGTGGTCGGGCAGGCCCGCCGTGCAGATGACGGCCAGCACCTCCCGCTCGCCCACCTGCTCAAGGATCTTCTCGGCGTCACGCGCCGCGTCGATGACGATCACTTCGTCGTCGTCACCCACGATCCAGGTGTTGTTCTCGACCTTGTGCTCGGTGCCGTCGATGTCGACGACTCCCTCGGTCACCACTCGCTCGATACGCGCTGTCACGCCTCCGAACTCTAGCCCGTCTGCATGACAGCGCGAATCGCGTACGCGCGGGCTAATCCTCAAGTCTGGGCGAGAACGCCCCGAACGGCACATCCAGGTCATGATCGCGGGCGTCGAGCAGTGACAGCTCGGCGAGCGCGATCACGCAACCCGCGTCGGCCGGCCAGGCGATCGCCCACAGCCAGTTGCCCAGCGCCTCGCCCGCGTAGACGGCGCGGTCGTCCTGGCCGTCCACGCACCACAGGGCGGTGGGATGGCCGAGGACCGTGATCTTGGCGTTCGGCGGTCCCGCGTCGAACCCCTCTCCGGGGTCGGGCCCGTCGAGCCCCGCGAACGCCGCGCCGAGCCCGATTCCGGGCTCCTCGGCGATGACGATCAGATCGGCCGGCCCTTCCATCAGCGACGGCCCGGTCAGCGCGACCAGGCTCGCCCGGGCGCCGGTGCGCTGGTCGCCCACCTCGCCGAAGCCGGTCACCAGCCAGCCGGCGGGCAACGGCCACGGCAGCCATACGGGCACGACGGAAGACTTGCGTATCGCCTCTAGCGCGGTGCTGGTCGGCGGCCACGGAGGCTGATACGGCAGGACATCACCGTGCGCATCACATCGAAACGCACTAGACCAGGCGCTCGGCCCGTGAAGCGGGCCAAAACACCGCGGGCAGGTTGGAGCCGCTCTCACAACTACCCACGGTGCTTTCTCCGGCACGGCCACGTCAAGACCGCTACCCGTTATCCCGTCGTAATCTTGGTCATGTGCGCGTAAATTGTGTCGGCGCGATCATTTTCGACGCCTCTGACCGGCTCCTTCTCATCAAGCGCGGCCACCCGCCGGGCATGGGGCTGTGGTCCGTCCCCGGGGGGCGGCTGGAGCCTGGAGAGACGGACGAGGCCGGCGTGTGCCGTGAGGTGCTGGAGGAGACGGGGCTGGAGGTCGAGGTCGGCCGCCTTGCGGGCACGGTGGACCGGCCGGGGCCGGGCGGGGTCACGTACGTGATCCGCGACTACCTCGCCACCGTGTCGGGAGGGGTGCCCGCCGCCGGGGACGACGCCGCCGACGTGCGCTGGTGCGACCGCGCCGACCTGGTACGGCTGCCGCTGTCCGAGGGCCTCCTGGAGTCGCTGACGGCGTGGGGTGTGCTCCCGCCGAACTGAGCCGGGAGCCCGCCCCACCTATCGGCTGGACGTCAGGCTGGAGGTCCAGAGGATCAGGTGGTCGGCGCTGTACGTCGTGGACCGGCCGAGCGCCACGACCTCCGACCCCGCCACGGCCACCGCCGACAACCACTGCGTCCCCTGGCCCGCCAGGCGGTCCTGGGTGAGCCCGATGCGGTTCCACGACAGCCCGTCCTGCGAGGTCCAGGCCGCGCTGTCGCCCTCGCCGGGCACGCCGTGCCAGCCGACGGCCACGAGGCCCTCCTCCGCCGCCGCCAGGTCGTACACCGCGGCCGCCCGGTCCGCCGGGAGCCAGGCCGTCTGCCAGGTCCGGCCCTCGTCCTCGGAGACGGCGGCGAACGCGTGCCGCGTCCCTCCCGTCAGGGCCGTGCCGATGGCCACCAGCTTGCCCTGGTAGGTGGTGACCCGGCGGAGCCCGGCCGACGTCGCGTCCGGAGGGGACACGCGGTCGCGCGCGCTCCAGTTCACGCCGTCCTCCGAGTGCCAGACCACGGTGGTCTCCTGGTCGGCGTTCCCGGAGCCGCCCACCGCCACGTACCCGTCGCCGGTGGCGATGGCGTCGTGGACGCGCACGCCCGAGCCGCCCTGCGGCAGCTTCTTCGACCGGGTGTACTTGCGCATGTCGGGGGTGAACCACATGGCGGCGCCGAGGGTGCCCGACTGGTCCTTGGTCTCGCCCGCCACCACATAGCCCTCCTTGCCGGCTGTCACCACGTGGGCCCGCAGGTAGGGCTGGTCGGGCCGGCGGGCCAGGTCGCCGGTGGCGTTCACCTTCTTCCAGCTCTCGCCGTCCTCGGAGGTGACGAGGAGGGGGTCGGCGACGGCGACGTTCGTCTCGGTGCCGCCGACGGCCAGCCAGCCGCGGCCGCCGTGCGCCACGTCCTCCAGCGTCTGCCTGCCGGTGCCGCCCAGGCTCATGGACTTCCAGCTCTGCCAGTTCTTGATCGTCCACAGGCCGGCGTCGCCCGAGGCCGAGCCGACGGCGACGTACCGGCCGCCGGCGCCGGCCAGCGCGTTCGTCTCGCGGGCGATCCTGGTCAGGCCCTCTACCTCGCCGAGCGGCACCCGGGAGACGGAGCCGCGCGGGGGCGCGGTCATGAGCACGAGCTGGTTGTCGACGTCGGAGGCCGCCTGGTCGCCGCCGGCGAACAGGGTGCCGCCGGAGGAGATCGTGAAGCCGCGCAGGGTCGCCCCCTGCAGGTCCCCGAGGTCGGTCCGCTTGGCCCAGTCACTCCCGTTCGCGGTGGTCAGGACCGCGTACTTGCCGATCACGGACTGCGCGATCGCCGCGACGCCCGTCGGGTAGGAGATCAGCGACTCCACGCCGGGGCTCTCGGGGCCGAGGCCGCCGATGGAGCCGCACTGCGACCACTGCGCCCCGGTCGGGGAGCAGTAGACGCGTACGTCGCCCTCGGCCGTCCGCCGCCGCGTCGGCACCAGCACGAAGCGCTTGGGCAGCACGGCGACCATCCCGGCACGCGGGGCGAGCGCCTCGGGGAGCTGGAAGCCGGTCGCCTGCCAGTTGCGGCCGCCGTCGGCCGAGCGCAGCACCCGCGATCCCTCGCCGTCCGCGGGTACTCCGATGGCCACGACCGTGTCGCCCTTGGCCACCACGGCCTTGATCTCCCGTACTCCCAGCTCCCTCGTCTCGATTCGCTCCCAGATGGCGCCGTCGCCGGAGCGCCAGGCCGCGGGGCCGGAGCCGCCGTCGGCTCCCGTCGCACGTCCCACGGCGACGAACCCGGAGCCCGTCCTGGCGATGTCGTCGATGTGGTCACCCGCCCTGAAGGCGGACCCGGTCTCCTCCACGGCCGTCCAGCTGAACCCGTCGGTGCTGGTCCACAGGCCGCGCTCGCCGGAGACGTCGTCGCCGCCGCTGGCCAGCCAGCGGCCGTTCCCGCCGACCACGCGCCGGACCGTGGGGGTGGAGGCCCGGTTCACCTGGCCGAGCTGCCAGTTCTTGCCCCCGTCGGGGGAGAACAGGAAGAGCGGGCGCGGGGTCGGGCTCGTCGTGTCGCTGCCGACCGCGACCACCGCGCGGCCCACCGAGGTCATGTCGTTGAGCTTCTGATTGGCGCCGACGCCCGCGGCGGGGACGGTGAACAGCTCATCCCCCGACCGGCCGGTGCCCGCCGCCAGGCTCAGGCCCGGGGCCTCGTCGTCGCTCCACTGCCACACGAGCACGCCGGTGGCCACCAGGACGGCCGCGGCCACGGTCAGGACGACCGGGACGGCCCTGCTGCCCCGGTGGACGGGGCTGGACCGGCGTACGGCGGCGGGGGCCGGGCCCCTGTGGTGGCGGCCGCTCGACCCCTGGGGGCGCGGCGGGCCGGTCGCGACGAGCAGGTCGGGCCGGGTGGGACGGCCCGCCGGTGGCCGCCCGACGCGCCGCACCTCCGGCTCGTCCACCGTCTCCTCCTTACCGGAGGGCTCCTGCTCGATGTCCTGGGAGGCGGCCACGTGCGGCTCAGGCGCCTCGGAGACCGGCTCTGGGACGGGTTCGGTGGCGGGCTCAGGGGCGGGCCCGGGGATGGGCCCAGAGGTGGTCTCGGAGGCGGGCGGCTCCGAGGCGGGGTCCGCGGAGAGGGGCGCGCCGGCGACCAGCTTGTCGGGCCGGTTGACGATGCGCCGGGGCCGGCGGCGCTGCTCCACCTCGGGCTCGGCCGTCGGTGAGCTGTACGGCCGGCGCCCCTTGGGCCAGTCCTGCGGCTCCTCCTCGGGTATGGGGGCGGCGAACGGCGGCATCCCCCAGGGTGAGGTCAGCGGTAGGCCTCTGGCCCGATCATCGGTGGGGCCGGGTGGCGAATGGCTGATCCTGGGCTCTTCGGAAGGATGCGGTTCTGAAGCGCCCTCGGAACGCGGGTCGTCGTCTTCCGGCGGTCGCCGTGGCGGTTCGCTGGGGCCGGAGGCCACGCGCCGTACCTCCTAGTCAAACGAGTCGTACAGGTAGATCTCGGCCGGGTCGCGGACCGTTCCAGGAGGGTCCAGGAGGGACCCGCGCCGGCCGACAGCATCCAGACCAGCATGACTCAGCCGGAATAGCGAGACCTCTCTAGCGAGATTCCCCGCACCTCTCGCCGGATTTATTCCGAAATGGTGCTAATCGACCGCTTTTTGGCTAGATACATCACACCAAACGCATACACCCCGAGCTGCACCACGGTTCCCGTCAACGCCTGCCAGGGCACCGGCATCTTTCCCTGATCCAGCGCGTCGTCGAGGTTCCCGGCGGCGGAGCTCACCCCGAAGGCCACCACGTTGTTGATCACGTGCAGGGCGATCGGGGCCTCCAGGCCGCCCGTACGCACCGCCAGCCAGGCCATGACGGCCCCGAACGCGAACACGTCCAGCAGCCCCGCCCACGAATAGCCGTGCAACGACGCGAACAGCGCGGACCCGATGACGATGGCCCAGACGGGATTGCGCACGTGCGCCCCGACGGCCTGCATGAACCAGCCGCGGAAGACGTACTCCTCCGCCGCCGCCTGGAACGGCACCAGCACCACGATCACGATGAGCAGCGGCAGGAACACCTGCCACCCCGCCCATCCGAACATGTCGGCGTCCAGGCCGGAGACGCTCAGCGCCACCCACTGCGCGCCCTGGCCGAGCGCCAGCGCCAGCACCGCGATCCCCGCGCACCGCATCATCCAGGACCAGCGCAACCCGCCCGCCACGGACGAGAGCGTCCCGGGCCGGCGCCGCTGGACCAGCGCCGCCGTGCCGAGCACGAGCAGGAGCACGGGCGCGATCGACAGCAGGGTCATGGCCAGCCCGAGAGGCGTGCCCTCCGGCATCCCGGACGCGTCGACCGGCGAGGGGAGGCCCAGGATGCCGGCCGGCACCACGAAGGCGACGACGACCACGACGCCGATCATGACGAACCCGGCGCCGACGACGAGCGTACCCACTATCGCGCGCCACGGACGGGCCGCGGCGTTCCTGGCGAGGTGGTCGAAACGAGCCCCACGAGGAGCCGGCAGGAACCAGGACGGCGGCTGCCCGTACGGATGAGCGGGCACCTGGCTGCCGTACGGCGGATATTGAGGCCCTGGATTCTCCTGCATCTCTCCATTCTGTCCGCTTGATGCGCATTAGTTCACAGACGGCCCGCCGTTTTAGGCGGATGCTCGGAGGCGTAAGCATTTCGACCCTGGGAGCAGTCCATGTCAAGGCTGGGACCTTTCATCACCCTCGCGGCGGGAGCAGTGCTCGCCGTGGGGCTGGGTGTCGCCAGCATCACCGCGACACCGGCGGCCGAGAACCCGGCCGCCAACACCGCCGCGGAAGCGCCGTCGGTGGAGGAGGGCACCACCGAACAGAACTCCGCGGCACCGTCCCCCTCACCGACGCGTACGGAGGCGCAGAAGATCGCCAAGGCCGACTACGGCGGCCGGGTGAAGGGCAACGGCGCGCTCATCGCGATCTCGATCAGGAACGGCAAGGCGGTCGGCTACTTCTGCGACGGCAGGACCGAGGCCTGGTTCAAGGGCGACGAGTCGGCGGGCACGCTGCAGCTGAAGGGCGTGGCCAACGCCGGCTCCAAGATCTCGGCCGCACTCGGCGGCGGCCAGGCCAAGGGCTCGGTGTCCGTCGGCGGCAAGAAGTGGAGCTTCGTCGCGCCCACGGTGGTCAAGCCGTCGGGCCTGTACCGGGCCACCGCCGTGGTCAGGGGCGCCAAGCTGCGCGTCGGCTGGATCATGATCAAGAACCCGAACGGCGGCTACTACCAGGTCGGCGCCGCCTTCGCCGGAGAGGAGCAGCTCGACATCCCGCAGCTCGACAGCGAGCAGCCGACCGCACCAGTGACTGTCGACGACACCACGGTCTACCCCGAGGACGTCGACGGCTTCATCGAGGAGATGCAATGACCGCCGTCCACCAGCAACCCTCCCGCAGCCTGACCCCGTTACTGGTGCCGCTGCTGGCAGGCGGCCTCGTGGTGCTCGCGCTCGGCGTGTACGGGCGGGCCCACACGCCGACCGGATTCGCGGTCGGCGTGGCCGGCTTCTCCGCGGCGCTGCCGATGAAGGTGTGGCTGACGACGGGCGCGTTCGTGCTGGCGATCGTGCAGGTCGTCTCGGCCCTGTCGATGTGGGGCAAGCTCGGGGTCACCATCCCGCCGGCGGTGCACCGCTGGTCGGGCCGGCTGGCGTTCCTGCTCACGATCCCGGTCGCCTTCCACTGCCTGTACGCCCTCGGCCTGCAGTACGACGTGCCCCGCGTGCTCGCGCACTCGCTGCTCGGCTGCTTCTTCTACGGTGTGTTCACCGCGAAGCTGCTGTCGCTGCCCAAGCGCAACACGCCCGGCTGGACGCTGCCCGTGCTCGGCGGGCTCGCGTTCACGGCGCTGGTGGGCCTCTGGCTGACCTCGTCGTTCTGGTTCTTCACCGCCGTCGGGTTCAAGGTGTGAAGCTCGTCGTACGGGTGAGCCCGGCCGCCCGCCCCTTGGCGGCCACGACGAGCGCCATCTTGCGCGAGGCCTCGTCGATCATCTCGTCACCCAGCATGACCGCGCCGCGCTTCTCCACGGAGGTGTAGTAGTCGTACGCCTCCAGGATGAGCTCGGCGTGGTCATAGTCCTCCTGCTCCGGCGAGAACACCTCGTTGGCCGCGTCCACCTGCCCGGGATGGAGCACCCACTTTCCGTCGAACCCCAGCGCCGCCGCCCTGCGCGCCACCCGGCGGAAGCCTTCGACGTCCTTGATCTGCAGGTAGGGCCCGTCGATCACCTGCAGGTCGTGCATCCGCGCGGCCATGAGCAGGCGCATGAGGATGTAGTGGTAGGCGTCGCCCTCGACGTAGCCGGGCGGCTGCTCGCCGACGACGAGCGTACGCATGTTGACCGAGGCCATGAAGTCGGCCGGGCCGAAGACCAGTGTCTCCAGCCGCTCGGAGGAGCCGGCGATGGCGTCGGCGTTCACCAGGCCGCGCGCGTTCTCGATCTGCGCCTCGATGCCGATGCGGCCCACTTCGTAGCCCATGGTCTTCTCGATCTGGGTGAGCAGGGTGTCCAGCCAGACGACCTCGGTGGGGTCCTGCACCTTGGGCAGCATGACGCAGTCGAGGAACTCCCCCGCCCCTTCGACGACCTCGATCACGTCGCGGTACGTCCACTGCGTCGTCAGGTCGTTCACCCGGACCACGCGCGTCTTGCCGGACCAGTCGCCCTCCCGCAGCGCGGCGACGATGTTGGCCCGCGCCTCCTCCTTGGCCAGCGGCGCGACGGAGTCCTCCAGATCGAGGAAGACCTCGTCGACGGGCAGGGTCTGGGCCTTCTCCAGGAACCGCGGGTTGCTGCCCGGCACGGCGAGCACAGAACGTCGTGAGCGCATGCGCACACGCTACTCGGCGATCATCCGGGTGAAGTCGCCCGCTCCTCTAACGGGCCCGGGAGCCCGCCGGTTACAGTCGGATCCGTGAGCGACAACACCGCGGCCGTCGAGGAGGGCGCCAAGAAGTCCGGCATCCTCTGGCTCACCCTCGACCGCCCGCGCCTGGCCTGGCACGCCTGGCACGACGGCGCCATCTACCTGGTGACGGGGGGCGAGGAGCAGCAGTTGCCGGGGCTCGACGCCCTCGACCGGGTCCACGTCACGCTCCGCAGTAAAGACAACGGCGCGCGGCTGGTGGAGTTCGAGGCCGCGGTCGCGGCCGTCGACCAGGCCGCGGCGGCCGACGTCGTGGCGGTGCTGGCCAAGGAGCGGCTCAACGCCCGCGACAGCGAGCACCTGCCCGAGCGCTGGGCCCGCGAGTCCACCGTCTGGCGCCTCACCCCCGAGCGCTGACCGCCTCCAGGTCCGGCACGGGCTCCGGCTGAGAGGCCGAGGTGGCGGTCTGGGCGAGCAGCGCGCCGGAGAGCACGATCAGGCCGCCCACGATCTGGAACACCCCGAGTGTCTCGCCGACCAGGGCCCAGGCCACGATGGCGCCGCCGATGACCTCCAGGGACGCGACGGTGGCGCCCACCGCGGCCGACAGCCGCCGCACCGCGTTGACGCCCAGGATGTACGCGATCACGGTGGCGATCAGCACCATCCACAGGTACGCGGCCAGCACCGGCAGCGTCACCCCGCCCTCAGGGGCGGCGGAGACCGTGAAGGCGCTCCACGGGATGTCCCACGGGCGGGAGAACGGGATCAGCACGACCGCCGCGCCGGTCATCCCCCAGGCGATCAGGCCCAGCGGGTCCACATCGTCGCCGAAGCTATCGTTCATCAGGAAATATCCGGCGCAGCACGCCCCGGCCAGCAGGCCGAGCAGCAGGCCCAGCGCGTCCAGGCGCAGCCCCTGCCACGCCTCCACGACGATCGCCAGGCCCACGACGGCGACGACCGCGCCGACGTACGCGGCCCGCGCCAGCCGGAGCTTGCGGACGAACCGCACCCAGGCCACCACCATCACCGGCGCCATGAACTCCAGCAGCAACGCGATCCCCACCGGCAGCCGCGTGATCGCCACGAAGTACAGTGCCTGCACGCCGGCCACCGCCATGACCGCGTACAGCGCGAAGAACGGCAGCCTGGCGCTGGGGATCCGCAACGCCCGCGGCCGCACCACGGCCAGCACCGCCACCAGCAGCAGCCCCGCCCCCGCCATCCGGGTCCACACCGCCTCCATAGGCGCCAGCCCGGCGGCTATGAGGTATTTCGCCATGGGTCCCGAGAACGCGAAGCAGACCGAGGACACGAACGCGAGCGCGAGTCCCGCATACCTCACCGCACACCCCCGTCAAGTAATTACCGTTACGCAGGTTTGATACTGACATGTCCGGCGTTCCTGGCGCAATGGGGCAGCACTGTTAGCCTGGCCACGTGCAGATCTTCGTGGCCCGGTTGGCGGGGACACCGGTCTTCGACCCGGCCGGCGACCAGATCGGCCGCGTCAGGGACGTCGTGGTGGGGCTGCGCATCGGCGGCCGGCCCAACGTCCACGGTCTCGTCGTGGAGGTGCAGCCGCGCCGCCGCGTCTTCCTGCCCATCACCCGCGTACGCCGCATCGAGGCCGGGTCCGTGGTCTTCACCGGGCGGCTCAACATGCGCAGGTTCGAGCAGCGCGGCACCGAGACGCTCGTCATCGGCGAGATGCTCGACCTCACCGTGAGCCTCGGCGACGAGCCCATGACCGTCTATGACGTGGCCATGGCGGAGATCAAGCCGTCCACCTGGGAGATCACCAAGGTCGCCGTCTACAAGGGCAGGCGGCGCGAGCCGCGGACCGTCGACTGGGGCGAGGTGTCGGGCTTCGACAAGCTGCAGAAGGACCAGGGGGCGGCCGGGCTGCTCGCCGCGTTCGAGTCGCTGCGGGCCGCCGACATGGCCAGCGCGCTGCACGACCTGCCCAGCAAGCGGCGGGTCGAGATCGCCCGCGCGCTGAACGACACCCGGCTGGCCGACGTGCTGGAGGAGCTGCCGCCCGACGACCAGATCGGGATCCTCGGCACGCTGGAGCCCGAGCGGGCGGCCGACGTGCTGGAGGAGATGGGGCCCGACGACGCCGCCGACCTGCTGAACGACCTGCCGGAGGAGAAGGCGGCCGAGCTGCTGGCGCTGATGGAGCCCGGGGAGGCCGAGCCGGTGCGGCGGCTGCTGACATACCCGGAGACCAGCGCGGGCGGCGTGATGACCAGCGAGCCGGTGATCCTGCCGCCCAGCGCCACGGTGGCCGAGGCGCTCGCGCACATCAGGCAGGGAGACCTGACGCCCGCCGTGGCCGCCCAGGTCTACGTCACCAGGCCGCCGACGGAGACGCCGACGGGCACGTACCTGGGGGTCTCGCACTTCCAGCGGCTGCTGCGCGAGCCGCCGTCCACGCTGCTCGGCGGCGTGATCGACCCGTCGATCGACCCGATCAGGCCGGACTTCACGCTGCGCGAGGTCACCTACTACCTGGCCAACTACAACCTCGTCGCCGCCCCCGTCGTCGACGAGCTGGGCCGGCTCGTCGGCGCCGTGACGGTGGACGACGTGCTGGACCACATGCTGCCCGAGGACTGGCGCGAGAGGGCCGACAGTGACGTCTGACCGACTCGACCAGCCGCGGGCCCTGCGCCGCTCGCTGCGCCCGCACTACGACCCGGAGGCGTTCGGCCGCCTCTCCGAGCAGATCGCCCGCTTCCTCGGCACCGCCCGGTTCATCGTCTACATGACCGTGTTCGTGGCGGTATGGGGCATCTGGAACGTGTTCGCGCCCGCCAACCTCAAGTTCGACCCGTACCCGTTCATCTTCCTCACGCTGATGCTGTCACTGCAGGCCAGCTACGCCGCGCCGCTGATCCTGCTGGCCCAGAACCGGCAGGACGACCGCGACCGCATCCAGTACGAGCAGGACCGCGAGACCGCCGAGCGCAACCAGGCCGAGATCGAATATCTGACGCGCGAGATCGCGGGCCTGCGCCTGGTGCTGAACGAGGTCGCCACCCGCGACTACCTGCGCTCGGAGCTGGGCAAGCTGCTGGAGGAGCTCAGGAACACCCCTGAGGAGCGCCGGTGAGGTCAAGCCTGGCGAGCATCGCCCGCACGTGGGCGATCTCCCCCGACCCCAGTAGGTCGAGGAACTGGGTCCTGATGCCGCGCAGGTAGGTCGGCGTCGCCTCGGCCAGCCGCGCCGCCCCGCGATCGCTCAGCACCGCGTAGAGCCCGCGGGCGTCGTCGGCGCAGGCCTCCCGCGTGACCAGCCCGTCCCGCTGCAGCCGGTCGATGAGCCTGGTCAGGCCGCTGCGGGAGAGCAGGACACGGTCGGCGAGGTCGTTCATGCGCAGCCGCCGCTCCGGGGCCTCCGCGAGCTGCATGAGCACCTCGTACGAGGCCAGCGGCAGCTCGTGGGCGACGAGCAGCTCCCCCTCCAGGTGGCGGGTGATGCGCACCTGTGCACGCTGCAACATGTGCCAGACCGTCAGCTCCTCTACGGTCAGGCCCTCGTCGCCTAGAAGAGTCACGGAGTAACCTTAGACGTTGTTGCACAGACATCTAACAGTGCGGATTAACCCAGCGAGGGCTCCGGTTCATACCATGGAGGGGCATCCTCGCTGGCGCCCAGCGCCTGTCACACATATACCGACAAAGGAGGGACGGCACTCCCTCGTGCCGAGACTTCGATGGCACCAACCCAGGAACTGGTGACGGCGGCACTGTCCACCGTCATCGACCCCGAGATCCGTCGCCCGATCACGGATCTCGACATGGTCAAGAGCATCGAGATCGCTCCCGACGGGGCGGTGCGCGTTGGCGTCTACCTCACCGTGGCCGGTTGCCCGATGAAAGACACCATCACCCGCGACGTGACGAACGCCGTCTCCAAGGTCGAAGGTGTGACGGGCGTCAAGATCGAACTTGACGTCATGAGCACGGAGCAGCGCAAGACGCTGCAGACCAAGCTGCGGGGCGACCGCGGGCCGGAGAAGGAGATCCCGTTCAACCAGCCGGGCTCGCTGACCCGCGTGTTCGCGGTGGCCAGCGGCAAGGGCGGCGTCGGGAAGTCCTCGGTGACGGTCAACCTCGCCGCCGCCATGGCCTCCAGCGGCCTCAAGGTCGGCATCGTCGACGCCGACATCTACGGTCACAGCATTCCTCGCATGCTGGGCGCCGCCGAGCGGCCCACGAAGGTCGAGGACATGATCATGCCGCCGGTGGCCCACGACATCAAGGTCATCTCGGTCGGGATGTTCAAGCCCGAGGGCAACACGCCGGTGGTGTGGCGCGGTCCGATGCTGGACCGGGCGCTCCACCAGTTCCTCGCCGACGTCTACTGGGGCGACCTCGACATCCTCCTGCTCGACCTGCCTCCGGGCACCGGCGACATCGCCATCTCGGTGGCCCAGCGGCTGCCGTCGGCGGAGATCCTGGTCGTGACGACGCCGCAGATGGCCGCCGCCGAGGTGGCCGAGCGCGCCGGCTCGATCGCGGCCCAGACCCACCAGCAGATCGCCGGCGTCATCGAGAACATGGCGTGGCTGCCCTGCCCCCACTGCGACGAGCGCATCGCGGTGTTCGGCGAGGGCGGCGGGCAGACGGTGGCCGACGCGCTGACGCGTACGCTGGGCGCCCGGGTGCCGCTGCTCGGTCAGGTGCCCATCGACCTGCGACTGCGCGAGGGCGGCGACGAGGGCAAGCCGCTGGTGCTGACGGAGCCGGACGCTCCGGCGGCCGCCGAACTGCGCAAGATCGCGGCTGACCTGAGCAAGCGGTCCTCCAGCCTGAAGGGCCTCCAGCTGGGCCTGGCACCCCGCCGCTGACACCGAACGGGCCCGCTCCCTTCGGGGGGCGGGCCCTTTCGCGTTCGTGAGGGGCTTCTCAGGTCGCTTCTGAGTCGTACGGGGGCAATTCCCCATAATTGAGCTCGTCGACCGGCTCAGGCACGTAGGGGGCCGTCGTGGCGGGTTCCAGCTCGCGCGACTTGTCGGTGTTGTTCCAGTCGTCCTCGATGTCGTCGAGGAGATGCTTACGCACGAAGTTGCGCGGGTTGAGGTCGGCGGGGTCGAAGTTCTGGAACTCCGGCCCCAGACCGGCGCGCAGGTCGTCGCGCGCGTTGTTGGCCATCCGGCGCAGGTTGCGCAGCGTCCTGCCCGCCTGTGAGGCTGCCTGGGGCAGTTTTTCCGGACCGAAGACGAGCAGCGCGATCACGATCAGCGCTCCGATCTCCATCCACCCGAGTCCGAACACCGTGAGCTCCTACCGCAGTCCAACCTCTCCGAGGACAACCCCGGCCTATCCACAGACTAAGGGCTCCTGCGGGTAGGTCGGTCGTCTCCCCTAGGTCATATCACCGGCGAGAACGACCCCCCACCCTGCAACAGTCTTCCATCCAAGAAACGGCCGCGCCGCAGGAGGCGGGTGCCTGCTGCGGCGCGGTGGGAAAGCGTGGTGGTGTGGTCAGGACGGCGTGGGCGTCGGCTCCTCGTCGGCGACGACCACCAGCGTGGCGGTACGCTCCTGCCCCGCCCGCTGGTACTTGATGGTGATCTTGGCCCCCGGCGACTTGCTGCGGATCAGGGCGATCAGCTCGTTCCCGTCCTGCAGCGCCAGCCCGTCGATCTCCAGGATCACGTCACCGGCCTTCAGCCCGGCCTTCCCGGCGGGCCCGTTCGCGTCCACCGGCTGCTGCCCACCGGCGGGCTCCGAGGCGATGCGTACGCCCTGCCCCCGGTAGTCCTTGTCCAGGACGATGCCGATCTTGGGTCGCTTCGCCTTGCCGGTCGTGATCAGTTCCTCGGCCACCCGCCGCGTCTGGTTGACGGGGATCGCGAAGCCCAGGCCGATGCTGCCGCTCTGGCTGCTCATCGAGCGCCCGAGCGTGGCGATCGCCGAGTTCACCCCGACGACCTCGCCCCGGCCGTTCACCAGCGGCCCGCCGGAGTTGCCCGGGTTGATGGCGGCGTCCGTCTGGATGGCGCTGATGTAGGCGGGCTCCTCGGTGCTGGTGCCGGTGTCGTCCCCGGCGATGACCGGGCGGTTGAGCGAGCTGACGATGCCGGTCGTCACCGTGCCGGTCAGGCCCAGCGGGGAGCCGATGGCGATGACGGGGTCGCCGACCACGACCTGGTCGGAGTTGCCGAGGGTGATCTCCGGCGTGCCGAACGTCTCCTCCGGCTTCACCACGGCCAGGTCGGAGCCGGGGTCACGGCCGACGATGCGGGCCGAGGTGGTCTTGCGGTTGTTGAACATGATCCGGATCTCGCCGCCCTTGGCGGCCAGCGACACCACGTGGTTGTTGGTGACCACGTAGCCGTTCTTGATCAGGAACCCGGAGCCCGACGCGCCCTCGGTGTTGCTGCCGTTGCCCACCTCCAGCGAGACCACGCTGGGCAGCACCCGCGAGGCCACGCCGGCCACCGAGTCGGGCGCCCGGTTGGTGGCGCCGGTCGGGAGCGGGCCGAGGCTGTAGGAGGGGTCGTTGCTGCCCGTCGGCTTCGTCAGCAGGTAGGTGCCGACGCTGCCGAGCAGCGAGGCCACCAGGGCGATGACCACGGCCATGGCGACCAGGAACCCGATGGAGGGTCCGCGCCTCAAAGCGCCCGAGCCCTGCGCGCCCGGAGGCGGCGGCGCCCAGCCCGCGCCCATGGGAAGGGCCTGGCGCGGGGGCGGTGGCGGCGGGGTCCCGCCGCCGTAGGAGGGCGGGGCGCCGAACGACGGCCCGTCGGAGGAGCCGCCGAGCGGCGGGCCCTCATAGGAGCGCGCCCCACCGTCCGGGGCGCCGAAGAACGGGCTGTCGTAGGAACGCGTGCCGGAGTCGGGCGGGCCGAACGACGGGCCGCTGTCGAAGGAACGCGGGCCCCCTTCCGGGGGGCCGAACGACGGGCTGTCGTAGGAGCGGGTCCCCGCCTCCGGCGAGCCGAAGGAGGGAGCGCCGTATTGGGGGCCGGTCTGGGCAGGGTTGTCCTGGGCTCCGTACGAAGGGCCGCTCGGGGAGTCGTACGAACGCGGCTCGTACGGCGGCGCGCCGAAGACCTCGGGTCGGCCCGAAGGGTCGCCCCACGACGAGCCGAACGAGGCGGGCGGCTCGGGCCGCATGCCGTTCTGGTCGCCGTCCGCGGGCAGGAAGTCCGGCCGCCCCTGTGGCTCGGGGGAGTCCGACGTCGTGCGTCCTTCGGTGGGGCGCGTCTCGTCGGTCATCTAAGTCTCACCACTCCTTGGCTCGGCCACCGCAATCCTCGCTCTTGCGGCATACGAGGGCTATAAAGCTTTATCAGGACTTGTCTGTAACAATTCCCGAACCCAGATCGTATGCCCCGCGGGCCGCCGACTACGCCAACCGAGTGTCCCCGGCATACCGGGGGGTCAAGGCGTGGCGGTCGAAGGCGCGTTCGTAGGCGTAGTACGAGCCGGCTGCTGGAACAGTTCAACCGGTGGGGCCGGATTGTTCTGCCCCACGCCGCTCGCCGCGAAGAAGGTGCCGAGCGCCACGGCCGCGGAGACCATCCCGACCGCGACGTACGTCGTCCGCCGCCTAGCGCCACGACCAGGGCCCGAGGCTCCACCGGTGGCGTCCCTGCGCGGGCGGTTGTCCAGAGGAGCGATGCTGTGCGGCCCAGGAATGGGCACTCCCCCGAACGTGCGCGTGGGGAAAGGGCGCTCCCTCGGCGGCAGCGGACCCCCGGGCTCCGCCATCCGGAGCAGGGACATCGTCAGGTCCGCCGGCATCGCCGGTGTGTCGAGCGAGCGCAGGCGCGACTTCAGCGCCCGCACCGACTCGACCTCGCGCCTGCAGTCAGCGCAGAAAGTCAGATGGGCGAGCGCGCGCTCGCGTTCGGTGTGGTTGAGCTCTCCGTCGACGAGCGCGGAAACGCGTTCTCCAAGATGAGCCATGTCAGACTTCCTCCCCACGGATCACGGTCGGGGGGAGTTGGGTAGTACGGGGGGCCCGGTGGTCGAGCGCCTCCCGCAACTGCGCCCGGCCACGGTGAATACGGCTTCGGACCGTACCCAGCTTGACGCCGAGCGTGGCCGCGATCTCCTCGTAAGACAGGCCCTCGATGTCACACAGCACGATCGCGGCCCGGAACTCGGGGGCGAGCGCGTCGAGGGCGGCTTGGATGTCGGGCTCCAGGTGGGCGTCGTCGAACGCCTGCGCCGGAGAGGGTTCGCGGCCGCGAAGCCGCTCGGCGGCGTCGTCGGCGAGTCCCTCGAACCTGATGCGCTGCTTGCGCCGCGCCATGTCGAGGAACAGATTCGTCGTGATCCGGTGCAGCCACCCCTCGAACGTGCCGGGGGTGTAGCTCGACAGCGACCTGAAAACCCGGACGAAGACCTCTTGGGTCAGGTCCTCGGCATCGTGGACATTGCCGGTCAGCCGGTAGGCCAGCCGATACACACGTGCGGAGTGTGTCCGCACCACTTCCTCCCATGTGGGAGGCGTCCAGTCGGACGACATCGGAGTATCGGTCTGGTGGTCGCTTTCGTCCACCAGAACTCCTCTCTCTGGGACCACCGCTACCGCCATAGTGCCTGGTTTCGTCCCTTCGTGCGCACTGCCTGCCTTCCGGACCGGCAAAGCCCGTTTAAACCTGCAACGCCTTAGGTCCCTCCTGAGTTCCCGTCCCGGCGTGTCTCCCCTAGGCTGCGATCGGTGGCAATGGCGTGTATGACGTGTTGCGACTGGTGCGGGCAATCAGAACGAAAGTGTGGGGAGGAGGCCGATGACCACTCCGGTGGAGGCCACTCTGGCCTATGCGGAGCAGTTCCATCACGAGGATGAGATCCTGCACGCGGCGCGGCAGCGCGGGCTGGAGATGGGGGCCACGCCCATCCTTCCCGGCGGCGGCGCGGCGTTGTGCTTCCTCGCCACCGCCGTCAACGCCAAGTCCGTCGTCGAGGTCGGCACGGGCTGCGGGGTCTCGGGGCTGTGGCTGCTGCGCGGCATGCGCGCGGACGGCACGCTGACGAGCGTCGACGTCGAGCCCGAGCACCAGCGGCTGGCCAGACAGGCGTTCGCGGAGGCCGGTTTCTCCGGCGGGCGGGTGCGCCTCATCTCGGGCCGCGCGCTCGATGTGCTGCCGCGGCTCTCGGACGGCGGCTACGACATGGTGTTCGCCGACGGCGCGAAGCAGGAATACGCCGACTACCTCGCCGAGGCCGTCCGCCTGCTGCGCGTGGGCGGCATCGTGGCCTTCGACAACATGTTGTGGCACCACCGCGTGGCCGACCCTACGCAGCGCGACACCGACACGGTGGCGCTGCGCGAGGTGGGCAAGCTGGTGCAGTCGGACGAGCGGCTGCGCTCGGTGCTCATGCCGCTCGGCGACGGCCTGCTGGCCGCGATCAAGATCTCCGACTAGCGGCGGGGAGCCGGACGCGGGCGCCCAGCTCCCAGTGGGCTAGCCGCGGGTGAGCCACTCCAGGAGCACGCGTACGCCGAACCCCGTGGCTCCCTTGCTGAGCGTGCCCTCCTCCACGGTGCTGCGCCCGACGCCCGCGATGTCGAGGTGCGCCCACGGCCGATCCCCCGCGAACTCCCGCAGGAACAACGCCGCCGTGATCGACCCCGCCCCGAACCTGGACCCGGCCTCGACGTTGGCGAGGTCGGCGATGGACGACTCCAGCGCGGGCGTGTAGTCCTCGATCAACGGCATCCGCCACAGCCGGTCGTCGGCGCTCTGCCCCGCCTCCACGAGCTGCTTGGCCAGCACGTCGTCGGAGGAGTAGACGGCGCCGACGTTGCGGCCGAGCGCCACCGTGATGGCCCCGGTGAGCGTGGCGATGTCCACGACCGCGTCGGGGTCGAGGACGGCGTCGGCGTAGGCGAGCGCGTCGGCCAGCACGAGCCGCCCCTCGGCGTCGGTGTTGAGCACCTCGACCGTGCGCCCGCCGTAGTGCTTGATGACGTCGCTGGGCCGCTGGGAGGTGCCCGAGGGCATGTTCTCGGCGGCGGCGATCAGCCCGGTGACGCGCACGGGCGCGCCCAGCGCCGCCAGCGCGCCCAGCACGGCGATGACGACCGCGCCGCCGGCCATGTCGGTCTTCTGGGTCTTCATGTTGTCGGTCGGCTTGAGCGACAGCCCGCCCGAGTCGAACGTGATGCCCTTGCCCACCAGCACCACGTGCCGGTCGGCCGGCTCGGCGGGCGTGTAGGAGAGCTGGATGAGCCGCGGCGGGCTCGCCGAGCCCCTGCCGACGGCGAGGATGCCGCCGAACCCGTCGGCCAGGAGCCGCTCCTCGTCCCAGACCTCGACCGGCAGGCCGACCTCGGCCGCGCGCTCGGCGAGCCAGGCCGGGTCCTTGACCGAGGACGGCGTGTTGGCCAGGTCGCGGGCGAGCGCCACCGCGTGCGCGACGGTCTCCGCCCGCCGCACCTGCCCCTCGTCCGCCCCGGCGAACGCCAGCGCCCGCACGGCCTTCTTGCCGGTCTCGCCGATCCGGAACGTGTACGCGGCCAGCAGGGCAGCCTCGGCGAACGCGGTGACGTCGCCCTCGGGCACCACCACGGTCAGCGTGTCCCGGCCCTTGGCCCGTCGGGTCAGCGCGGCGGCGGCCCTGCGCAGGGCACGCGGCGAGCCGTCGCCCACCCCGTACAGCAGGACCCGCCCGATGCCGCCGCCCCGCGCCACCGGAACCTCGACGATCTCTCCCGCCTCCCCCTTGGCCTCGTAGTGCGCGAGCAGGTCGGACACCGGCAGGTGCAGATCGACCGCGGGGCTGAGGTCGGAGGCGTAGGGTACGGCCAGCAGCTCGGCGTCGTCGGGAACCTCGGCGACCACCGACGCAGTGGTCTCAATGGGCACGGAACATCTCCTCAAACGTCAGCGACCCTGGCGCCGTGGTTACGCCAGGGTCGTGGATCAAGTTGTCTCTCGGGAGCTCTCAGCCGACGACGTTCTTCAACGCCTCGCCGAGCGCCTTTGCCTCGTCGGCGGAGATCTCCACGACGAGCCGGCCGCCACCCTCCAGGGGGACCCGCATGACAATGCCGCGCCCTTCCTTGGTGACCTCGAGCGGACCATCGCCGGTCCGCGGCTTCATCGCCGCCATGCGTGCATCCCTTCCTGCCTTGGGCTCCCGCGGCCCGCGATTTCCGACCTCCCGTGGGGGGTGGTCGGCGCATTCACGTCTTCTGTGATGTCCTATTCTCCCGCATCGAGAGCCCTCATGGGTAACGATCTCCTCCCAGAATGCGTTGTCGAGGCGTGCGATGACGTCCAAACTGGACTTCGTGCACGCTCGCGCCGCTCTGTTCGATCTCTATGGAGACCACCTGCGTTCGCGCGGTGGACAGGCGTCCGTCGCCTCCCTCGTACGCCTGATGAAGCCCCTCGAAATCGCCGCTCCAGCCGTCAGGACAGCGGTTTCACGCATGGTGCGGCAGGGGTGGTTGCGACCCCTGAGACTCCCTCAGGGAGCGGGTTACGGGCTGACGCCGAAATGCGTCAGGCGGCTGGATGAGGCCGCGCTGAGAATTTACCGAGCCGGAACGCTGACCTGGCACGGCCGCTGGCACGTGATCGTCTTCGAGCCGGTCAAGGAGCGGCCGCGCAGGGAGCGGCTCAGAGCCGATCTGACATTTCTCGGCTACGCGTCGTTGTCCGAAAGCACCTGGATCGGTCCACGCTCCTCGATCGAGCTGGACAACCTGCTGGAGAGCGAGGGCGTGCGGGCCGACAGGTTCGACGCGGCGCTCGAGGGCGACCCGCGCGAGCTGGTCGCCAGGGCATGGGATCTGACCGCCATCGGCGAGGCGTACGAGCACTGGCACGCCGAGGCTGTCACGCTGATCAGCACGCTGCCCGAGACGGCCCCGGCCGACCAGGTGTTCGCCACGCGGAGCCGGCTGGTGCACGGCTGGCGCAACTTCCTGTTCCGCGACCCCGGCCTGCCGCCCGAGCTGCTGCCCGCGGGCTGGCCGGGCGAGAAGGCCAGGGCCTACTTCGAGCAGGAGGCCGCCCGGCTGCTGCCCGCAGCCGCCGCGTTCGTCGACAGGGAGTTGATTTGATCCGCTATGACGTGGCCGACGCCGTCGCCACCATCACCCTCGACCGCCCCGACGCGATGAACTCGCTGACCGCCGAGACCAAGGAGGCCCTCTACGCCGCGCTGCGCCGGGCCGCGGCCGACCGCTCGATCAGGGCCGTCCTGCTCACCGGCTCGGGCCGGGCCTTCTGCGCGGGCCAGGACCTGCGCGAGCACGCCGCGAACCTGGAGGCGGGCCGCGGCCTGGCCAACACCGTGCGCGAGCACTACAACCCGATCGTGGAGCTGATCAGCACCATGGCCAAGCCGGTGGTGGCCGCGGTCAACGGCGTGGCCGCGGGCGCGGGCGCGTCCCTGGCCTTCGCCTGCGACCTGCGGGTGGCCTCGGAGAAGGCCAAGTTCGCGCTGGCGTTCGCCGGCATCGGCCTGTCGCCCGACTCGGGCGCGTCGTGGACGCTACAGCGCCTGGTGGGGCAGGGCCGCGCCGCCGAGCTGATGCTGCTCGGCGAGCCGCTCGACGCGGCCCGCGCCCAGGAGCTGGGCCTGGTCACGCGCGTGGTGCCCGCCGACGACCTGCTGAAGACCGCCCACGACCTCGCCGTACGTCTCGCGCAGGGCCCGACCCTGGCCTACGCCGCCACCAAGCGGGCCCTGGCCTACGCCGCGACGCACGCGCTGCCCGACGCGCTGGCCCTCGAAGCCGACCTTCAAGATGAATGCGTCGCGACCCATGACCACCAGAACGCCACCCGAGCGTTCCTGGCGAAAGAACTTCCAACCTTCGACGCTGAGTAACTGATCCATCACACCCGTATGGGTAAAGCTAGCGCCATGCGCCCATCCGACGTCCCGCGCCCGCCCGCCCCGCACGACTTCGAGGCTCTCCGCGCGACCGCCGTGACCCTGCTCACCGGAGGTGAGTTCGACGCCTCCGACCCGGTCTACGTCCGGCCGCTGGCCGCGCTGAGCGGACGGGCCGCGGACTGGCTGGCCCAGATGGTCCCCGGCCTGATCTGGCCGGACCTGCCGCTCGAAGGGCGGCCGGGCAACGTCACCGGCAGTTACGGCCGCCTGCGCCTGATCGCCACCGCCTGGGCCACGAGCGGCACGGCCCAGCACGGCGACGACGCCGTGGTGGCGAAGGTGGTCGAGGCGCTCGACGTGCTCCACGAGCGCCACTACAACGCGGCGCTCCCCGAGACGGGCAACTGGTGGTTCTGGGAGATCGGCACGCCCGCCGAGCTGGCCCGCACGTGCGTCCTGCTCGGCGACCGGCTCGACGAGGGCAGGCTGGAGGCGTACCTGGGGGCGATCGACCGGTTCTGCCCCGACGCCGACCGCCGCGCCGGCTGGCCGGACGCCAGCGAGAGCGGCGCCAACCGGGCCGACAAGGCGGCCATCGTCGCCTTCCGCGGCGTGGCCGGGCGCAGCGCGGGCAAGCTGGCCCTGGCCCGCGACGGGCTGTCCGACGTGCGGGACGGCGGGCGGCACAGCGTGTTCGGGTACGCCGACTCCGGCGACGGCTTCTACCGCGACGGCTCGTTCATCCAGCACGGCGACCTCGCCTACACCGGCTCCTACGGGCTGTCCCTGCTCATCGCGGTCGCCGAGACCGTGGCGCTGCTGCACGGCTCGCCGTGGGAGGTGGACGATCCCGGGCGGCGGGTGGTGCTGGACGCGGTCGAGCGCTCCTTCGCGCCGTTCGTCCATGACGGGCTGCTCATGGACACCGTCAGGGGGCGGGCCGCCACCCGGCAGGCGTTCTCCGACAGCGTGGCCGGTCACGGCCTGATCGGGGCCGTGCTGCTGCTGGCGCAGAGCTCGCCGGAGCCGTACCGGAGCCGGTTCAGGGAGCTGGCCAAGGGCTGGATCGAGCGCGGCAGGGCCCGGCCCTACCTGGACCACGCGAACGTGCCGGAGACCCGGCGGGCGGTCGCGGTGCTGGACGACAAGACCCTGGAGGCCGCGCCCGGGCCCGTCGGGCACTTCGTCTTCCCCTGCATGGACCGGGTGGTGCACCGGCGGCCCGGCTGGTCCCTGGCCATCAGCCTGTCCTCGCAGCGGATCGCCGCCTACGAGGCGATCAACGGCGAGAACCTGCACGGCTGGTACACCGGTGACGGCATGACCTATCTCTACGGCTCCGACCTGGGCCATTACGGGCATGACTACTGGCCGACGGTGGACCCGTACCGGCTGCCGGGGACCACGGTGGACACCCGCCGGCGCGAGGATCTCAGCTTCCGCGCCTACCGGCCGGCCAACGCGTGGGCGGGCGGCGTGGCGCTGGAGGGCCGGTACGGCGTCGCCGCCATGGAGCTGGTCGGCGACGGCGTGAGCCTGCGGGCCCGCAAGTCGTGGTTCTGCCTGGACTCGGCCGTGGTGGCGCTGGGCAGCGGCATCACCGGCTCCGACGGGCGCACGATCGAGACCGTGGTGGACAACCGGGCCACGGGCGCGCGGCCGTACATGGGGGACGGGTGGGCGCACCTGCCGGGGGTGGGCGGTTACGTGTTCGACGGGGCCAGGATGCTCGTGGAGACGCGTACGGGCCGCTGGCGCGACATCAACGCGGGCGACGACACCGCGGGCGCCTTCGACCCCGTCACGCGGCCCTACGTGACGTTCTGGTTCGACCACGGCGTGGATCCCGTGGACGCCGGCTACAGCTACGTGCTGCTGCCGAACGCGACGCGGGAGCGGACGCGGTCGTTCCGGGGCAGCCGTCCGGTGCGGGTGCTGTCCAACACGGACCGGTTGCAGGCCGTGGAGACGCGCGGGCTGCTGGGGGCCACGTTCTGGGCGGCGGGCGGCATCGGGCTCGTCGAGGTGGACGCGCCGTGCATGGTGCTGCTGCGCCGGGCCCGCGAGCGGCTCATCCTGGCCGTGGCCGATCCGAGCAGGACGGTGGACGTCGTGACGATCACGCTCGGCCGCGGCGCGCGCTGGGTGGCGCGGGCCGACGACACGGTGTCGGTGCGGACGGGGAAGGTGCCGGTCGTCACGGTCAAGCTCGGCGGGTCGCTGGGGCGCAGCCACAGCGTGGAGCTCACCTCGTTCGTGCCAGGCAACCCTCGATATGGTCGTTGACCAGGCCGATCGCCTGCATCAGCGCGTAGGCCGTGGTCGGGCCGACGAACTTGAAGCCGTGCTTCTTCAGCTCCTTGGCCAGCGCCTTCGAACCGGGGGTGACGGCGGGCACGTCGGCCATCGTCCTGGGCACCGGCGCGTCGGGGTCGGCGTGTCGCCACACCAGGTCGGACAGGCCGCCGGGCAGGTCGAGCGCGGCCCGGGCGTTGGCCACGGCCGCCTCGATCTTGGCGCGGTTGCGGACGATCCCGGCGTCGCCGAGCAGGCGCTCGACGTCGTGCTCGGTGTACGCGGCGACCTTGGGGATCGAGAAGCCGTCGAAGGCGGCGCGGAAGTTCTCCCGCTTGCGCAGGATCGTCAGCCACGACAGGCCCGACTGGAACGCCTCCAGCGACACGCGCTCGAAGACCTCGTCGTCGCCCTTGAGCGGGCGGCCCCACTCCTCGTCGTGGTAGGCGACGTACATCGGGTCGGCCATGCCCGCCCAGGCGCAGCGGATCACCGGCTCGGTCACGCGCGATCGTCCCCGTCCTTGCCGAGGCTGGCGCGTACGGGCTCTTCCCCGGCCTGGCCGGCGGCCCCCGGCTCCTTCTCGTCCTCGTCCCCGTCCTCCGCGAGCTCCGAGAGCTCCGCGCGCTCCGAGGTCTCGGAGGTCTCGGCGGGCTGCTCGGCGTCGGGCTGGGGCACGCGCCACTCCGGCTCCTCCGGCGGGTGCCTCATCTCCGCACCGCCGTCCCAGGACACCGAGGCCCCGCTGGCGGACACGGGGTCGCCGGACTCCGGCAGCTCGCGGGACTCGGCGGGCGCCTCGGGCTCGTGCTCGGTGCGCGGCCCGGCCCCGGGCGCGGCGTAGATCTCCTGGCGCGCGTGCAGGCGGCTCGACAGCAACTCGGAGACGCGCTGCTCCAGCACCGCGATCCGGGTGTCGCGCGCGCTGATGGCGCCGGCGGCCCGGCGCAGGGTCTCGTCGACGCTCTGCGTGTGGTAGCCGACCAGGTTGACCGGCAGTTGGAGCGCCATGAAATCGACCGCCGTGAGCTGCCCGGCCTCGGGCAGGTCGAGCGGGGGCACGTCGGGCGGGAACTCGGTCAGCTCACCGCCCCTGCCGAGGGAGACCAGGACCACGCAGGCCAGGATGGCGAGGGCGGCGATGGCGAGTATGACCAGCACATTGGCATCGTACTCACATGGCGGACCGCGATGAGCGGTCCACCACAAGTAGCGCATTCCGCGCGTACCCTCTCCGAGCGCGGCGGCGGCGCAGGTCAGCCGGTGGCCTCGCCCAGCTCGGCGACGCTGGGACGCACCGGCTGCGCCCGCGATTCGAGGTGGGCGAACGCCTCCTCGACGGTCGAGGTCCAGGAGATCGCGTCGAAGACGTCGGGGCGGGTGAAGCCCTCGTCGTACATGCCCGTGACCAGATTCCTGAGCGGCTCGTACAGGCCCCAGGGGTCCAGCAGCACCAGGGGGCGGTCGTGGATGCCGAGCACCCGCGCCGTCCAGATCTCGAACAGCTCCTCCAGCGTCCCGATGCCGCCCGGCAGCACCAGGAACGCGTCGGAGCGGGCGTCCATGATCCCCTTGCGCTCGCGCATGTCGGCCGTGACGATGAGCTCGTCGGACTCCTCGTCGGCCACTTCCATGTCCACCAGGGCCTGGGGGATCACGCCGACCGTGTGACCGCCGGCGGCACGGGCGGCCGAGGTGACGGCGCCCATGCACGAGACCGAGCCACCGCCGCTCACCAGGGTGTGGCCCCGCTTGGCGAGCTCGGTGCCGACGCTCGCGGCCAGCTCGATGTATTTCCGGTCGATGGTGAGGCTCGAGGCGCAGAAGACGCAGATATTCACGTCGGCAAAGCCTATTGGGGCTCCGCCGTCTGGACGGCGGTGGCCTCCTGCTCCTCCTCGCGCTGCCTGGAGCGGGCCAGGTCGGAGTCGACGATGATGCGTACGGCCTCGTCGGCGTCGTCGGTGACGGTGATCAGGTCGAGGTCCTGGGGGGCGATCTTCCCGGTGCTCAGCAGCGTGCCCTTGATCCAGTCGAGCAGCCCGCCCCAGAACTCCGTGCCCATGAGCACCACGGGGAAGGAGGTGACCTTGTGGGTCTGCACCAGCGTGAGCGCCTCGAACAGCTCGTCGAGCGTGCCGAAGCCGCCGGGCAGGGCGATGAAGCCGCAGGAGTATTTGACGAACATCGTCTTGCGCACGAAGAAGTAGCGGAACTCGATGCCGAGGTCGACGTAGTCGTTCATGCGCTGCTCGAAGGGCAGCTCGATGCCGAGCCCGACCGACACCGCGCCCTCGACCTCGCTCGCGCCCCGGTTGGCCGACTCCATGACGCCGGGCCCGCCGCCCGTGATCACGGCGTAGCCGGCCTCGGCCAGCCGCCGGCCGAGCCCGCGGCCCATCTCGTACTCGGCGGAGTCGGACGGGGTGCGGGCCGAGCCGAAGACGGTGACCGCCGGGGGCAGCTCGGCGAGCTGGCCGAACCCCTCCACGAACTCCGCCTGGATGCGCAGCACCCGCCACGGGTCCATGTGCACCCAGTCGGAGGGGCCCTGGCGGGCCAGCAGGCGCTGGTCGTGGGTGGAGGTGGGGACGAGGCTGCCACGCACGACTGCCTGACCCTGGCGGCGTTCCCGACGTATCTGGTTCATGCGGATCACGCTAGCCTCTCTCGCACATGGCCGGTTCCCGGGCCCGGTCGAGCTCCTAGATTGCCCGCGGCGAGCGAAATCGCCGGTTACCCAGGCAGAACAGGGATCTAAAAAATCTTGAAAGAACCGTGGAACCGAATTTCGACTCCCCCGCGTCTAATCGGCGAGGGTGCTGCTCGGGACTGAAAGTGGTCTTCCCCGCCAAATGGCCGGCGAGGAAGGCCACTTTCATATTGTGAGCCAGTCCAGCATCGCCCGCTCGCTCTCCACGATCTTCGGCAGCGACACGTACTCGCCCTGCTGGTGCGCGAGATTCGGATCGCCAGGACCGTAGTTGACGGCGGGAACCCCCAGCGCGGAGAAGCGGGCGACGTCCGTCCAGCCCAGCTTGGCGCGCGGTGTGCCGCCGACCGCGGCGGTGAAGGCCGCCGCCACCGGATGCGTCAGCCCCGGCCGGGCCGCGGGCGCGGCGTCCACGAGGCTCACGGCGAACCCGTCGAACACCTCGCGTACGTGCTCCTCCGCCTCCTCGATCGACTGGTCGGGCGCGAAGCGGTAGTTGACGCTCACCACGCACAGATCGGGGATGACGTTGCCCGCCACCCCGCCCCGCACGCCGACGGCGTTCAGCCCCTCGTGGTATTCGAGCCCGTCGACCACCGGCCGGCGCGGCTCGTAGGCGTTCAGCCTGGCCAGCACCGGCTCGATCCCGTGGATGGCGTTGACCCCGAACCACGACCTGGCGCTGTGGGCCCGCTTGCCGGTCACCGTGACCTCGGCCCGCAGCGTGCCCTGGCAGCCGCCCTCGATCACGCCGTCGGTGGGCTCCATCAGAACCGCGAAATCAGCCGCCAGCCAGCCGGCGTGGTCCCTGGCGACCCGGGTGAGGCCGTTGCGCTCGGCCTCGACCTCCTCGCAGTCGTAGAAGACGTACGTGACGTCCCTGTTGGGCGCGGGCACCGTGGCCGCCAGCTTGAGCGCGACCGCCACGCCGGCCTTCATGTCGGAGGTGCCGCAGCCGTACAGCAGGTCGCCCTCCACCCGGCTGGGCAGGTTACCGGCGACGGGGACGGTGTCGAGGTGCCCGGCGATCAGCACGCGCTCGGAGTGCCCCTGCTCGGTGCGGGCGACGACCGTCTCCCCCGATCTGGTCACCTTCAGGTGCGGCAGCGCCGCCAGCGCCCGCTCGACCTCGTCGGCCAGCGCCTTCTCGCCCCCGCTCACCGACTCGATGTCCACGATCGCGGCGGTCAGGTCGCGTACGTCCTGGGTCAGGTCAAGCATCAGGTGTTCACTCCGTGTTCGCGCAGCACCTCGTTGAGTGCCGCCTTGTCATGCCGCCGCCCCGGCTCCAGGCGCTTGATCACCAGCACGCACGGCAGGCCGAACGTGCCGCCGGGGAACTCCTTCTGCCGCGTGCCGCTCACCGCCACGCTCCACGCGGGCACCTGGCCGCGGGCCAGCTCCCCGCCCGTCTCGGCGTCGATCACCGGGATCGAGGCGGACAGGATCGTGCCGGCCCCGACGACCGCTCCCCGGCCGACCCGGGCACCCTCGACGATCATCGCCCGGCTGCCGATGAGCACGTCGTCCTCGACGACGACCGGCACGGCGTTGGGCGGCTCCAGCACGCCGCCGATCCCCACGCCGCCCGACAGGTGCACGTTCTTGCCGATCTGGGCGCAGGATCCGACCGTGGCCCAGGTGTCGACCATCGTGCCGGAGTCCACGTACGCGCCGATGTTCGTGAACGACGGCATCAGCACCACCCCCGGCGCCAGGTACGAGCCCCAGCGCGCGATCGCGCCCGGCACCACCCGCACGCCGTCGAAGGTGCTCTTCAGCGGGTGCCTGTCGTGGTGGTGGAAGTCGCCCACCTGGGAGCGGCCCATGCCGAGCACCTTGAAGCTGAGGAGGATGGCCCGCTTGGCCCGCTCGTCCACGACGACCTCGCCGCCCACCAGCCGGGCGGCCCTGGCCGCGCCCTTGTCCAGCAGGTCCACCGCGCCGGCCACCAGATGGCGGGCCTCGACGTCGGCCGGCGACAGCTCCGCGCGGCGCTCCCACAACTCGTCCACCACGGGGGGTATCGGTGACGAGGTGCTCACGTGACTCATGGCCACGGAGCTTATCCGGCCGGGTAGGTTTTTCAGGGTGCACCTGCGCTTCTCCCGTGGAGTCATCACCATCGCGATCATCGTCGTCGTGCTCGCCGTCGGCGTCTCCGTGGGCCTCTACCAGCTGCTGAAAAGGACACCGCTGCGTGTTCCCGAGGCCTACTGCAGCGTGACGACCCCCGACGGTGTGCTGTCCCTGCTCCCGCATCAGGCGCAGATCGCGGCCACCATCGCGGCCGTCGCGGCGCGGCGCAAGCTGCCCGAGCGGGCCGTGGTGATCGCGTACGCGACGGCGATGCAGGAGTCGAAGCTGGAGAACGTCGGCTATGGCGACCGCGACTCGGTCGGGGTCTTCCAGCAGCGGGAGTCGCAGGGCTGGGGCACCAAGAAGCAGCTCATGGACCCGGTCTACGCCACGAACAAGTTCTTCGCCGCGCTGGTCAAGGTCAAGAACTACCGGAAGATCCCGCTGGCGGAGGCGGCGCAGGCGGTCCAGCGGTCGGCGGGCGGCTACGCGTACGCGCCGCACGAGTCGGACGCGAAGCTCCTCGCGGCCGCCTTCACCGGGCGGGTGCCACAGTCCGTGCACTGCTTCTATCCCTCCGACAAGACCCCCGCGCCGCAGCCGCGGACCGCCGAGGCGCGCAAGCAGCTCGCCAGGGCGCTGGGGAGCACGGCGATCACCACGACGAAGCGCGGGTGGCTGGTGGCGGCCTGGTGGGTGGCGCACGCGGAGAAATACGCGCTCAGCCGGGTCCAGTACAGCGGGGCGACCTGGTCCAACAACGTCGAGCTCGAAGGCTGGCAGAAGGGTGGCCAGGCCGGGAACCGCCAGGTGGAGCTGGCCTGACGGGGCCCTTCAGGACGCGCGGCGGACGATGGAGATGGAGCCGGGCGGGAGGGGCTGGGCGTAGCTGGCGGTCCAGGCGCTGCCCTGGATGCGTTCGAAGGACAGCAGCCGCCCGTCCGAGGCCCGGTAGTCGGCGAAGTCCAGCAGCCCCCTGTCGGGGTTGCCCGTGTCGCCCTCGCTCCTGAACGCGGCCGTGCCCCGCTCGATGGGGAAGAACTCCACGCCCTCCATGATCAGCATGCTCTTGGCCGGCACCATGCCCTGCGTCGGCACGTCGGTCCAGAGATGCACCTCAAGGTGTGGCGGGTTGCCGTCGCGCACCTCGACCGAGAGCCACTGGAAACGCCGGGAGGCGTCCCTGAGCAGGAATTCGGTCCACTGCTGACCCTGCCAGGAGATGTACATGGCACCGAGCACCCGCGCGGGTGACCCGTGCACCTCGATCCGGTCGCCGACCCGGATCGTGCGCGGGTCGGTGTAGTCGGTGCCGGCCTGGCCCGGGGCGCTGACCGGCGCCGCCAGCGGGGTCTCGATGGGAGCGACCTCGGCCGGCGCGGTCGAGCGGCCCCTCCTGTCCTGCCGCAGGGTGGCCCAGAAGGCGCCCAGCAGCAGCAGGATGGTGGCGATGCCCAGCCCGAGAACGACCATGGAGGTCATGCTCATCGATCAGCTCGCTCCACTCGCGGTCTGCCTCGGCATAAGCCCTTATCAATTTATGCGTATCGAGCCCGTAAGGCGGGCTTTGACGGGCGATCCTACTGGAGCCGGCGCACCGCCGCACCGATCCGCTCATCAGTAGCGGTGACAGCGATGCGGATGTGCCGTCCACCTGCTGATCCGTAGAACTCACCCGGCGCGACCAAAATGCCGATTTCGGCAAGTTTGCCTACCTGATCCCAGGCGCTCTGCCCGTTCGAGGCCCAGAGGTAGAGCCCGGCCGTCGAGTGGTCGATGCTCCACCCGGCCTTCTCCAGTGCCGGGCGCAGCAGGGCGCGGCGGGCGGAGTAGAGCTCGCGCTGCCGGTCGGCGTGCTCGTCGTCGCCGAGCGCGGCGGCCATCGCCGCCTGCACGGGCTGGGGCATGATCATGCCCGCGTGTTTGCGGGTCTCCAGCAGCCGCTTGACCAGGACGGGGTCGCCCGTCACGAACCCGGCGCGGTAGCCGGCCAGGTTGGAGCGCTTTGAGAGCGAGTGCACCGCGAGCAGCCCCTCGTGGGAGCCGCCGCAGACGTCGGGGTGGAGGATCGAGATCGGCTCCTCTTCCCAGCCGAGCTCGATGTAGCACTCGTCGGAGGCCACGACCGTGCCGCGTTCGCGGGCCCAGGCCACGACCTTGCGCAGGTGTTCGGCGGGCAGCACCCGGCCCGTGGGGTTGCCCGGGGAGTTGATCCAGATGAGGTCGACGCGCTCGGGGCCGAGCGCGAGCGTGCTGTCCGACGCCGTGCCCACCGCCCCGGCCAGCCGGGCGCCCACGTCGTAGGTGGGGTAGGCCAGCTCGGGAAAGACCACCCGCCCGGCGCCCAGGTAGGTGGGCAGCCAGGCGACGAACTCCTTGGAGCCGATCAGCGGGAGCACGTCCTGCTGGTCGACCGTGACGCCGTGCCTGCGGCTCAGCCACCCGGCGGCGGCCTCGCGCAGCGCCTTGGTGCCGTGGGTGAAGGGATAGCCGGGGCTGTCGGCCGCCCGCACGAGGGCGTCCTGGACGATCGGCGGCACGGGGTCGACCGGTGTGCCGATCGACAGGTCGACGATGCCGTCGGGGTGTGCCAGCGCGCGGGCTTTGTACGGCTCCAGCCGGTCCCAGGGGAAGTCAGGCAACTTGTTCACGATTCTTCTCCAGGGTGTCGCAGTGCCGTACCGATGCGCGCGGGCACGCCGCGCGAACGGGGCGCACCCACCCGGATGCCCCCGTGCACGGACGGCGTGGTGCCAGTCCTCTAGTGGTCCTCGGCCTGCGGTGGCAGCGCCGCCACCACCGGGTGGTCCTTGTCGATCTTGCCGACCTTCGAGGCGCCACCGGGCGAGCCGAGGTCCTCGAAGAAGTCCACGTTCGCCTTGTAGAAGTCCTTCCACTGCTCGGGAAGGTCGTCCTCGTAGAAAATCGCCTCGACGGGGCACACAGGCTCACACGCGCCGCAGTCCACGCACTCGTCGGGGTGGATGTAAAGCATGCGCTCGCCCTCGTAGATGCAATCGACGGGGCATTCCTCGATGCACGCCTTGTCCAGGACGTCCACGCAAGGCTGCGCGATGACGTAGGTCACCTCGAGCTCCTTCTTCTCCGCACCATGGCATGACTCTGACCGCGGTTTGCTAGGCCCTAGTATTGCCGTGCTTGCCAGCTGGCCGAAACGGAGGGTGGCAAACTCGTGGGCGCACGCCTCGTCATCGCCATCACAAGCAAGGATATAGGGGCACGGATCACTACTCGCAGACGCGTGCCCGGCGGGTTTCGCGACGCGGTGGGGATCCTCGTGTCCTGGGCGGACGGAGTGCTCAAAGTTCGCAAAAGAGATGGCACGGTGGTGGAGATTCCCGAAGAGACACTCGTGGCCGCCAAGGTCGTTCCGGCCGCGCCTCCTCGACCTGGGCGTATGTAACAGTAAGTATTCGTTCTGTGACTGTACGTACCTGCGCCGCCGCAGCAGCCATCCTCGCCAGCGCCGGATGCGGCGCGTCGTCCCCGGACTCCCGCACCACGGAGGCCAAGAACCTGCCGCCGATCAACGCCCAGGCGAGCTCGCTGAAGGCGGGCTTCGGCACCATGGACCGCCTCGCCGAGGCCGCCAAGCGGGAGGGCGAGCTCAACGTGATCGCCCTGCCCCGCGAATGGGCCAACTACGGCGAGATCATCGACACCTTCGCCGACAAATACGGGATCAAGGTCAACGAGCTGGAGCCCGGCGCCAGCAGCAAGCGGGAGCTGGACGCCGCCGCACAGCTCAAACCCGACGTGTTCGACCTGACCATGGACATGGCCGTCTCCGGCGCCGACCGGTTCGCCCGGTACAAGGTGCAGGGCTGGCAGGACCTGCCCGACCACGTCAAGGACCCGTCCGGCGCCTGGTACGCCGCCTACGGCGGCTACATGTCCATCGGGTACGACCCGCGCAAGGTCAAGCCGCCGGCCTCCTTCGCGGACCTGCTCAAACCCGGCTACCAGGTCGCGCTCGACGGCGACCCGCTGCGCTCGGCGGCGGCGTTCGGGGGCGTCATGGCGGCCTCCATGCGCTCGGGGGTGCCGCAGCCGGAGCAGGGTGTGGCGCTGTTCGCCAAACTGAAGCAGGCCGGGCAGCTCACCGACCTGGCCAAGGCCAACGTGGTCGTGGCCTGGGACCACCTGAACGCCGCCCGCAGCGCGCACCAGGCCGACGCCTGGAAGGTGACGATCCCCCGGGACTCGGCGCTCGGCGCCTATCACGTGCAGGCGATCAACAAGGCGGCCCCGCACCCGGCGACGGCCCGGCTCTGGCAGGAGTTCCTGTTCTCCGACGAGGGCCAGAACCTGCTCCAGAAGGGCTACACCCGCCCGGCGCGCGGCGAGGCGATGCTCATGAAGGGCACGCTCGACGCCGAGCAGGCCGCGAAACTGCCCAAGGCGCCCGGGCCTCCCGTGCTCATGACGATTCCGCAGGCAGACGCGGCGAAGGCCTACCTCAGGAAGGAGTGGGCCAAGAGCGTGGGATGAGTCCGAAGTGACTTGATATGTCGTAGGGACGATCAGGCTCTAAAGTGAACAGACAGCACGGCCACGGGGGCCCGACGTCTGATCGAATGTGAGCTGATCGTCTTGCGATACGACACACCGAGCTTGGAGCGGTGGAACAGTCGCGCCTACGACAGCAGTTTCGGCTACGTCTCCACGCAGGGCGCGCCGCTGGTCGACCTGCTCGACCCCCGGCCGGGCGAACGCGTGCTCGACCTCGGCTGCGGCACCGGGGTGCTGACCGCCCAGATCGCCTTCAGGGGCGCGGACGTCCTCGGCATCGACGGCTCGGCCGCGATGATCGAGAAGGCGATCGCGCAGTACCCGGGCATGAACTTCATCGTCGGCGACGGGCACGACTTCACGGTCGTGAACCCGTACGACGCGGTCTTCTCCAACGCCGCGCTGCACTGGATGAGCCGCGATCCCGGCGCCGTGATCGCGAGCGTCCGCGAGGCTCTCACGCCTGGCGGGCGCTTCGTCGCGGAGATGGGCGGGGCCGGAAACTGCGCCGAGCTGACCACCGCGATGCTGACCGCCTGGCGCGAATACGGCCTGCGCGAACCCGAGCTGCCGTGGTACTTTCCCACGCCTGCCGAGTACGCCCGCCGCCTCGAGCAGGAGGGGTTCGTGGTCAGGTTGCTCGAATACTTCGACCGGCCGACCCCCCTGGACGAGTGCCCCGGCGGGGCCGCCGACTGGGTGCGCATGTTCGCCGGATCGGTGCTCGAAGGGCTCCCCCCGGAGATCGTTGAGCCCCTGCTCCACCGCGTCAACGAACTGGCCGCGCCCGCACTTCGCAGGGAGACTGGCTGGATGGCCGACTACGTGCGTCTACGCTTTGCCGCTGTTCGGCGTTGATGCGTCGGGCATGATGCGTAGGGCTGTTTTGCCGGACTATGGTCTGTTCCGTGGGCGGCGAGATTATGGCTGCACCGCTGCGGCGGCGTGAGGGGCTGGTGAACGGAACGGGATGAACTTCTGCCTGAGCGACCTCGTACCACCGTTGAGGTGGAGCGACGCGTCGACGATCACGCTACTCACCGGGCAGCCGGACCTGCCGGACGCGTGGTGGCGCAGCCTGCCCATGCCGCTCGTCCTGACGGCGATCGGCCCCGAGTCGCTGGGCGAGCTGCTGACGGAGATCGCCCTGGAGCACTGGCCCGCGGCCGCGGTGGGCGACGTCCTGCCGGCACTGCACGTCCTGGACCCGGACGAGGCCGACGAGCCCGCCGTCGCGATCGCGCTCGACCGGGCGGGGTCGTGGGCCGGGCTGCTGGCGCTCACCAGCCGGGAGCTGGTGGACCAGCCCTTCATCCAGGCGCGGCCGGTGCTGAACACGCTGTTCTCGGCCGTACTGGTACGTCTCGCGCACTCGCACGAGCACCCGCACGCGCACGCGCACGCGCGCCCGCACGTCGCCACGCCCGTCCCGGTCACGCCGGAGGCGGGGGTGCCGGTGGCGCTGGACGCCGAGGCGCCCGCCGTCGCGCCGGCACCGCTGGCCCACGAGCCCTTCGCGCACGAGCGGGCCGTGGAGGAGCAGGCCGTCCACGAGCGGGAGCCTCAGGAGTACCCCGCGCAGGAGCCTTCCGCGCACGAGTCGCTGGCGCACGAGCCCCTCGACGAGGAGCCGGTCGCGCACGAGGCTTCCGCGCAGGAGCCTCTCTCGGAGGAGCCCGTCGCGCAGGAGCCTCTCGCGGAGGAGGCTGAGCCGGTCGCTGCGGCGCCGGAGCACGGGGCCGCGGACGAGGAGTCCGCCTTCGAGGCGTTCGCCGTGCAGCACGCCGCTGAGGCCCCCGGGGAGCGCGACACCGCCCCGGAGGGCGAGCCGGACGAGCTCCAGGAGTCCCCGGAGGACGCCGGCGCCCCGGCCGAGGCCGCCTTCCGCCAGGAGGCCGGCCAGTCCCACGAGGCCGCCTTCCCCGAGGAGGCCGCCCCGCCGGACGAGGTCGCCGCGGCTCATGAGGACGTCCCCGCCCATGAGAACGTCCCGGCCCATGAGGAGTCGCCGTCCGACGAGGACGCGGTGCCGCACGACGAAGCGCCGGAGGGCGCCGAGCGGGTCGTGGACGCCGACGCGGAGCCGACGGCCGACGAGGCGCCCGAGCCGGAGCCCGAGCCCGTGCTGGACGCCGCCGATGAGCCCGCCCCCGAGCCGGCCGCCCAGGAGGCCGCCGAGCTCCAGGAGGCGGCGCTCCAGGAAGCCGCGTTCCAGGAAGCCCCGTTCCAGGAAGCCGCGTTCCAGGAAGCCGAGGACGCGGACGAGGGCGCCGAGCGGGAGCCTGAGCACGACGAGCAGGAGCAGGAGCTGCCCGAGCTCATCGAGGCCGCGTTCGCCGGGCTCGACGACAAGAGCTGGGCCGTGGCACAGAACCGGGTGTTCACCGACGAGCCCTCCGCCGTGGACCAGCTGGCCAAGCTCTTCGCCGTCCCCCCGGCCGAGATCGCCGCCACCGAGAACGAGCTGCGCACCCGCCTCGACCACTGGCTGGCCAGCGAGGAAGCGGCCCCGTACCGGGCGCACCTGGACGAGCTGGTCAGGACCATCGGCCCGACGGCTCCCAAGGAGCAGCTCATCGGCGCGGCCGCCTGGCACAACGTGGAGATCCGCGCGCTGGAGGTCCCGGCCTGGCAGTTCGTGCTGGCGACCCTGGCCCCGCCCCCGCCGCCCGTCCAGCTGCCCCCGGTCCAGCAGCTCCCGCCGCAGCCGCAACCGCAGCCGCCGGTGGAGCTGGTGCAGTCGGCGTTCGGCCCGGTGCAGTTGCCGCCGCCGCCTCCCCCGGGCCCGCCGCAGTTCCAGGCGTTCACCCCGGTCGCCCCGCCCGTCGGCGAGACCAACGGCGGGGCGCACGAGCAGGAGCAGCCGTACCAGCCGCTCAAGGACGTCTCCCAGACCAGGCGCTGCTTCCGGCAGCCCGACGGCCGGTGGTGGTTGCGCATCGACGTGACGGCCGAGCAGCTGGCGGGTGGTGAGTGCGCGCTGCCGACGGGGTTCGCGTCGTACCTGGGCCTGTCGCCGGGCGAGAGCAGGACGGTCAGGAGCGCCGCGGGCGAGCTGACGATGACCTGGCACGGCCGGCCGGTGCTGGAATCCATCGAGCGCCTCCTCATGGACGTGGGCGCCAGGGAGGGCGGGCACCTGTTCCTGACGCTGTCGGACGAAGGGGTGCTGCGGGCCAGGCACCTCCCGGTCGCCGCCCAGGGAGCCGAGAAGATCACCAAGGCGCTGCGCCTGGTCGGCTACACGGCGCCGGGAGGCACCCGGGACCAGGCGGCGAGGGTGATCGCCACCAGGATCGGCATGACAGGTCCGGTCGCCCTGCCCGAACTGCTCGACAGGCTCCGCGAACGCGGAGACCGCGACCTGCTCGAACTGCTGGACTGAGCCGGTGCCGCGGCTCGCGATCGGCCCCGAGTTCCCCAGGGAGCTCAGCGCACTGGCCCAGCCGGTGCGCAGGGACGCCGTGGTCGCGCTGCGCCGGTTCCTGCTGAACGTGTCCGGCGCCCCGCACCCCGAGCGGGTCAGGGGCGCCAGGGACCCGCGGGTCGCGACCCTGCGTCTGGCGGACGGGCACCGCGGAGTGGTGGTGCGGCAGCGGGACGTGTACTGGTTGCGCACGGTGCTGCCGGACGCCGAGGCCTGGTCGTATGCCCGCCGCCACCGGTACGCCGTCAACCCCGCGATCGGCGTCGTCGAGGAGTGGGACGCCGCCGCCCTGGAGCGGGTGGAGCCCGCTTTACGCAGGTCGGTGCGGCCCTCGCGGCTGTTCGACCCGATCTGCGACGGCGACCTGCTCGGGCTGGGCCTGGACGGGCACGCGCTGCCGCTCTTCCGGCTGATCACGACCGAGGCCGACGTCGCCGCGCTCGAACCGCTGCTCCCGCCGACCCAGCACGTCCCCCTGGCCGTGCTGGCCCGCGGCGGCACGCTGGCGGAGGCGTGGCGGGAGCTGGACGCCTGGCGCGCGTCCGACGAGGAGACCGGCCCGATCGACCCCGAGGACCTGTACGCGGCGCTGCGGCGCAGCCCGGACCGCGCGGTGTTCGTCCCCGACAAGGTGGCGCTCGACCGGGTGCTGCAGTCGCCGGACTGGTGCACGTTCCTGCACCCGCCGCAGCACCGGCTGGCCAGGGCCGCCAGGTACGAGCAGCCGGTCCTGGTCGTGGGCGGCGCGGGCACCGGCAAGACCGTCGTCGCCCTGCACCGGGCCGCCCACCTGGCCGCGCGCGGCGCAGGGCCCGTGCTGCTGGTGACGTTCTCGCAGAGCCTGGCCGAGGAGCTGTCGGCGAAGCTGGACCTGCTGATCGAGGACGAGGTCGTGCGCAAGCGGGTCGAGGTGGACAACGCCGAACGCCTGGCCCTGCGGATCGTGGCCGACTCGGAGGGCCGCCGCCCGGTGCTGGTCGGCCCGGGGGCCCGCTCGCTGGCCCAGCTGACGGACGACGCGCTCCGGTTGTTGTCGATCTCGACGGGTGACCTGCTCGACGATGTGGATCCGGGGCTCAAGCCGTACCGTCACGTGGTTGTGGACGAGGCACAGGACATCAGCCCGGCGCAGTGGCGGCTGCTGCGCGCTGCGGTGCCGCGGGCGCGCGACGACCTGTTCATCGTCGGCGACCCGCACCAGCGCGTCACCGACACCCGGGTGGCGCTCGGCGCGATCGGCATCCCCGCCGACCAGCACACGCTCGGGCTCTCCTACCGCCTGCCCCAGGAGCTGCTGTCCTTCGTCGTCCGCCTGCGGGGCGGCGGTCCCTCGACCGGCCTGGTCAGGGGCGCCACCGACATGTACGGCTTCAGCGCGACGCACAACGGCGAGCGGCCGGTCGTCAGGGCGTACGACACCGCCGAGGCGGAGCTGGCCGGGCTGCGCGCCACCGTCGACGCCTGGCTGGCCGACGGCGTGGCCCCCGGCGAGATCGCGGTCGGGGCCCGCAACCAGCGGCTCGTCCGCGACGCCAAGCGGGTGCTCGACGGGCTGGACGTGCGGGTGTCGATCTTCCAGCAATTGAAGGGACTCGAGTTCGAGCGGGTGGCGCTCATCGGCGTGGCGGAGGGCGTGGTGCCCGAGCCGCCGCCGGAGGAACCGTACGCCCGGGCTCGTGCCCTGCAGCGTGAACGGAGCATACTGTTCGTCGCCTGCACCCGGGCCCGCTCGATGCTCTATATCTCCCATTCCGGAAGAGGCAGCCCGTTTCTACCCCTCTGATCACATAGTCTGAACTGCGGATATCTTCCCTTTGCCGGTTGGACCTCAATGAACCTCAGCCTGAGCGACCTCGCGCCACCCCTGCGCTGGACCCCCCCTGGTCAGATCGCGCCGATCGTGGAGGAGCCCCAGCTGCCCGAGGCCTGGTGGCAGGCGATCCCTCTCGACCGCGCGTGTGCCATCGTCGGGACGCAGACCGTGGCAGGCCGTCTGGCCGAACTGGCCGTGGCCTGCTGGGGACATCTGATGCTCGGCGACATCCTGCCGCTGCTGCGTTTCTCCGACCCCGCCGAGTCCGAGCGGACGCCGGAGAGCCTGGGCAAGGACGTGGTGCAGAAGCTGTTCAGCGGCGTGTTCGAACGGCTGCTCGAGCCCGTGCCCGAGTCCGTCCCCGCGCCCTCCCGGCCGGACCGGCCGCTGCCCGAGCTGATCGACGAGCTGTTCGGGGCATTGGACGACCGGCAGCGGGCCATCGCCCGCGACCGGCTGTACGCGACGCAGCGGGCCACGCTGGACGAGCTGGCCCAGCGGTTCTCGGTGACGCGGGAGCGGATCAGGCAGATCGAGCGCGACCTGCGCGACCATGTGGAGGCCTGGCTCGGCAAGCCCGAGGCGGCCGCCCTGGCCGCCCATGTGACGTGGCTGCGCGGGCGGCTGGGCTCGGCGGTGCCGGCCGACGACCTGCAGGCCGCCGTGCCGTGGCACCGCGGCGAGCTGCGCACGCTGGGGATCCCGGCGTGGCGGTTCGTGCGTACGCTGCTGACCGGCTACGACCAGGCCGACGGGTGGCTCGTGGCAGGCGGGGCCGACGAGCTGAGGGAGAAGACCCGCCAGCTCTTCTCCGACGGGCCGCGCCCGCTCGGCGAGGCGGTGGCCATGGTGGCCCAGCTCGGCGTGCGCGAGGACGTGGCCGAGCGGTGGATCCTGGCCGTGCCGCAGCTCCGCGTGCTGGGCCAGCACGTGGTGCCGTGGCCGCGCAGCATCAACGAGAAGGCCGAGGCGGTGCTGGCGGTGGCGGGCACGCCGCTGTCGCCCGAGGAGATCCAGGAGCGCATCGGCGAGGACTACAGCCTGGTCGGCATCCGCAACCAGCTCACCGCCGACGAGCGCTTCCGCCGGGTCGACCGCAACAAGTACGGCCTGACCAGGTGGGGCGGCGACGAGTACCTGGGGATCAGGGAGATGATCGCCAGGGAGATCGAGCGGGCCGGCGGCGAGGCGTCGGTGAGCACGATCGTGACGAACCTGACCTCCCGCTACGAGGTGAGCGAGAGCTCGGTCCGGGCCTACTCCGGCGGGCCCGGGTTCGAGCGCACGCAGCGGGGCTGGATCCGGGTGGCGGGCACGTCGCCGAGCGGTGAGGTGGAGCCGTACCAGCCGCGCAAGGACGTCTCGGAGACCCGGCGCAGCTTCCGCTCCCGCGACGGCCGCTGGTGGCACCGGGTGGACGTGAACGCCGAGCACCTGCGCGGCTCCGGGTCGCCGCTGCCGACGGGGTTCGCGGCGTACCTGGGGATGGCGCCGGGCGGTCAGCTCACGGCCTCCGCGCCCTCCGGCGACGTGGTGATCAGCTGGCACAACCAGCCCACGATGGGGTCGATCCGCAACGTGCTGGCGGACTACAAGGCGAACGAGGGCGACCACGTCTTCCTGACCGTGTCGGACGGCGGCGAGTTGCTGACCCGCTACCTGCCGGCCGCGCCCGTCGGGATGCCGCCCATCAACCGGGCGCTCTACCTGTTCGGCTACACCGCGCCCGTCAGCTCGGAGATCGAGGGGCTGCGGCTGATCGGCGCCAGGATCGGGCTGCCCGACACGGCCACCCGCGAGGAGATCCTCGGCAGGCTGCGCGAGCGCGGTGACCGGGACATACTCGGTTTCCTGGGCGGATGACGCCGGGCTAAGCTCGGGAGATGTTGCGGATCTACGACACGCGTGCCCGGCAGGTCGAGGAGATCGCCGCCGGGCGGGCGCTGCGGATGTACACGTGCGGGCCGACGGTCTATCGTCGCGCCCACGTGGGCAACCTGCGCACCTACCTGCTGTCCGACCTGATCAGACGGGTCCTGGAGCGACGGCGGGTGCGGGTCCTGGTCTGCCAGAACATCACCGACGTCGGCCATCTCGTCGAGGACTCCTCCGACGACGAGGGCGAGGACAAGGTCCTGGCTCAGGCCAGGGCGGAGGGGCGCTCGCCGCTGGAGCTGGCGCGCTTCTACGAGGACGCCTTCAGGAGCGACACCGCCACGCTCAACCTGCGACCGCCCGAGCACACGCCGCGGGCCAGCGAGACCGTCGACCTGATGATCGAGCTGATCGCCAAGCTGATCGAGCAGGGGCACGCGTACACGGTGCCGGACGGGTCGGTGTTCTTCGACGTACGCACGTTCCCGACGTACGGCGAGATCTCCGGGAATCGCCTCGACGCGCTCAAGCCCGCCCACCGCATCGAGGCCGTCGACCCGCGCAAGCGCTTCCACGCCGACTGGGCCCTGTGGAAGCCCGGCGAGGGCGAGCTGACCTGGGAGACGCCGTGGGGGCGGGGGTTCCCCGGGTGGCACGTGGAGTGCTCGGCCATGTCGCTGCGCTTCCTCGGCCCGCGCTTCGACATCCACACCGGCGGGATCGACCTGCGCTTCCCGCACCACGAGGACGAGCGGGCCCAGTCCGACTCGGCGGCCGGGCACGAGGTGGTACGGCACTGGGTGCACGGGGAGCACCTGCTGTTCGACGGGCGCAAGATGGCCAAGTCCACGGGGAACGTGGTGCTGCTGTCCGACGTGGCCGACGCCGGGCTCGACCCGCTGGCCGTGCGGATGGCGTTCCTGGAGCACCGCTACCGCCAGCAGATGAACCTCACATGGGACACGCTGCGCGCCGCCGACCGCACGGTGCGCAGGTGGCGGGCGCGGGTGGCCGAGTGGTCGGAGTCGGTCAGCGCGCCCATGTCCCAGGTCCACGCCGAGCGGGTGGAGGCGGCCTTCGACGACGACCTGGACACCCCGGCGGCGCTGCGGATCCTGCGGGAGCTGGAGCGGGACGAGTCGGTGGCGCCCGGGGCCAAGTTCGAGACGTTCCTGCACCTCGACCAGGTGCTCGGGCTCGACCTGTCCACGGAGATCGGGAAGACGCCGGTGCTGCCGGCCGGGGCCGGGGAGCTGCTGGAGGCGCGGGCCCGGGCGCGGGCGGCGCACGACTGGGCGGCGGCCGACCGGCTGCGGGACGAGCTGGCCGAGCTGGGGGTGCGGGTGTCGGACACGCCGGAGGGTCAGACCTGGGTCTGAGCGGGACCGAGCAGTGATCGCGAACTGCCAGACTTGATGCCAGTTCGGCACAAGGAGGTGGCGGTGAGGCCCTATGCGTGGATGCCGTGGCCGTTGCGGTGGTTCGCTCGGGTGTTGACCGTCTTGGTCGCGCTGGCTCTCGTGCTGGCCGGGGTTCTCGTGTACACGGTGCGGAAGTCGTTCCCACAGGTGGACGGGTCACTGCGGTTACCCGGGCTGACGGGGAACGTGGAGATTTATCGTGAAAAATCAGGAATTCCGCACATCTACGCCGACAGCTCCGCGGACCTGTTCATGGCGCAGGGGTTCGTCCACGCCCAGGACCGCTTCTACGAGATGGACTTCCGCCGCCACACGACCGCCGGACGCCTCTCCGAGCTGTTCGGCGCGGCCACGCTGGACAACGACAAGGCCCTGCGGACCATGGGCTGGCGCAGGGTGGCCGAGCAGGAGCTGCCCGAGCTGGCCCAGCAGACCCAGGACTACCTGAACGCGTACGCCAAGGGTGTGAACGCCTGGCTCAGCGCCAACCCGAACGCCTCCGACCGCAGCCTCGAATACTCGGTACTGAAGCTCCAGGGCGGCGGCGGCACGCCGGAGAAGTGGACCGCGGTCGACTCCCTGGCCTGGCTGAAGGCCATGGCGTGGGACCTGCGCTCCAACGTGGAGGACGAGATCGACCGCGCCCTCGCGCTGACCAAGCTGCCCAGGGAGCGGGTCGAGCAGCTCTACCCCGGCTACCCCTTCGACCGCCACCTCCCGATCGTCAACGAGGGCACCCTCGACCAGGGCCGCTTCAACCAGCGGGCCGAGCCCCGGCTGCCCGCGAACCGGGTGCTCGCCCAGGCCGCCAAGACGCTGGCGGCCGTGCCGAGCACGATGAGCACCGCCGACCGCGACGGCGTCGGGTCGAACTCGTGGGTGGTCTCCGGCGAGTACACCGCGGGCGGCAAGCCGCTCCTGGCCAACGACCCGCACCTGTCGGCGCAGATGCCGTCCGTCTGGTACCAGGCGGGGCTGCACTGCCGGAAGGTCACGGAGGAGTGCCCGTACGACGTGACCGGGTTCACCTTCTCCGGGGTGCCCGGGGTGATCATCGGGCACACGGACAAGATCGCGTGGGGGTTCACGAACCTGGGGCCCGACGTGGCCGACCTCTTCCTGGAGCAGGTGGAGGGGGACACGTACCTGTACAAGGGCTCGCGGATCCCGCTGGAGACCCGGCAGGAGCAGATCAAGGTGGCGGGAGGCGCCCCGGTCACGATCACGGTCAAGAGCACGCGGCACGGGCCGCTGGTCAACGAGGTGATGGGCAGCGTACGGCCCAGCGGCGAGGCCAACGCGGTGGCGCTGCAGTGGACGGCGCTGACGCCCGGCCGGACGGCCGACGCCATCTTCGCGCTGAACAGGGCGGGCGACTGGGGGGAGTTCAAGGCCGCCGCGGCGCTGTTCGAGGTCCCCTCGCAGAACCTCATCTACGCGGACACAAGCGGCAAGATCGGATACCAGGCTCCCGGGCGCATCCCCGTACGGGAGAACGGTGACGGCACCTTCCCGGTCCCCGGCTGGACGGGCGAGTACGACTGGCGGACCGCGCCCATCCCGTACGACCAGCTCCCCTCCGTCGAGGACCCGGCCGACGGTTTCATCGTCACGGCGAACAACGCCGTCATCGACCCGAACCGCTACCGGCCCCTGCTGACCAAGGACTGGTCGTACGGCTACCGCTCCGAGCGCATCCGCACCCTTGTCAAGGACGCCGTCAAGAAGGGCCCGATCGACGCGGCCGCGATGTCGCGGATCCAGCAGGACACCTACAACGGGTTCGCCGAGACGCTGGTCCCGGCCCTGATGCGGGTCGACCTTGCGGGTCCCGCCGGGCAGGCCCGGCAGCTGCTGAAGACGTGGGACCGGCGGCAGGACCTGGGCTCGGCCGCGGCGGCGTACTTCAACGCCGTCTGGCGCCAGGTGCTCGTGCTGACGTTCAACGACGACCTGCCGGAGTCGGCCCGGCCCACGGGCGGGGACCGCTGGTACGAGGTCGTCAGGCGGCTGTTGGAGGCCCCGGAGGACCCGTTCTGGGACGACGTCACCACCGCGGACGTCAAGGAGACCCGCGACGACATCCTGCGCCAGGCGATGGCCTCGGCGCACCAGGAGGTCGCCGACCTGCTGGGCGAGGACGTCAAGGCGTGGCGCTGGGGTGACCTGCACCGGTTGGAGCTGGTCAACGGCTCGCTGGGGACCTCGGGCATCGAGCCGGTCGAGGCGCTGTTCAACCGGGGGCCGCTCTCGGTGCCCGGTGGCAAGGACGCCGTGAACGCCACGGGTTGGAACGTTCAGACCGGCTACGAGATCACCGCCGTGCCGTCCATGCGCATGATCGTCGATCTCGGGGACCTGGACAAGTCGCGGTGGATCAACCTCACGGGCGCCTCGGGGCACGCCTTCCACGCCAACTACTGGGACCAGGCGGAGGTCTGGGCCCGAGGCGAGCTGCTGCCCATGTACTCGAAGGAGGAGTCGGTCAAGAAGGCGGCGGTGCACACGCTCCGGCTGACCCCCTGACCGTACGCCCCGGGGTCACCGCCCGCCCTCAGGCCGGCTCCCTGACCGTACGACCAGGCTCACCGCCCGCCCTCAGGCTGTCTGCTTGACCGTACAACCAGGGTCACCGCCCGCCCTCAGGCTGTCTGCCTGCGAGTACGGCCCGGGGTCGGTGCTCGGGCTCAGGCCGATGCTGCTGAACCTACGACCAGAGTTGTAGCCGCGATCCAGACCCTCGTCCGACGCGCCCGCCGTAGCCCGGCTGCCAGCATGGCGCCATGAATCGCCTCTGGTATGCCATCGGAGTCCTGCTGGTGCTCGCGGGCCTCGTTCACCTGGGCGTGTTCGTCGTGGACGGCGGGCCGTGGGAGGGCGCGGTGTCGTGGCGCAAGCCGTTCACGTTCGGCGTCTCGTTCGGTCTGAGCGTGCTGACGCTGACCTGGGTCGCCCGCTTCGTCCGGGTGCGCGCCCGGGCGTGGCTGGTGGGCGCGTTCGCGGTGGCCTCGACGGTGGAGGTGACGCTGATCTCCCTCCAGACGTGGCGGGGCGTGCCTTCGCACTTCAACATGGAGACCGCCTTCGACACGGCCGTCGCGAGGAGCCTGGCGGCGGGCGGCGGCGTCCTCATCGCCATCGCCATCACCATGACCATCGCCGCCTTCCGCCCCGACCCCACCCCCACCAACCTCAGCCCTACTTCCACCCCTGGCCCCGGCCCCGGCCCTCAACCCAACCCCGACCGCTGGTCCGACAGTCGGCTCAACGCCCGGTCCGAACCCGGCCTGGGCCTCGCGCCGAGCATGCGATTGGCCGTGCGGGCGGGTTTCGCCACCCTCATCGTCGCCGTGACCTTCGGGGGCATCATGATCGCGCGGGGAGTGGTGGAGGTCATGACCGGCCACCAGCGGCTCGCGTACACGGTGGCCGTGGCGCTGAAGCCCGCGCACGCGGTCTTCATGCACGGCGTCCTGCTCCTACCCGCCCTGGCCTGGCTCCTGGCCCACACGTCGCTCTCAGAGCCTCAGCGGCTGCGGATGGTGCGGCTGGCGACGTGGACCTACGTGACCTCAGCCACGGCCGTCTCGGCCCTCGCCGTGGCCGGCCTCACCCCCGTGTCCGCGTCCACGGCCTCGGTCCTCTGCGCCGGGGCCATTTCGGGCCTGGCCATCGCCACCCTCGTCCTGGGCCGGATCCAGCCGGCGGGTCAGCAATCGCCCCTCGGCCGCCGCCACCACACCGGCTGCCGGGGATAGCCGCCGTCATCCAGACCCGCGAGTCGCTCGAAGACGTTGTATGAAGCCTGATGGCCACAGACGATCACGGAGGCGAGCATGGCCGCCAGATAGAGCGGCAACATGGGCAGCCCGACGCACCACGCCCACTGCGTGGCGTGTCGCCCCTCATGGCGGATGAGCTGCTCGTTCAGCGAGTCTCTCCTGGTCAGGACGACGTTCCCGACCGTGAACGCCCCCGCGACGGGGAAGCGGTAGCGGTAGCCGAAGGCCAGGACGAGCCCGTTCGGACCGGGCTGCCGGGTCGCGCCACCGACGATCGCGATCAGCAAACCGAGCGGCGTCGAAAGATTGATGTAGTTCGCCGCACGCCGGAACCAGAAGCGCCTGTCCATGCGTCTCAGTCTTGACCAATCTTGACAAGTCGGAATAATGATCCCCGTCCTGAAATCTCCCACAAGAGCAGGATTATGAGATTCTCCATCCTGGGCGCGCTGCTCGGCACCGTTGCACTGGCAGGAGCCGGCGGAGTCGCGATCACCCAGACGTCAGCGACCGATCCCCTACGATTCACTGACACTCCTCTCAACGCGCGAGTGGCGTTAGCCGGCGACCCGACCACGTCGCCGCCCCCCACGACGTCGCCGTCCCCGACCGAGACCCCCACGCCGACGGCGAGCCCCACGAACGGGGAGTACACCGCCAAGACGCAGGTGGTCAAGAGAAGAGGCGTTTCCTATCTGAACGTCTCTGTCACCTACGAGGGAGCGGCCCTCTTCAACGTCAAGCAGAGGGTGTGCAAGAAGAGATCGTGCAAGACCGCGAGCGTGGAGCTCACGGTGCTCGGTGGCGAAGGAAGCACGACGGCCCGGCTGGGCTGGGGCACGTACAAGAAGAGGGGGCAGGCCGCCGCCGCCATGGCGCCCCTGCCGACCGTCACCGTACGAGAGACGGTGACGGTGACCGAGCCAGGTCCCACGGTCACCGTCACTGAGCCCGGCCCGACGGTCACGGAGACGTTCACCTGTCAGCCCTTCGTGGAGCCGACGGAAACCCTCCCGCCGTCCGAAGAACCCACCGGCACAGTGTCGCCGACCGAAACCGTTTCCCCGACTGTCTCCCCGACCGAGAGCGTGACACCCACCGTCACGGAAACCCCGACGCCCACGCCGACGGGCACCGTGACCGACACCCCGACCGACACCCCGACCGACACCCCGACCGACACCCCGACCGACACCGTGTCGCCCACGGTGACCCCCACGGAGATCCCCACCTGTCCGCCACCGTCCGAGGAACCTCCCACGGAACTTCCCACGGAGACCCCGACGCCGACGGACACGAGCGTGCCGACCGAGACCCCGACGACCACACCGTCGGAAACGGTCACCCCTCCCGCGCAGTAAGCCCGGGACACGGCAGCTGATCGGGCCAGGCCAGGCGCCTGGCCCGATCCACGCCTGCCGGACAGCCCTCCAGCGGCCCTCCCGAGCCAGAGGGCCCTGCAGCCAGCAGCCTCCCGAGCCAGAGGGTCCTGCAGCCAGCGGCCCGGCGCGAGCCGGAAGATCCTGCGGCAGCGGCCCGTCGCGGGTCAGAGGGACTTGTAGCGGCCCTCGTGATAGAGCAGCGGCGCCCCGTCCGCCGGAATGTCCAGCGCGGTCACCTCGCCGACCACGATCGAGTGGTCACCCCCGTCGTGCACCGCCGACGTCGCGGCCTCCACGGTGGCGATGGCCCCGTCGAACAGCGCCACTCCCGACTCACCCCGATGATGCGGCCACGTGGCGAGTTGCCCGTTCAGGGGGCGCCCCCGATGGGCGAAGAACCGCGAGGCGTCCTCCATCGAGGCGGGCAGCACCGACACCCCCCACACCCCGGCCTCCAGCACCGCGTCGTGGAACCGGGCCAGCTTCTCCGCGCAGAACAGCACGAGCAGCGGTTCCAGGGAGACGGAGGTGAAGGAGTTGACCGTCATCGCGTGGTCGACGTCGCCCAGCCTGGTCGTCACGATCGCGACTCCGGTGGCGAAGCGGCCGACGACCTTGCGGTATGTTCCCGGGTCCACGTGCCGCTCGATGGAATGCACCTAGCTACTTTATGCCGCTACGTCGGATTCTTCGGAGGGTACCCGTGCAGGAGCCATGATCCACGTCTTGACGAGGGCGAAAGCAGATAGGCCGCCACGAGGCCCACCAACCCTCCGTACAGGTAGACATAGCCGGCGGCGCCGTGCGCGATCACCAGGTCGCCCGCTTGGAGCTCCAGGGTGAACGGCATCGTCACCAGCAGCCACCCGAGCGCCGCCGCCATGGCCCCGAGCCGGGCGCGCATCAGCTTGCCCGCCCCCAGGCACACGCCGAACAGCATCAGCACCCAGACGATCGCCGAGCCCGGGATCGGCCCGGGCTGCCACTCGGGATGCGTGAAACCGCCCACGATCCCCATGACGACGCCCAGGACGAACAGCATGCCGTACGCCGCCCCGGCCAGCGCCGACTCGGCCTGGCTGCGATGTTCCATGTCGTACGAGATTAGTGGATGCCCGCGAAGAGATCGTTCTCGCGGTTGTGCGGCTCACCGAGCCCCCCGGCCTCGACGGGCGGTCCGGGCACCGGCGGGCCGGGCACGCCGATGGCCAGCGTGTAGTGCTCGACGGCCAGCACCTCCTGGCCGATGTTGTTGGACAGCGCGAACCACGGCGCCTCCACGCTGATCTGGGTGGCGTGCGCGCGCATGGCCTCCAGCTTGTTCCCGATCCAGGGGCGAGCGTCGATCTCGGTGGTGATGTCCTCGTCCTGGCTGCCGAACGGCACGTCGTCGACGTTCTCGGTGATGAAGTCGACGTCGGCCTCCAGCAGCGCCTCCGCCGCGCGCCGCATGACGGACCTGGCGACCGCCGTGTGGTAGAACTTCGCGATCTGCCAGGGCTCGCCCTCGCCGAAGTCCGGTTTCGCGGCCAGCTCGAACGCTCTGCGCGAAACGCGGTGCGCCTGGATGTGGTCGGGGTGGCCGTAGAAGCCGTTGTCGTCGTACGTGACGAGGACCTGCGGGCGTACCTCGCGGATGACCTTGACCAGCTCGCCCGCCGCCTCGTCGAGGTCGGCGCGCCAGAACGCCTTCGGGTGCTCATTGGTGGCCACCCCCATCATGCCGGAGTCCCGCCAGCGGCCGGGCCCGCCCAGGAAGCGGTGGTCCTCGACGCCGAGGGCCTGGCAGGCGGCGGCGAGCTCGCCGATCCGGTAGGGGCCCAGGGCGTCGTCCTGGTCGGCGGCCAGGTGCGCGAGGTCACCGGGGATGATCTCCCCCTCCTCGCCCAGCGTGCAGGTCACCAGCGTGACGTGGGCGCCCTCCGCCACGTATTTCGCCATGGTCGCGCCGGTGCCGATCGACTCGTCGTCCGGGTGGGCGTGCACGAGCAGCAGCCGTCGATCAGTCATGCCCACGAGCGTAGCAATGGCAGGATTGAGGCCATGAGCGAGAGCTTCCCACGACTGTCTGCCAGGACCCGCCGGTTCACGCTGGGAGTGCCCAGAGGCTTCACGATCTCCCCGGACGGCGGCCGGGTGGTGTTCCTGCGGACGAAGTCGGGCACCGACCCGGTGACCTGCCTGTGGGAGCTCGACACGGAGACGCATGTCGAGCGCCTGGTCGTCGACCCGCGCACGCTGCACGCCTCCGAGGAGGATCTGCCGCCTGAGGAGCGGGCCAGGCGCGAGCGCAGCCGCGAGGCGGCCGGCGGCGTGGTGGCCTTCGCCGCCGACTCCGAGCTGACCAGGGTCTGTTTCGCCCTGTCCGGCGGGCTCTACGTGGTCGACCTGGCGGGCGGGGATGCGCGCAGGCTTGACACGCCGGGTGCGGTCATCGATCCACGGTTGTCCCCCGACGGGCGGCATGTCGCGTACGTCACGGGTGGCGCCCTGCGCGTCCAGGACCTGGGCTCGGGCGCGGACCGTGCGCTGGCCGAGCCGGAGTCGGAGACGGTGACGTACGGGCTGGCCGAGTTCATCGCCGCCGAGGAGATGGACCGGATGCGCGGCTACTGGTGGGCGCCGTCGAGCGACGCGCTCCTGGCCGAGCGCGCCGACGAGGCGCCCGTGCACGTGTGGCACATCGCCGACCCGGCCAACCCCGACCGTCCGCCCGTGGCCCAGCGCTATCCGGCCGCCGGGACGCCCAACGCGGCCACCGAGCTGTTCGTGCTGGGGCTCGACGGGTCGCGGGTGGCGGTGCCGTACTCGGAGGAATACCTCACCACGGCGGCTTGGGACTCCCACGCGCTCTCGATCGTGACGCTGACCCGCGACCAGCGGACGATGCGGCTGTTCACGGTCGATCCGGCGACGGGCGCGTCCACGCTGGTGCGCGAGGACACCGACCCCGCCTGGGTCGACATCGTCGGCGGCGTGCCCGCGCACCTCGACGACGGTTCGCTGGTGTGGGTGGCCAACTCCGAGGGCGGTCACCGGCTGTTCGTGGGCGACCGCGCGGTCACGCCCCCGACGCTGCAGGTGCGGGCCGTGCTCGACGTCGACCACGACAGCGTGCTGTTCAGCGCGAGCGGCGACCCGACCGAGATCCACCTGTGGACCTGGGACGGGCATTCATTGCTGCCCGTCTCGACCCGTTCCGGGGTGTTCTCGGGGCGGATGTCGGGCGGGGTGGGCGTGCTCACCGAGCAGAGCCTCGAAGCCGAGGGCGTCTCGACCACGGTCGTACGACGCGACGGCATGGCGGTGCCGATCCCGTCGTTCGCCGAGCGTCCCGGCCTCGACCTGCGGGTCTCGATCGGGCGTGCCGGCCGCCGCGAGCTGGCCACCGCCGTGGTGCTGCCTTCCTGGTACGAACAGGGGTCGGGCCGGCTGCCGGTGCTGATGGACCCGTACGGCGGGCCGCACGCGCAGCGGGTGCTCAACCGGCGCGGCGCGTTCCTGGAGAGCCAGTGGTTCGCCGAGCAGGGCTTCGCCGTCATCGTCGCCGACGGGCGCGGCACCCCCGGCCGGGGCACCGACTTCGAACGTGCCGTGCTCAACGACCTCGCGACCCCCGCGCTCGACGACCAGATCGACGCCCTGCAAGGCGTGGCCGAGCAATATCCTGACGACCTCGACCTGACGAGGGTGGCCATCCGCGGCTGGTCGTTCGGCGGTTTCCTGGCCGCCCTCGCGGTGCTGCGCCGTCCCGACGTGTTCCACGCGGCGGTGGCGGGCGCGCCGGTGACGGACTGGCGGCTGTACGACACCTGCTACACGGAGCGCTACCTCGGCCACCCCGACCAGCAGCCGGAGATCTATGAGAAGTCCTCGCTGTTCGCGGACGCGGCCAAGCTCGAACGCCCGTTGCTGCTGATCCACGGCCTGGCGGACGACAACGTCGTGGCCGCCCACACGCTCCGCCTGTCCTCGGCCCTCCTCGCGGCCGGGCGCGCGCACAGCGTGCTGCCGCTGTCGGGCGTGACCCACATGACGCCGCAGGAGGTCGTGGCGGAGAACCTGCTCCTGCTCCAGGTGGACTTCCTCAAGCGGTCCCTGGGCTGAGCCCGCGGCTGTCAGAGGGCGGCGGACGCGCCGAAGGCGGCGGGCTTGCCGAGGGTGGCAGGTTTCGTGGGAGGGCGGCGGACTTGCCGGAGATCCACCGGCAAGCCCCCCGGGTCCCACCCCCGCCTTCCCCGCACCACCGCCTTCCCCGCACCACCGCCTTCCCCGCACCACCGCCTTCCCCGCACCACCGCCTTCCCCGCACCACCGCCTTCCCCGCACCCCCGCCTTCCCCGCACCACCGCCTTCCCCGCACCACCGGTTCACCCCGAAACCGTTCACTCCCGGAATCGTTCACTCGGGCACCGCCGCTCACTAGCGCACCCGCTCGGGCACCGCCGCTCACTCTTGCACCACCGTTTCACCCTCGGCAGCGGCGCCTTGTCCCACTGCCGCCTGCAGGGACGGACGTTCCATGGCGTTGGCCAAGCACCCCGGACACCCGCGACAATCAAGCCACGGTCTGTCAACCCCTGGTCCGACCCGCCACCCCCGAAAACCAAACCCAGGTCCGACGCGATCCCACCACCCGCTCCGGCATCGTGAACGCCATGCCGAATCCCCTCACCATCACCAAGCCCCTCACCATTACCAAAGCCCTCGCCATCACCTTGGCCCTACTCAACGCAGCAGCCCTGAACCCCACACCGGCCGTAGCCGCAGCCACAGGCCCCGCAACGCTCTCGCCATCCACCCTGAAATGGGAGCCGTGCCCCAACGACAAGATCGGCATGGACTGCACCGACCTCCAAGTCCCCGTGGACTGGCAGAAACCCACCGGCCGAAAGATCACCCTTAAGGTGGGCCGTCTGAAGGCGACCACCGGCACCTCAAAAGGCTCGGTCCTGGTGGCCTATGGCGGCCCCGGCGGCCCGGGCATCTCCCTGACCCAGTCCCTCTCCTCCTGGTGGGCCGATCTGCGCCAGCAGCAGATGGACCTCGTCACGTGGGACACCCGCGGCTACGGCAGCGAGCAGTTCCAAGGTCTCAGCACGGGCCTGCCGTGCACCTGGACCCGCATCCCCATCGCCGACTTCCCGAGGGACGACGCCGACTTCGGCCGCCTGTCCGACGCCAACCGAGGCTACGCCGAAGCCTGCCGCCTCAAGGACCCCGAGCTGTTCGCCAACATGAGCTCGGCAGACCAGGCCAGGGACATGGAGGCGATCAGAAAGGCCCTCGGCGAGGACACGCTCAACTACTACGGCGCCTCCTACGCCGGCTTCTACGGCCAGGCCTACGCCCGCCTCTTCCCTGACCGGGTCCGCACGATGGTGCTCGACGGCACCTGGAACCACAGCGCCGCCGACTGGCGACGCGAGCTGGAAGAGACGGCCAAGATCAACGACCAGATGATGCGGCGCTTCTTCACCTGGTGTACCTCCCACGCCTGCGCGGACGTGCCAGCCCTCTGGCGTGCGCTCGTCGCCCGAGCCGACCGCACCCCGATTCCCACCACAACAGAAAACGTCGCCTACAAGGCCCGCGACCTCCAGTCCTTCGCACTGGCCCTCGCCCGCCAGGGCGCCCCGGCCTGGCCCAAGTTGGCCGGCGCGATCCGCAAGGCGAGCAAGGGCGACGCCTCCGACTTCGTCCCTGCTCGTGGCGGCCGCTACCCCGACCAGGCCACCGGCGTGACGGAATGCACCGACTGGCCCCGCTTCGCCAACCGCAAGGAAATGACCGCGTTCATCAGCCGCCTGCGCAAGATCGCCCCCAACACGGGCACCGCCAACACCATCGCCGCGGGAACCCTCAACTGCATCGGCTGGCCCGTTCCGGTAACCAACCCACCCGCCGCCCTCCCCAAAGACCTGCCCCCCATGCTCGGAGCAGGCGCGTGGGGCGAGTCGGATGCGGTGGCCCGCGTGCTGTCCCAGGTGCCGGGCAGCGTCACCATCCACCACGACGGCCCCGGACACACCCTGTACGGAGTCAACACCTGCGCCCGCAACCACATCAACCGCTACTTCACCGACCGCACCCTGCCAGAACCAAAAACCCGATGCTGACGCCCCGCAGGCTCACCCACTGACCCCACAATCCACACCACCGGGTGCCGGAACCGGCCTACCACCACCGACACCTCCAGTACCGAACTGGCCTACCACCACCCACACCACCAGTACCGAACTAACCCACCACCACTCACACCACCAGTACCGAACTGACCCACCAACACCCACACCACCAGCATCGGAACCGGCCCATCAACCCCCGCACCACCTGTGCTGGGACCACCGAACCCCCACCATCACCAAACGTGCACTGAGAGCGGACGTGCCGCTATTAGGACCGGCGGACCGTGCCGGTATTGGACTGATTGACCTTGAGCCATCGGCGGGCCACAGCACCTCAATGCAATGCGCGCTGGAGCAACTCCTGCAGAGTGGTCTGCTCCTGCGGGGTGAGCCCGGCCATCGGCGAGCCCTCCGTGAGCTTCTCGATCAACCGCGCACGGAGTTCGACCCCTTCGGGGGTCAGGACGAGTTGCTTGGCCCGGCGATCGGTCGGGTGCGGCCGGCGTTCGACGATGCCCTGCTCCTCCAACCGGTCAACCACGAACGTGGCGTTGGACGGCTCGCATCCCATCCGATCGGCCAGATCACGCATGGTCAACGGCCCGGTGAGCTCGCGCAGCGCGGTCGCCTGGGGTGCGGTCAGGTCCAGCGCCGCCGCCCGTTCCCGGACGTGTCCCTCGATCTGTCTGGACAATGCGCTGACCAGCCCACACAGGTTCCGCTCGGCGATGGCCTGGGCCTCCGCTTCGGCAAGAGAACCCTCGAACGACGACGTCATACAGCCAGATTACCTCAAGTCATTATATTTGCAGCTTGAATAGTTCTATCTGTAAGTTCCTCGCATGAGCACCTACGAAGAGCGCCTGAACCGCCCGTCCCCCATCCGGTCGCTCCAGCTGGGAGACCTCAAACTCAGCTACGTGCCCGATGGGGTGGTGAGGCTGAAGCCGTACGGGTGGCTGCCCGCCGCGACCGAGCGAGACTGGGAGGACAACGCCGCCTTCCTCGACGACGGAGGAAACCTGGTGGCCACGATCGGCGGGCTGCTCGTCGAGCACGGCGAGAGAGCCCTGATGATCGACGTCGGTGTGGGGCCCGTGTCGCTGCCCGACGACCCAGGCAATCCGCTGATCGGCGCCCTGCGCGGGGGCGACCTGCTGGACAGCCTCGCCAAACTCGGCCGCCGCCCGGGGGACATCGAAGCAGTGGCCTTCACCCACCTGCACATCGACCATGTGGGCTGGGGCTACCACCCGGCGCCGGACAACGACCGGCCCGCCTTCACCGGGGCCGACTACCTGTTCTCCGAGCCCGAATGGTCACAACGTCATTTGAGCACCGCACACGGCACGACCGAGGAGATGCTCGCCACGCTGGCCACCCGGGCGCGCACGGTCACAAACGGCGAGGAGATCTTCCCGGGGGTGCGCCTGCTACTCACCCCAGGCCACACGATCGGTCACGCGAGCTACACGATCGAGTCCGGCGGCCGGCGCCTGATCGCATTCGGCGACGCCCTCCACTCCGCCGTCCAGATCCGCCACCCGGAGTGGTCGGCCGGCTCAGACCTGGACTCCGTCGAATCAGCCGTGCACCGGCGCCGGCTGGTCCAGGAACTGCAGGAACCGAACACGCTCGGCTTCGGCGTGCACTTCGCCGACGTGGCGTTCGGCCGCGTGGACACCACCGCCGACGGCCCGACGTGGCACCCCGTCGCCTGACCGCCCCACACCATCCATGGCCTGACCACCGCACCCCAATGGCGTGCCCTCCCCACCCATGGCCTGACCGCTCTACCCCACACCGTGGCCCGGCCACTCCAACCCCACTCCATGGCCTGACCACTCCAACCCCACCCCGCCGCAACCCCGGTCCCGCACACCGTGCACCGCTCGGCAACCGGACGCCCGGCCCGACCGGGTTCCGTCAGCGAGCGGCCCACCCCCCAGAGCACACCGCCCGCCCACCGTGCCCAACCGGCCGGAACCTAACCAGCCGGTGCTCGACCCGGAGCCCGAGCGGCCGGTGCTCGACCCGGAGCCCGAGCGGCCGGTGCTCGACCCGGAGCCCGACCGGGTTCCGTCAGCGAGCGGGCCCCGACCGACCGGTGCCGGGCCCGGTACCCGATCGACCGGTGCCTGCTCGATCAGAGGCGGGCGAGGGCCGACTCCTGGGCTGGCCGAGGAGGCGGGCGAGGGCCGGCTCCTGGGCTGGCCGGGCGGGATCGGGCGGGCGCCGGAGGGGCACCAAGGGCATCCCCAAGGGCGCTGATGACGGGAACCCGCTGGTGCCGTCCCCCCGGCTCAGGGTACGCCCGTGGCGGAGGTGGACGGGGGTGGGACAGGAGCCAGTGGGGGCTGAGGTAGCAGGAGCGGGTGGATGGGGGTGGGCCAGGAGTGGGTGACGGTGAGGTGTCAGGAGCGGGTGGGGGTCGGGGTGCCGTGCCAGCTGCTCCAGAGGGCCGCGTACGAGCCCCCCTCCGCCACCAGGTCCTCATGCGACCCCAGCTCGGTGATCCGCCCGTCCTCCACCACGGCCACCCGGTCGGCGTCGTGTGCCGTGTACAGGCGGTGCGCGATGGCGATCACCGTCCGGCCCTCCAGGACGGCGGCCAGTGAGCGTTCCAGGTGCCGGGCGGCCCGGGGGTCGATGAGCGAGGTGGCCTCGTCGAGCACCAGGGTGTGGGGGTCGGCGAGCACCAGGCGGGCGAGGGCGAGTTGCTGGGCCTGCGCGGGCGACACCGCGAGCCCGCCCGACCCCACCTCGGTCTCCAGCCCCGAGGGCAGCCCCCGCACCCAGTCCAGTGCGTCCACCGCCTCCAGCGCCTTCAGGACGGCGGCGTCGGAGGCGTCGGGACGGGCGATCAGCAGGTTGTCCCGCAGCGACCCCTTGAACACGTGGTGCTCCTGGGTGACCAGCGCGACGTGCCCGCGCAGGTCGTCCAGCGGCAGGTCCACCAGGGGCACCCCGCCCACGGTCACCGCGCCGGTACGCGGCCCGTGGATCCCGGCCAGCAACCGCCCCAGCGTGGACTTCCCGGCCCCCGACGGCCCCACCATGGCCAGCCGCTCACCGGGCTGGACGGTCAGCGACACGCCGTGCAGCACGTCCCGCCCCTCCCGGTACGCGTACCGGACCCCGGACGCCTCCAGCAGTTCCCCCGTGGGCCGCTCCGAAGAGGCCACCCGATCGTCGGGTACGTTGGCCACCCCCAGCAGCCGGGCCATCGAAGCCCCGCCCACCTGCAACTCGTCGATCCACATCAGGAACCGGTCCAGCGGGTCGATGAGCTGCTGCGCATAGAGCGTGGCGGTGGCCACCTGGGCGAGCGTCACCCAGTCGCTGGCGTAGAACAGCCCGCCGACCAGCAGCGCGGCCACCACCGGGATCACGTAGCCCAGCTCGACGGCGGGATACCACCGGGTGCGGAGGCCGAGGGTGTACCGCTCGGCCGCGAACGACCGCGCGATGTCCCCGTCCGTACGCGCCCGCCGCCGCTCCCGCAGCCCCAGCGCCTCCACGGCCCGGGCACCCTCGACGGTCTCGGCCAGGCCCTCGGTCACGTCGGCGTAGGCGGCGTTCTCGCGGAGGTAGCCGTCACGCGCCCGCCGCAGGTACCGGCGGGTGGAGATGTAGATCACCGGCCCCGCCGCCAGCATCGGCAGCATGAGCAGCGGGCTGACCAGCAGCATCGCGCCGATCGTGATCACGAAGGTGACCATGGCGATCAGCGTCTCGGGCACGGCGTGCCGCACGGTGCGAGAGAGCGCGTCCACGTCGCGGGAGGTCCTGGTGATGAGGTCACCGGACCCGGCCCGCTCGACGGTGGAAAGCGGCAGGCCGAGCACCCGGTCCACGAACTCCTCGCGCAGCTCGGCGAGCACCTTCTCGCCCAGCCTGGCCGAGGCCAGCACGGCGTACCGCATGAGAACGCCCTGCAGCAGCAGGAACCCGCCGATGGCGGCGGCCACGACGGCGACGTTGACCTCGGCGCCGTACTGGACGTTCTGGACCAGTTCGCCGAGCTGCCACGGCACGACCAGCCCGGCGACGGCGGCCAGGCCGTGCAGGAGCAGGGTGAAGGCGAGCCGGCGCGGATATTTCAGGGTCAGCCGTCTGGCGTAGGCACGCACTTGTTTCCGGTCGGCGACCGGCAGGATCTCACGGGCCATGGCTCTCTCAGTCCTCCGCCGAACAGTCAGAGGCGGTCACCACGAAGCCCACCGCCGGGAAGTCAGGGGCGATCTGGAAGAAAGCCGCCCCCGGAAAGTCAGGGGCGATCTGGAAGAAAGCCGCCCCCGGAAAGTCAGGGGCGGCCTCGACGAAACCCACCCCCGGAAGGTCAGGGGTCACGACGGAACCGCCCACCGCGAGGGCGTCGCAGGTCATCAGGTCGGTCCTCACCGCGCAGGTCATCACGTCAGTCCTCCCCGCGCGTCACGGTCGCCGCGTATTCGGGCGAACTGTCCAGCAACTGCCGATGCGTCCCCTCCGCCAGCACCCGCCCGCCCTCGACATAGATCACATGCTCGGCCCGATCGAGCACCAACGGGCTGGTCGTGCAGATCATGGTGGTCTGCCCGGCGCGGGCCTTGGCCAGCCGCTCGGCGATGCGGGCCTCGCTGTGGGCGTCGACGGCGCTGGTCGGCTCGACCAGGATGAGCACCTCCGGGTCGGCCAGCAGCGCCCTGGCCAGGCGCAGCCGCTGCTGCTGCCCGCCGGAGAACTCCCGCCCCGCCTCGGCCACCTGGGCGTCGAGCCCCTCGGGCAGGGCCTCGACGATGTCGGTGGCGCAGGCGGCGTGCAGGGCGTCGCGGATCTGGTCGCCGTCGGCCTTCCCGCGTACGTCCAGCTCGTCGCGGAGCCGGCCGTTGAACAGCCGGGCGCCGTTGTCGGCGACCACGATCCGGGAGCGGACCTGGTCGAGCGGCAGCGTCCGCAACTCCTCGGCGCCGAAGGTGACGTCGCCGTCGGCGTAGCGGCCGAGCCGGTCGGCGATGGCGATGGCCTCTTCGGGGGTGCCGGCGGCGACGGCGGTGAGCGAGCCGGGTTGGAGCGTGACACCGCTGTACGAGTCGCGCAGCACCCCGCCCTCGCTGCTCCCCGTGCCGCCGGTGATCTCGGGCTCGATGGACAGGATCCGGATCACCCGTCCGGCCGCGACATGGCCCTTGGTGAGCTTGTCGGCGGCCTCGGTGAGCGTGCGCATGGGCCCGATGAGGAACACCGCGTACAGGTAGAAGGCGACGAGCTGCCCGGTGGGGATCTCACCGGCGACGGCGAAGGTGGCACCGACGCCGGTGACGATCGCGATGAGCAGCCCCGGCAGCACGATCTGGGCGCCTTCGAGCACCGACTCGACCCCGGCGACCCGCACCCCGGCCCGGCGCACGCGTTGCGACTCGTCACGGTAGCGCTCGGAGAACACCTGCTCCCCGCCGATCCCGCGCAGCACCCGCAGCCCGGCCACGATGTCGGCGGCCCTGGTGGACAGCTCGCCGGACAGCTCGCGCTGCGTGCGCTGCCGTCCGTGCAGCGGCCGCAGCAGCGGGCCGACGGCGAGGGCCATGAGCGGCACCCCGAACAGCACCAGCAGTCCGAGCGGCAGCGAGGTGGAGATGAGGATCACGGTGACGGTGACGATGGCCACGATCGCGCCGGTGCTGCGCAGCAGGATGTCCATGGAGCTGCCGATGTGGGCGATGTCGGAGTTGCCGACGCTGACGACCTCGCCGGTCGAGAGCCGTTTCGGCAGCGTGGCGCCGAGCCTGGTGGCCTGGCGGGTGGTGAGCTGCACGGTGCGGTAGGCGGCGGCCAGCCAGTTGTAGACGGCCATCCGGTGCCGCATGACCCCGGTGAACGCCTGGATCAGGCCGAGCCCGAACAGGATCGCCGCCCACAGCCACAGCGCCCCGGTGTCCTTGGCGGTGACGGCCTCGATGCCCTTCCCCAGCACGGCCGGCATCAGGGCCTGCACCAGCCACCACAGGGTGGCGAAGCCGATGCCCGCGAGAAGGGATGACGCCTGCCGCCCCGCGTTCCACCACAGGAAACGAAGAGGGCTGCGTATGTCGGGCACGCCGGGATCGGCTTCAGGAAGGGAGCGCATAGCCTGACAACCTTGACAAGGCACCCCCCGGCCCGGCAAACCATTTTCGCTGAACACGGGCCACCCCTACAGCGTGCGGAATGCCCGCAGCGTGTACACCAGCGCCGCCGCCGCCGTCACCGCCAGCAACAGGTAACCAATCGTGTACGCCCCGGTGGCCGTGTACACCGCCCCCATCACCAGCGGCGGGAAATACCCCCCGAGCCCGCCGGCCGCCCCCACCAGCCCGGTCACCGTCCCCACCCTGGACGCCTCGACCAGCCGGGCCACCAGCGCGAACACCCCACCCGTACCCAGCCCCAGGAAGAACGCCATGAGCACGAAGCTCACCCCGGCGGGCACCTCGACCGGCGGCTTGAGCGCCAGCACGAGCGCCAGCAGCACGGTGCCGCCGAACGAGATCAGCAGCACCCTGACCGCCCCGATCCGGTCGGAGAGCGTGCCGCCGAGCGGCCTGGACAGCACCGCCGCGATCGAGAACCCGGCCGTGCGCAGCCCGGCGTCGGTCTGGACGAAGTGGTAGACGTTCTGCAGCAGCGTCGGCAGGTACGTGGAGAAGGCCACGAACCCGCCGAACGCCACCGCGTACAGGAAGGCGCACTGCCAGGTCGCCCTGATCTTCGTGGCCTCCCGCATCCTGGGCAGGGCGGGGGAGGTCGCGGGCGACCACGCCGGCGAGTCCCGGCTGCCGCCCATCATGATCACACCCATCAGCGCCAGCATCGCCGCCATGAGGATGTGCGCGGCCGGCCGCCCGAACTCCTCGACCACGCGCGGCGTGAAGAACGCCGACAGCGCCGTGCCGCCCATGCCCGCCCCGAACACGCCGGTGGCGAAACCCCGCCGGGCGGGCTCGTACCAGGCGTTCACGAACGGGATCCCGATCGCGAACGACGTGCCGGGGATGCCCAGCAGGAACCCCCAGAACAGCAGCCAGCCGTACGAGTCCGACCAGCCGACGAACAGGACCGGCACGATCGACACGAAACAGATGATCGCGAACATGCGCCGCCCGCCGAGCCTGTCGGCCAGCACCCCCACCGGGATCCGCCCCAGCGAGCCGACCAGTACCGGGATCGCCACCAGCAGCGATGTCTGCGTCGGCGACAGGCCCAGTTGCCTGCTGTAGCTCCCTGACAGAGGCCCGATGAGGTTCCAGGCCCAGAACGTCACGGCGAACGCCGCCGTGGCCAGAGCCAGGTTCCGCACCTGACCTTTACGAAGCTCAGACATACACCCTGTGTAACAGAGGGTCACCTTCTGTGATGAAGTGGGGGTATGAGCGCCGAGGACGTCCTGCTGAAGACCGGCCGCTTCCTGCGCAGATCGACGACCACCGGCGACCTGCACACCCTTTTCCTGAAGGGCGGCACGGAAGGCGACGCCTTCTACCGTGACCGCTGGAGCCACGACAAGGTGGTCCGCTCCACGCACGGCGTGAACTGCACGGGCTCGTGCTCGTGGAAGGTGTACGTCAAGGACGGCATCATCACGTGGGAGACCCAGGAGACCGACTATCCGAGCGTGGGCCCCGACCGCCCCGAGTACGAGCCGCGCGGCTGCCCGCGCGGCGCCGCCTTCTCCTGGTACACCTACTCGCCGACCCGGATCCGCTACCCGTACGCGCGGGGTGTCCTGGTCGAGATGTACGCGGAGGCGAAGGAACGCCTCGGCGACCCGGTGGCCGCGTGGGCCGAGATCACCACAGATCCCGACAAGAGGGCGAAGTACCAGAGCGCCAGAGGCCACGGCGGCCTCGTCCGCGTCAGCTGGGATCTGGCCACCGAGCTGATCGCCGCCGCCCACGTCCACACCATCAGGACCTACGGCCCCGACCGGATCGCCGGGTTCTCCCCCATCCCGGCCATGTCGATGGTCTCCCACGCCACCGGCGCCAGGTTCGTGTCCCTGATCGGCGGCACGATGCTGTCCTTCTACGACTGGTACGCCGACCTCCCGGTGGCCTCCCCGCAGGTGTTCGGCGACCAGACGGACGTGCCGGAGTCGGCGGACTGGTGGGACGCCGCGTACCTGATGATGTGGGGCTCCAACGTTCCCGTCACCCGCACCCCGGACGCCCACTGGATGGCCGAGGCCCGCTACCGGGGCCAGAAGGTCGTGGTGATCTCCCCCGACTACAGCGACGCGGCCAAGTTCGCCGACGAGTTCCTCTCCGTGCGGCCCGGCACGGACGGGGCGCTGGCCATGGCGATGGGGCACGTGCTGCTGAAGGAGTTCTTCGTCGACCGGGAGACCCCCTATTTCGCCGACTACGTCAAGCGCTTCACCGACCTGCCGTTCCTGGTCACGCTGGAGCGGCACGGGGACGCGTACGTGCCCGGCAGCTTCCTCACGGCCAGGGACCTGGGCTCGGAGGAGGAGGCGGCCGAGCATAAGACCGTCCTCATGGCGGAGACCGGCGAGCCCGTGGTCCCGAACGGCTCGGCCGGCTTCCGCTGGACGGACTCCGGCATGGGCCGCTGGAACCTGAACCTGGACTCGCCCCCGAAGCTCACCCTCTACGGGGCCGAGGCGGCCGAGGTCCTGCTCCCCCGCTTCGACGGCGGCCATTCGGTCCGCAGAGGCGTCCCCGTCCACCGGATCGCCGGCCGGACGGTCACGACGGTCTACGACCTCCTCCTGGCCCAGTACGGCGTGCACCGCCCCGGCCTGCCGGGCACCTGGCCCACCGGCTACGACGACCCGGCGGAGCCCTACACGCCCGCCTGGCAGGAGCCCATCACCGGTGTGCCGGCCGGACGGGCGGTGAAGATCGTCAGGGAGTTCGCCAGGACGGCGGAGGCGACCCGGGGCAGGTGCATGATCATCCTGGGCGCCGGTGCCGCCCAGTGGTTCCACGGCGACACGATCTACCGGGCCTTCCTGTCGCTCCTCGTCCTGACCGGCTGCCAGGGCCGCAACGGCGGCGGCTGGGCCCATTACGTCGGACAGGAGAAGTGCCGCCCGCTGGCCGGCTGGTCCCTGCTGGCGGGCGCCCTCGACTGGGCACGGCCACCGAGGCAGGTCCCCGGGACCATGTACTGGTACCTGCACACCGACCAGTGGCGCTACGACCACTTCGACGCCGGCGAGCTGACCAGCCCACTGGCCAGGGGCGCGTTCCGGGGCAAGCACACGGCCGACCTGGTGACGGAGTCGATCCGCAACGGCTGGATGCCGATGGCGCCCGCCTTCGACCGCAACCCCCTGGAGCTGGGCGACGCCGACGACCCCATCGCGTACACCCGGGCCGAGCTCGCGGCGGGCCGGCTCAGGCACGCGGCGGAGGACCCGGACGACCCGCGCAACTGGCCCCGCGTGCTGACCCTCTGGCGCTCGAACCTGCTGGGCTCCTCCGCCAAGGGCAACGAGTATTTCCTGCACCACCTCCTCGGTACGGCCTCCAACCTGCGGCACCCCGACCCCGACGCGCCGGTGGGCAAGCTGGACCTCCTCCTGACCCTGGACTTCCGGATGACCAGCTCCACGGTCTTCTCCGACGTCGTGCTGCCCGCCGCCACCTGGTACGAGAAGTACGACCTGTCCTCCACGGACATGCACCCGTTCGTGCACGCCTTCAACCCGGCCATCAACCCGCCCTGGGAGACGAGGACCGACTTCGCCGCCTTCCACGCCATCGCCCGCGCCTTCAGCGACCTCGCCAAGAAGCACCTGGGAGTCCGCAGGGACGTGGTGGCGCTCGCGCACCAGCACGACACCCCGGGCGAGCTCGCCGGTGACCGGGGCCCCGACCTCAAGGTGGTCGAACGCGACTACGGCGCGACGGCGGAGAAGCTGGCCGCCCTGGGCCCGCTCACGGAGAAGCTGGGCATCCCGGTCAAGGGCGTGACGTTCCTGCCCGACGAGGAGGTGACCTGGCTGGGCGAGTGCTGCGGCCTGGTGCCGCGCGGCGCGGCCAAGGGCAGGCCGGAGCTCGACACCGAGAGCAAGTCGTGCGAGACGATCCTCGCGCTGTCGGGGGTGAGCAACGGCCGGCTGGCCGTGCAGGGCTTCCGGCAGCTCGCCCGGCGCACGGGTGCGAACCTCGACGGTCTGGCGCACGAGGGGCACCGCATCGTCTTCGGCGACACCCAGGCCAGGCCCACCCACGTCGCCACCAGCCCCGAATGGTCGGGCAAGGAGTCGCACGACCGCCGCTACTCCCCCTTCACGATCAACGTCGAGCACGGCAAGCCCTGGCACACGCTGACCGGCCGCATGCACTTCTTCCTCGACCACGAGTGGATGCACGAGTACGGCGAGGCGCTCCCGGTCTACCGCCCCCCGCTGGACCTGGCCGCGCTGTACGGCGAGAGCGGCACCCTGCGCTACCTGACCCCGCACAGCAAGTGGTCGATCCACTCGGAGTACCAGGACAACCTCCTCATGCTCTCCCTCTCCAGGGGCGGCCCGACGATCTGGATGTCCACCGAGGACGCCGCCGGCCTGGGGATCGCGGACAACGACTGGGTGGAGGCGGTCAACCGCAACGGCGTGGTCGTGGCCCGGGCCGTCGTCTCACACCGCATGCCGAAGGGCACCGTCTACATGCACCACGCCCAGGACCGCCTGATCGACGTGCCGAAGTCGGAGGCCACGGGTCTCAGGGGCGGCATCCACAACGCCCTGACCAGGGTCCTCATCAAGCCCACCCACATGATCGGCGGCCACGCCCAGCTCTCGTACGCCTTCAACTACCTGGGTCCCACGGGCAACCAGCGCGATGAGATCACCACCATCCGGCGCAGATCACAGGAGGTGCGGTACTGATGAAGCCGATGGCCCAGATCGCCATGGTGATGAACCTGGACAAGTGCATCGGCTGCCACACCTGCTCGGTCACCTGCAAGCAGACGTGGACCAACCGGCCCGGTGTCGAGTACGTCTGGTTCAACAACGTCGAGACCCGCCCCGGCCAGGGCTATCCCCGGCGCTACGAGGACCAGGAGCGCTGGCGGGGCGGCTGGGAGCTGACCCGCCGGGGCGCGCTGAAGCCGAGGGCGGGAGGCCGACTGCGCAAGCTGCTGAGCATCTTCGCCAACCCCCTGATGCCCTCCATCCAGGACTATTACGAACCCTGGACCTACGACTACGAGAACCTCACCACGGCCCCGCTGTCCGGCGACGTCCCCGTGGCGCCGCCCCGGTCCCTGATCAGCGGCGAGCCGATGAAGATCGGCTGGAGCGCCAACTGGGACGACAACCTGGGCGGCGACCCGAGCCCCGACCCGGTGCTGGCGAAGGTGTCGGACCAGGTCAAGTTGGACTTCGAGCAGGCGTACATGTTCTACCTGCCGCGCATCTGCGAGCACTGCCTCAACCCGTCGTGCGTGGCCTCCTGCCCGTCGGGGGCGCTGTACAAGCGGTCCGAGGACGGCATCGTGCTGGTCGACCAGGACCGGTGCCGGGGCTGGCGCATGTGCGTGACGGGGTGCCCGTACAAGAAGGTGTACTTCAACCACAAGACCGGCAAGGCCGAGAAGTGCACGTTCTGCTACCCGCGCGTGGAGGTGGGGCTGCCCACGGTCTGCTCGGAGACCTGCGTGGGCCGCCTGCGCTACCTGGGCGTCCTGCTGTACGACGCCGACCGGGTCACCGAGGCCGCCTCGGTGACCGACGAGCACGACCTGTACGAGGCGCAGCTCGACCTCTTCATCGACCCGCACGGCCCCGAGGCAGAGACGGCCGGCCTGCCCGCCGACTGGCTGGAGGCCGCCCGCAGATCGCCCGTCTACGACCTGATCAAGAAATACCGGATAGCGCTGCCGCTGCACCCGGAGTACCGCACGCTGCCGATGGTCTGGTACGTCCCGCCGCTCTCCCCCGTCGTGGACGCCCTGTCCACCACCGGCCACGACGGCGAGGACGCGGACAACCTGTTCGCCGCCATCGAGTCGCTGCGCATCCCCATCGACTACCTGGCCGAGCTGTTCACCGCCGGGGACCCCGCGCCCGTGACCGCCGCGCTGCGCCGCCTGGCCGCGATGCGCTCGTACATGCGGGCGGTCAACCTCGGCGAGCGGCCGGTCCTGCCGGACGCCGGCCTGTCCGAGGAGGAGCTGCGCGCCATGTACCGCCTGCTGGCCCTGGCCAAGTACGACGAGCGCTACGTGATCCCGACCGCCTACGGCAACCCGCCGGGTGTCGTGGAGGAGGGCGGCTGCAGCCTCGACTACGACGGGGGGCCGGGCATGCAGGGCCCGTTCGGCGAGGCGTCCGGCAAGCCGGCCCCGATCTCGATCGAGAGCTTCCACGGCCTGAAGGAGCGCCAGACCAGCGACGAGATCACCCGCGACCGGGTGAACCTGCTCAACTGGGACGGCCGCGGCACCCCGGCGGGCCTGTTCCCACCAAGGAGGAAGAAGTCATGACCCAGGCCGTCGTCTGGCAGGCCGCCGCCCACCTGCTCGCCTATCCCGACGAGCGCTTCTGGCGCCGCCTGCCGCTCATCAAGGAGGCCGCCGAGCCGCACTTCGGCACGTTCCTCGGGCTCGTCTCCGGCCTGGGCCCCGGTGAGCTGGCCGCGCACTACGTGGACACGTTCGACCTGCAGCGGCGCTGCTGCCTCTACCTGACCTACTACACCGACGGCGACACCCGCCGCCGCGGCGAGTCGCTGGCCGCGCTGAAGAGCCGCTACCGGGCGGCGGGCTGGGAGCTGATGGACGACGAGCTGCCGGACTTCCTCCCGGTGCTGCTGGAGTTCGCCGCCGTCGACCCCTCGGGCGCCGCGCTGCTGGTGGAGCACCGGGCCGGGCTCGAACTGCTGCTCACCGCCCTGACCGAGCGCGACTCGCCGTACCGGCACGTGATCGGCACGGTGTGCGCGGCCCTGCCGCCCATCAGCGCCGCGGACCGGGCGAAGGCCGCCCGCCTGGCCGCCGCCGGGCCGCCGGCCGAGAGCGTGGGAGGCTACCTGTGACCTGGGTCGAGAGCGCGCTGTGGGTGGTCGCGCCGTACCTCACCCTGGTGATCTTCGTGGGCGGGCTGATCTGGCGTTACAAGTACGACAAGTTCGGCTGGACCACCCGCTCCTCCCAGCTCTACGAGAGCCCGCTGCTGCGCGTGGCCAGCCCGCTGTTCCACTACGGCCTGCTGTTCGTGATCGTCGGCCACGTGACTGGCCTGCTCATCCCGATCGCCTGGACCGACGCCGTCGGCGTGTCCAACGATGTCTACCACCTCAACGCGCTCATCTGGGGCGGCCTGGCCGGCGTGGTCACCCTGGTGGCGCTGGGCCTGCTCGTCTACCGCCGCCGCACCCAGGGCCCCGTGTTCCTGGCGACCACGGTCAACGACAAGGTGATGTACCTGGTGCTGGCCGGGTCCATCGTCGCGGGTGTGGTGACGACGGTGGCGGGGTTCGTGCCGAGCGAGGTCAGCTATCGCACCACGGTCGCGCCCTGGTTCCGCGGGATCTTCATCCTGCGGCCGGACGCCGAGGCGATGGCGCGCGCGAGCGATCTTTACAAGGTGCACACACTCATCGGGATGGTGCTGTTCGTACTTTTCCCGTTCAGCCGCTTGGTGCACGCGCTTTCCGCTCCGTTGGGCTATTTGTTCCGTCCTTACATCGTGTATCGGAGCCGTCCGGATGGCGTGCCGAGGCGCCCGGGAGGGGTCCGCGTACGCCAGAATCGACCCTTGTGAAGCACGGGTACACCAACAGCACATTCGGCGACGGCGCCCTGGTCGTGAAGTGCTACCAGGGTCCCGAGGCGGCGTTCAGGCTGAGCACGGAGAGCCGATACCTGCGCCGCCTGCGCGGCCGTCTCCCGGTCCCCCGCGTCCACCAGGTCACCGCCACCAGCCTGACCACCCGTTTCGTGGACGGCTCCCACGGCCAGGACCTCCTGGACGAGGGCCGGGCGGTGGAGGTGTTCACCGAGTGCGGGCGCATGCTGTCGCGCATCCACCGGCTCGGCATCGTGCACGGCGACTACGGCCCGCAGAACATGCTGTTCAACCCGGCCACGTTCGAGACCATCGCGATCCTCGACTGGGAGTGGGCCCACCCGGGCCGGCCGGTCGAGGACCTGGCCTGGCTGGAGTGGATCGTCCGCAGCCACCACCCCGAGCACGTGCCGCTGCTGTCGCACTTCTTCACCGCGTACGCCGAGCCCGTCCCCGCCTGGCCGGAACGCCAGGCGGCCATGGTGGCGCGCTGCCGCGACCTGCTCGACTTCTGCGCCCGGTGGGAGCCGGGCGGGGGCGGCGAGAAGCTCTGGCGCGAGCGCCTCGACGCCACCGCCGCCTGGACCGAATAGTCCGCGTCCCGTTCCCCTCCGCGCCCTCCCGCACCCCGGTGTCCGGCGGGTGGAGCACGTCCCGGACCGCCGGCCCGACGAGCACCCGGCCGAAGCACCACCGCTCCCGCACCGACCGCCACCCGCGCCCTTGACCGGTTCTGTCGGTGTCCTTTGCTTGACTCGGGGCATGACCGATCAGGTGATCCTCGTCCTCGGCGCCACGGGCTCCACCGGCCGTCGCGTGGCCGACCTGCTGAGAGCTGCCGGCCACCCCGTGCGCGCCGCCTCCAGGAGCGGCGAGACCAGGTTCGACTGGTCCGCGCCCGACACGTGGGAGGCCGCCGTGTCCGGCGCGTCGGCCCTCTACCTGATGGCCCCCGACGGCATCCCGGTCGATCCGGCGTTCGTGTCCCTGGCCGTGGAGCGGGGCGTCGAGCGGGTCGTGCTGCTGTCCAGCGGGAGCATCGAGACCATGGGCGACGAGCGCCTCCTGGCCGCCGAGCGCACGGTCCGCGGCTGCGGCGCCGCGTGGACGATCCTGCGGCCGAGCTGGTTCGACCAGAACTTCGACGAGGGCTTCTTCCGACCGGCGATCATGGCGGGCGAGCTGATGCTGCCGCTCGGCGACGTGGGTCAGGCATTCGTCGACGCCGGCGACATCGCGGCCGTGGCCGTGGCGGCCCTCACGGGAAAGGGCCACGAGGGGCGCTCCTACGAGGTCACCGGGCCGCGCTCACTGCCGTTCGAGGAGGCCGTGCGGATCGTCGGCCGGGCGGCCGGGCGCGAGGTGCGCTATCTGGGCGGCGACGAGGACTACATCGCGGCCAACGGCTTCTCCGGGGAGTCGATCCAAGCGGCCAAGGCGTTCGCGGCCCTGCGCGCCCTCGGCGACCAGCCGGTCGCGGAGACGGTGAGCCAGGTGACGGGCCGCCCGCCCAAGTCCTTCGAGACCTACGCCGAGGAGGCCGCCGCCGCCGGCGCCTGGCGCTGACCCGGGCCCCGGCTCGCCGCCTGACTCCTATCCCGGCCCCGGCTCACCGCCTGGCGCTGACCTCCGCTCACCTCCTGGCCCCGACCCGGCTCACCGGAGCTGCCTGACCAGCTCCACCGCCTCGCCCAGCAGCCCCACCTCGCGCTCGGTGAGCCCCTGGTCCTCGTCCCGGCGCGCCTTGACCCGGTCGAGCGGCTCGCCCACGTCCAGGTCGCCGCCCAGCTCCGCCGCCAGCGCGACGAGCGTCGACCGCGCCGTCCGCGCGAACGCGAACTCCGGGTCCACGGCCACCTGCGCGAGGATCAGCGCCGACATCGCGTTGTCCAGCGCGGGCGGCCCCTCTCCGGCGTTGCACCAGTCGATCACCACCGGGCCGCTCGCCGTCAGCATCACGTTGTCCGGATGCAGGTCCAGGTGCAGGATCCGGTCGGCGGGGTCCGACGACTCCATGGCCGGGATCTCGTGCAGCCGCCGCAGCAGCCGCGCCTGGATCGCACCGGCCTCCTCGGGTGTGAGCTCCCCGTCGACCACGGCCCGCAACATCGTCGGCCCGGACAGCCGCCCCATCACCAGGTCGGTGGCGTCGCTCTCATCGGGATAGACCTCGGGAACGGGATAACCGTGCCCGGCCACGTACGCCATGACCGCCGCCTCCCCCGCGGTGTCGACCTCCCTCCGGTAGCGGCGTAACACCCGCCCGCCCCCGATCGCGTACACGTCCGCGCTGCGCCCCGTCCCCACCAGCTCCCCGAGCTCCATGAGCCCAACCTACGCGGCGATCCGCTCCAGCTCGGCGCGTTCGGCGGCGTGCTCGCGAGCCATCGCGTCGGCCAGCTCCCGCACCTCGGCGGCGCCGCCCGAGCTCCGCTCGCCGTCGGCGACCAGCACGAGCTGATCCAGGTACGCCCGGAGCAGCTCGGTGAACCGCCGGTCGAAGCCGCGGCCCCGCGACCCCTTCAGCGCCTCCAGTTCCTCGGCTGTGGGCATGCCCGGCATGTCGTGCTGGGCGTGCGGGTTCTCGCCGGTCATCCGGGCCCGGACGAGCAGCGCGCGCAGCCGCCCGCGCCCCGCCTCATGCGCCCTGCCCAGCCGCGCCGCCAGCTCGCCCAGCGGCCGCTCGGCCGCACGCTCTGGGGCGAGCGCGAGGAGGGGCAGCGCGCGCGTGTGCAGCGCGTCGGCGAGTTGCAACCAGGCCACATCGGTCGTGCTGAACCTGGGGCCGGCGTCGGGCTCGGCGACGGGCTCGACCGGAGCCGAGCAGCCCACCAGGGCCAGGACCAGAATCGGCAGCAGGCATCGCAGCACCGGCACTCCCCGGGGCCAGGTCCGGGCGGGAGCGGCATCCCGCCCGGACGGTGGAAAGGATCTACGACGGGCGCCCGTCGGCGCCGCACTTGATGATCGGGCGGATGCAGTCCCGCACCCGGCGCTCCATCTCGGCCACCGGCCAGGCGTTGAAGAAGTCGCCGTGCATCGTGAACCCGCCTCCCGACGACAGCCGGAAGTGCGAGGGGTCACCGCTCACCGGGTAGCGGATCACCTGCCGCAACTTCGGCACCGGCACGGGATGCGTGCTCGGGCACGCCCCCGCCACCGGATAGGCCATGTGGCTCTTGTGGTCGGCGGAGTCCAGGTCCCGCCCGTTCCAGCACTGCGGGAAGTCCAGGTACGACTCCAGCATCGTCCCCGACGGGCAGTTCACGAAGTCCTTGGACGCCCCCACGTGCCCGGCGTGCAGGCAGGACCACCGGGAGATCGTCGTGCTGTCGGGCCCGGTCGCCCTGGCGTTGCCCGCCACGATCCGCAGCCCCAGCGGCAGCGGCTGGATCCTGGCGATGATGTCGTCACGCACCCCCTCGCCGAGGTAGTAGAAGGTGACGATGGCCGGCTCGACGGGCGCGCCGTCCCGGTAGAGGGTCGGCACCCAGTACGACGACGTGTCCACGGCCGGGTTGCAGTTGGTGGCGCCGTTCAGCAGGTCGTTGAGCTGGGTGTGGGCGTTGGTGACCCGGCTGCCGAAGAAGCTGTGCATGTGCGAGGCGCCGGGCAGCCCGGGGAAGACGATCGGGTCGTCGGGCAGCCGGTGGCTGAACGGGCAGTCGGCGAGGAACTCCGCGACCCGTACGGGCTCGGCCACCGCCGGGCGCGGGGCCACGGCGAACGTCGCGAGCAACACGGACAGCAGGGCGATGAGACGTGAGGCGAGCATGGCGGCTCCCTTGGTGATCATTGGTAGACCCGCACGTAGTCGACGAGCATCCGGGACGGGAACGGCGTGGCCGTGTTGGGCGGGCCCGGCCAGTCGCCGCCGACCGCGAGGTTGAGGATGAGGTAGAAGGGGTGGTCGAAGATCCAGGGGCCGCGCGTCTGCTCCACCTGGTCCTTGCTGAGCGTGAACACCGTCCGGCCGTCCAGCGTGTAGACGATGCCCTTGCTGTCCCAGTTGGCGGCCCAGACGTGGAAGTCGTCGGAGTAGTCGGCGCCGTTCGGCAGCGTGTACGGCGACCCGATGCCCCCGCCGCCGTTGTACGCGGGCGCGTGGACCGTCGAGTACGACGTCTTCACGTCCTTGCCGAGGACCTCCATGATGTCGATCTCGCCGTTGTACGGCCACGGCCGCCCGGTCAGGAAGTCCGCCCCCATCATCCAGAACGCCGGCCAGAGCCCGTTGCCCTTGGGCACCTTGATCCGGGCCTCGACCCGGCCGTAGGTGAAGTGGAACTTCGTGCCGGTGTTCATCCTGGCGGAGGTGTACTGGCAGGTGGTGCTGCCGGTCAGCGGATCGGGCGGGCAGGCGGACCCGGGTGTGGCCTGCTTGCGCGCCTCCATGACCAGGTGGCCCTGGCCGTCCATGGAGGCGTTGTCGTGGTTGGTGTAGTACTCCAGCTCGTTGTTCGGCCCCGTGCCCGGGTCCGCCCGCCACTTGGCGGCGTCGGGCTTGCTGCCGGCCGGGCCGTTGAACTCGTCGCCCCACACCAGGGCCGGCGGGTTCGCGGGATCCTTCGGCGGGGCCGGCGGGTCGGTCGGGTTGCCCCCGGTGCCGTACACCTGGAACTCCCACAGGCTGTAGCCGTAGGCGGTGGCGCGCTGGGTGCCGTACATGCGGACGTACCTGCCGGTGCCGCTCACGCTCAGCGTCTGCTTGAACCCGCTGCCGCTGGTCGTGTTGTGGACGGTCGTCCAGGTGTTCGCGTCGTTGGACACCTGGAGCTGGTACGACCTGGCGTAGGCCGGGTCCCACTGCAGGACGACCTTGCTGATCTGCGCGGTCGCGCCGAGGTCCACGTAGATCCAGCCCGGGTCCGTCCAGGCGGCGGTGGCCCACCGGCTGGCCGGGTCCAGGTCGAACGCCCTGGCCGCGGTGCACTCCCAGCAGTTGCCGTCGTGCTGGGAGCTGGAGGCGACGCCGGGCTTGTTGTAGGACAGCAGCCGCTCGCCGCCGGAGCTGCCGCCGGTCCCGTACACCTTGAACTCCCAGAGGCTGTAGCCGTACTGGGTGGCGCGCTGGGTGCCGTGGACGCGGACGTACCGGCCGCTGCCCGAGACGGTCAGGGTCTGGTTCCCGCCGGTCGCGGTGGTCGTGGGGTGGAGGGTGGTCCAGGACGTGCCGTTGGCGGACACCTGCACCTGGAAGGCGGTGGCGTACGCGGCCTCCCAGCTCAGCTCGACCTGGGTGACGGCGACGGTGGAGCCGAGGTCCACCTGGATCCACTGCGGATCGGAGAAGGCACTCGACCAGCGGGTGCCCGCGTCGCCGTCCACGGCGGCGGAGGCGGGGAAGGCGGCGTTCTCGGCGGAGGAGGCGGTGGCGGGTTTGCCCTGGGACAGCAGGGGGTCGGCGGCGCGGGCGGGCAGCACCGCCACCAGCGACATGGCGAACATGAGGGCGACGAGCGTCGCCAGGCGGCGTAAACCTGGGCTGCGGGGTGGACTCACGACGTCTCCGTCAAACTGGAGGGATGGTTCGAGGGAGCGCTCCCTGAGATGGAGACTGCTCGCGTCCCCAACCTCTGTCAAGGTCTGGGTTAACCTTTCGGAAACCTCCTCGACGCATCAGAGAGCGCTCTCTCCCTGCCGCTCTGAACCCCGCCGTTCACCCTGACCGGCCACGATGTGCGCGAGGGCGACGAAACGCCCTCACCCCTCCCCGGGGCCGAAGAAACCCCGGGCTCCACCCCGTCTTGACTCTCCCCCGCCCCGCGGTTCACCCTTCTGAGGGAGCGCTCTCTCAGCACGGAGGAGGCAGGTGAACCGTCCAACGTCGGAGGCGGCACCCGGGCCGGGTTCGACCGCGGCCCGGGCACCCCCGTACTCCTCCCGGCCGAGCTGATCGTGCGGAAGGGGCGGCTGATCAGCCCTTGATGCAGATGAGCTGCCGCAGGTGAGCGACCACCTGCACCAGATCCCGCTGCGCCGCCATCACGGACTCCAGGTCCTTGTACGCCCCCGGGATCTCGTCGATCACCCCGGGGTCCTTGCGGCACTCCACACCCGCGGTCTGCTCCTGCAGGTCCTTGACCGTGAACGTCTTCTTGGCCTTGGTCCTGCTCATCTTCCGCCCCGCGCCGTGCGAGGCCGAGTTGAAGGCCGCGCTGTTGCCCAGGCCCTTGACGATGTACGTGCCGGTGGCCATCGAGCCCGGGATGATCCCCAGCTCACCGCTGCCCGCCCGGATCGCGCCCTTCCGGGTGACCAGCACGTCGACCCCGTCGTACCGCTCCTCGGCGACGTAGTTGTGGTGGCAGGAGATGGGCTGCTCGAACGCGATGTTCGGCAGGTGACGCCGCAGCACGTCGCACACCAGGCCCATCATGAGCGCGCGGTTGCGCCGCGCGTAGTCCTGGGCCCAGAACAGGTCGCGCCGGTAGGCGTCCATCTCCGACGTCCGGCCGAGGAACACCGCCAGGTCGCGATCCACCAGCCCCTGGTTGTGCGCCAGCCCGCGGGCCACCCCGATGTGGTGCTCCGCCAGCTCCTTGCCGATGTTGCGCGAGCCCGAGTGCAGCACCACCCAGACCCAGCCCTCGTCGTCCGCGCACACCTCGAGGAAGTGGTTGCCCCCGCCGAGCGTGCCCATCTGCACCTCGGCCCGCTCGCGCCGCGCCATCACGGCCGGCGCCAGGTCGTCGAAGCGCTTCCAGAAGTCCGCCCACCCGGCCGTGTTCAGCCCCTGCACCTGGCCGGGGTCGACCGGCCGCTTGTGGTGCCCGAACCCGACCGGCACCGCCTGCTCCAGCTTCCCGCGCAGGTAGGCCAGGTTGTCCGGGAGCTGCGAAGCCTGGTACGAGGTCTTCACGGCCGTCATCCCGCACCCGATGTCCACGCCGACCGCCGCCGGCGACACCGCGTCCTTCATCGCGATGACCGAGCCCACCGTCGCGCCCTTGCCGTGGTGCACGTCCGGCATGACGGCGACACCGTGGACCCACTCCAGGTTCGCCACGTTGCGAAGCTGCTGCATCGCCTGCGGATCGACCGCCTCCGGCTCCGCCCACATCCTCAGGGGCCGCCGGGTTCCGGTCACCTCGTTGTACGTCATCCTGTATCGCCTCCCTCCCGGTCACATCCCGAACGCGATCTATAACGCCAGAATCCCCATACCCACCGCAACCGAATTAGCCCGGCCGAATTGGACATCTGTCCGGCCCGATCAGCTCCAGGCTGATCCGCCGGTCCGCGCGAAGGCACCGAGCGGCTCGGCGGGCGGGTCGTCGATGCGCGCGACGATCGGCCCGATGCCCTGCTCGACCGGCATCCCGCAGCTTCTACGCCCCATCCCGTCGTTGATCACCAGTGCCTTCATGGGTTCCGCACGAGTTCTTCGTCACGTACGGCCGTCGGCGCCCCCGCCCTGCCGGGCAGCAGCGGCACGAGGGCCAGGACGCTCACCTTGGTGGCGACGGCGATCCAGAAGACCCCGCGCAGCCCGCCGATCGGGCCGGCCGCGGTCTGCACCACGAGCGTGACCAGGGCGACGCCGAGCGCCGCGCCGAGCTGGTTGAGCATGTAGAGAGCACCGCCGTCGAGACGTTCACCCGGGCGTGGATCGTGTCCTGACCGACCCGCACCCAACCGAACACGCATGGCGCAATGCGGCCGACAAGAACCCTTGTCGATGGTAGGCAAGAGATATAGTCTGCCGGGTGTGGTGGAACGAGACGACTACGCGGCCATCCGTGATCGGATCATCCGGCTCTCCCACCTCCATGGCTTGCGCTGCGACTGGGCGGAAACGACGAAGCGACAGCGATTCCTCCTGCTATGGGATTCCGAGGGCCGCGTCGCGGCCCGGGCGATCGTCCCGCTGTACCCAGGGGAGACCCCGCACCTGGTGGACTCCCTCGAACAGGGGCTCGCTCACCTGTTCGGCGACGAATGGCTGGAGGATCGATGACCGCAGACCGCGTTGACGTCCACGTCACCATGGCCGGCAACCTGTGGCTGGCCAAGGTGGACGGCGTGGCCGGCGGCATGTCCGCCCGTACGCTCAAGGAACTGCACGGCGACGTCGCCGAGGGGCTCCCGTTCCTGTTCGCCGACCGCGCCCAGCCGCCCGCGCCGGTCTACCACTACGCCCTGCCCGGCCTGTCGGAGCAGGACCTCGACGACTTCGCCGCCCTCCAGCGCCAGGCGGCCGCGATCGCCGAGGACTACACCCGGACACTGAAGAAGCGGGTCAAGCACATGCACGAGCTGGGCCTGTCCGACGGGGACATCGGCGAGCTGCTCGGGCTGACGAAGCAGCGCATCCAGCAGATCCGGACGAACGCCAACGACGAGGCCCGCCAGAGCGGCTGATCAGGAGCTCTCCGGGCCGCTGTCGGTCCATCCGGCCTCGATCAGCACGGTGGAGTTCCAGACCGCGCCCGGCTCGAACCCGGCCTGCGGCCCGCCCGGCTTCACCACCACGTTCTCACCGGCCAAGGGCTGCCCGGTCGCCTCGTCGAAGACCAGCCGGTTCTCGTAGACCCCGCCACCCGTCGTGCTCTCCTCCACGGACACGGCCGTGCCCTGCCGCCCTTCGGCGTCGGTCACGTTCTCGGTCACCTTCACCTCGTCGAGCTCGGCCAGCATGCGGAACGCCGCCCCGCGCACCTCGGGCGTCACCGGCATGTCCATGATCAGCCCCATGCTGACCCTGAACAGCCAGGCGTCGCCCGACATCTCCTCGCTGGTGGACTCGGTCCCGTGCCCCTCGTAGGAGGCCATCAGCCACTTCTTCAGCCTGCGGGGATCGCTCGGGAGCCCCCGCAGGTCCTTCATGGTGACGTTCCGCCCGAGCCAGAACACCTTGTCGCCGTCCACCAGCGGGCTGTGGCTCGTCGTGACCTTCCCCGGAGACGTGGACAGCGGGATGGTGCCGTACTTCGCCGTTCCGCGCCCCTTGCCCGGTACGACCGCCTCGAACTCGGCCGGTGACCCCGCCTGCTCCCAGGCCTTCCGATCCTCCTCGGTGGCGGGCTCCGCGCCGAGCGACCGGCTGCGCCACCACTGCTCGCCCCCGGTGGCGCTGGGCGTCCACCCCTCGCTGCGGTCCCGCTGCACGACCAGGTAGCCGCCGCCCTCGACCGTGTACAGGTTCCTGCTCACCGACACGCTGTGCCAGTAGGCCCCGCTCCCCTCGTCCTGCCGGGCCGCCTTCTCGGCCGCCGCCAGCAGCACCTCCCGGGCGGACAACGTCACCCGGGGCGCCTTCGTACCGCTGGGGGCGGCGCTCGCCACCACGCCCTGCCCGCCGGGGGCGCGCGGCGTCGTCGGCACGGTCCCGTTCCCCGACACGACCACCACCGCCGCCGTCACGGCAGCCGCCGCTCCCGCCAGCCCCAGCCCCCACGCCGGCCGCACGGCCTTCCGCCGCCTCCGTCCTTCCCTCGACCCCGACATGGCGCGCGCCAGCTCCACGGCCCTGGTGCTCTCATCCACCGGCCGGTCACCGAGATGCGCGGGCCTGGCCGCCCGAAGTTCGTCGATGGGGTTCATGACCACTCCTCGCTGAGATTCCGCACGTGGGGCATGGACGGCGTTTCCGCGACTCTCGCGCGTTCGGCTGCTCCGGGCGGTCCGTGGGACTCCGGCCGCCGCCCGCCGCGCTGTCCCTGAGCCGCCGGCCCCGGATCCGAAGCCGCCTCCATGGCCTGCCTGAGCCGCTTGCGAGCCCGGTGCAACCGCACCCGGTACGCCGCCGACGAGCACCCGATCACCCGGGCCGCCTCCTTGGGCGACAGTCCGTGCCAGGCGACGAGGACGAGGATCTCCCGGTCGTCCTCCGGCAACGCGGCCAGCGCCCGCAGCACGCCGAGCCGCTCGGTCACCTGATCGGCCACGTCCCCCTCGGTCCAGGCCCGCAGCTCGGCGGCGAGCGCCTCTCGCCGGACCTCCGCACGCACGTTGTCACGCAGCACGTTCCTGGCGACCCCGAGCAACCACGGCAGCGCCGGCTCGGGCACGTCGTCCAGCCGCCGCCAGGCGATCGCGAACGTCTCGCTCACCACCTCGTCCGCGACCTGCCGCCCCGCGCGGCTGACCACGTAGGCCCACACGCGTTGCCGGCATTCGTCGTACATGCCGGTGAACCGGTGCGCATCATCCGTCACCGCCCAGCCCCTTCGTTCGGGATGCGTTCTTCTGACACCAGGAAGTGGTCCAGGCCCTCCTGTTGTTACGCATCAACCGAAATTTCGTGGCACTGTCACCGGCTCTTCCCGACCGACCAGTGACAGCAGATCCACCAGCAGCACGTCCCCCCTCCGCCGCGCCGCGTCGACGAGGTCCGGCTGGAAACCTTCCGTCGAGAACAGCGCCAGCACGGCCGACGCCGTGTCGTGCCCGTGTTCCGCCAACAGCTCCTTGAGCCGCTCCAGTCGCTGGAGATCCGCCATGGTCCGCCGGGTGACCGTCGCCTTGGCCTCTCCGATGACGCTGATGACCGCCCGCCCCGCCCTCTTGTCCAGGGCGACGACGTCGATCTCGTGCTTGGCCTGCCCCTTCCTGTCGTTGACCACGGTTGCCGTGACCATGCCCGCGTTCCCCCGGAGAGCCGGATCAGCCTGCCCCCGGAGCCATTCCCTGGCGCAGAGCTCGAAGTGCGGCCCCAGGATGCCCGCGACGAAGGCCGGCCGCGAACGCCGCCACGCCTCCGCCGCCTGCCCCGTGTCGACGAGATCGCGCTGCGGCACAGTGATCAGATTGTGGAAGCGCACGATGGGGTCGACCACGGTGATCACCGGGCGGCGTTCCCACAGGGGGTCGGTGTCGTACCGCAGATATCCGGCGCTCACCAGCCCGTCGATGGGCCGTGTCAGCGACGTACGCGGCTGCTCCAGCAGCCCGCCGATCTTCGCGGGACTGGTGGCCCCGTTCGCGACCGCGTTGATGATCGCGTAGTGCAACGCACTGCCGGTGAACTTGGGGTCCTCCCGCAACAGGTATTCGGCCTCGCTGCCGGAGAAGAGCGCCTGCCTCGGGTCCAGGACGGTGCCGGGCACCCAGTCGTCCACGTCTGCGACGGTCCGCGGGGGCGGGACATTGGCCAGGCTCCGGTAGCCGGGAGAACCGCCGAGGATCGCGTGCACCCGCAGGGCCGTGGCCGGGTCGTCGATCTCCCAATGCCTGGCCGTGGTCCTCACATCGAACGGTTGCAGACGCAGGTCGAGCGCCGCCCGGCCGCGCAGGGCCTTGGTGCCGGAGAGCAGTTCGTTCATCACCGACATGGCCGAACCACAGACGATCACGCGCCCGCCCGGGACGCCCTGGCCGGCCTGGGACTGGTCATACAGCAGCTGAAGCAGCCCGGGAAGCTCGGGAGAGTGAGCCATCCAGTACGGCAACTCGTCGATGACGAGGACCCCCGGCGCCTTCCCGCCACGGCCGGACGTCAATTCGATGGCCGTCGCGAGGAGAGATTCCCATCCCGCGTCGGTGATCAGCTCGCCCGGCACCCCCGCGTATCGGGCGATCTCCGCCGCCAGCCGTCGCCGCGCGGCGACCACGCCCTCCTCCGCGACTGCCGAGACGTAGAGCCCGCCGGCGGTTTCCGCGAGAGCCCGGAGCAGGAAACTCTTGCCCACCCGCCGCCGCCCCGAGACGACGCCGAGGCGAAGATGCGGGTCCGGATGCTGGATGAATTGGGTCAAGGCCGCCCACTCGGCACCCCGGGACATCACTCGCTGCGGCTTCTCCACTGGCGTCACCTAACTTGTATGTTTTCGAGCATACTAATTAGGTTTCAACTCGCCATGCCAGTCGCCCCGGCATCTTGCACTCCACTAGTATCGGTAGCGGCAATGTCACGCTGGGTGATGGCGGTCGGGGCTTCGTTCGATCTGTCAGGGCAGCCTTCCACGGGCGGAAACTCTGACGGCTGGGTCTGGTGAACGGCGCCTTGGCCGCCTTCCTCTCCTTGAGCCCCGCCACCCGGCCTGGGCCTATCGGTCAGTCCCCCACCTTGTAGCGTGGTGCCGGTCCAGGAGTCCACCCAGGGAGCAGCCGCATGCGCTGGCAGGTCCACTCGGAAGAATCGCTCTACACCGATCGCTGGCTGGATGTCCGCATGGCGGATGTGGAGCTTCCGGACGGAAGGCACCTCGATCACCGGCTCATCCGGACCGCACCGGGAGCCGGTGCGGTCGTCACCGATGAGCAGAACCGGGTGCTGCTGATCTGGCGGCATCGCTTCATCACCGACACATGGGGCTGGGAGGTCCCGATCGGGAAAGTCGAGGAGGGCGAGGAGCCGATGGAGGCCGCCGCGCGCGAGGTCGAAGAGGAGACCGGCTGGCGGCCCGGGCCCTTGCGTCCGTTGCTCTACACCCAGCCGAACAACGGCATCTCCGACTCCGAGCATCACATCTTTCGCGCTGACAGCGCTCAGCACATCGGGCCGCCCACGGACACGTGGGAGGCGGAGCGTGTGGAGTGGGTTTCGCTGAGGGAGATTCGTCGATTGATCGACAAGCGGGACATCGTGGGTGGGACCAGTATGAACGCGCTGCTGTACCTGCTCAGTGAGATGGGCTGAGCGTTCGCCGGGCGACAGCCCGGCCCGCCCCGCGCGAAGCGCTCTGCGAAGCCCTTCGCGTCCGGGGCGGGTCCAGGCCGGTGAACCACCGAGACCCCGGCCCACCTGCCTACTTGGCGTTCGCCTTCAGGTAGTCGCTGTTCATCTGCGCGATCGTGTCCAGCGGGATCCCCTTCGGGCACACCGCCGTGCACTCGCCGGTGTTCGTGCAGCCGCCGAACCCCTCCGCGTCCATCTGGTCCACCATCGCCTTGGCACGCGACAGCCGCTCCGGCTGGCCCTGGGGCAGCAGGCTCAGGTGGGTGATCTTGGCGGCGGTGAAGAGGGAGGCCGAGCCGTTCGGGCAGGCCGCGACGCAGGCGCCGCAGCCGATGCACGTCGCCGCGTCGAAGGCCGCGTCCGCGTCCTCCTTGCGTACGGGGACGCTGTGGGCGTCCGGGGCCGAGCCGGCCGGGACCGAGACGAAGCCGCCCGCCTGGATGATGCGGTCGAACGCGCTGCGGTCCACCACCAGGTCCTTGACGACCGGGAACGGGGCCGCGCGCCACGGCTCGATGGTGATCTCGGCGCCGTCCTCGAAGTGGCGCATGTGGAGCTGGCAGGTCGTGGTGGCGCGCTGCTCGCCGTGGGCGACGCCGTTGATGACCATGCCGCACATGCCGCAGATGCCCTCGCGGCAGTCGTGGTCGAAGGCGATCGGGTCGTCGCCTTCGAGGATGAGCCGCTCGTTGAGGACGTCCAGCATCTCCAGGAAGGACATGTCCGGGGAGACGTCCTCCACCTTGTACGTCACCATGCGTCCCGCGTCCGAGGGGCCGCTCTGCCGCCAAACGCGCAGGGTCAGATTCACTTGTAGCTCCGCTGGGTCATCTTGACGTACTCGTACTCGAGCGCTTCCTTGTGCACCACCGGCCCGTTCTCGCCGCCGTACTCCCACGCCGAGACGTGCGCGAAGTTCTCGTCGTCGCGCAGCGCCTCGCCGTCGGCGTCCTGGGACTCGGCGCGGAAGTGGCCGCCGCAGGACTCGGTACGGACCAGGGCGTCCAGGCACATGAGCTCGGCCAGGTCGAAGAAGTCGGCGACGCGGCCGGCCTTCTCCAGGACCTGGTTGAGCTCCTCCGCGGTGCCGCTCACCTTGACGTTCTCCCAGAACTCCGCGCGCAGCTCAGGGATGCGCTCCAGCGCCTTGCGCAGCGACTCCTCGGTGCGCTCCATGCCGCAGTAGTCCCACATGAGCTTGCCCAGCTCGCGGTGGAAGGAGTCGGGCGTACGGGTGCCGTTCACGGACAGGAGGCGGTCGATCTTGTTGCGGACCTTGATCTCGGCCTGGGCCACGGCCTCCTCGTCCACGTCACCGAAGGGACCGGCGGCCAGGTAGTCGCCGAGGGTGGTCGGAAGCACGAAATATCCGTCGGCCAGACCCTGCATCAGCGCCGACGCGCCGAGGCGGTTGGCGCCGTGGTCGGAGAAGTTGGCCTCACCGATGACGAACAGGCCGGGGATCGTGGACTGCAGGTCGTAGTCCACCCACAGCCCGCCCATCGTGTAGTGGACGGCGGGGTAGATGCGCATCGGCACGTCGTACGGGTTCTCGCCCGTGATGCGCTCGTACATCTCGAACAGGTTGCCGTACTTCTTCTCCACGGCGTCGCGGCCGAGGCGGTTGATGGCGTCCCGGAAGTCGAGGTAGACCCCGAGCCCGCCGGGGCCCACGCCGCGGCCCTCGTCGCAGACGTTCTTGGCGGCGCGGGAGGCGATGTCGCGGGGCACCAGGTTGCCGAAGGCCGGGTAGATCCGCTCCAGGTAGTAGTCGCGCTCCTCCTCCGGGATGTCCCCGGGGGCGCGGTCGTCGTTCTTGCGCAGCGGCACCCAGACGCGGCCGTCGTTGCGCAGCGACTCGGACATGAGCGTGAGCTTCGACTGGTACTCGCCCGACACCGGGATGCAGGTCGGGTGGATCTGCGTGTAGCAGGGGTTGGCGAAGTACGCCCCGCGCTCGTGGGCCCGCCAGATGGCGGTCGTGTTGCAGCCCTTGGCGTTCGTGGACAGGAAGAACACGTTGCCGTAGCCCCCGGTGGCCAGCACCACGGCATCGGCCAGGTGGCGCTCGATCTCACCGGTCACCATGTCGCGCACGATGACGCCGCGCGCCCGCCCGTCGGAGATGATCAGGTCGAGCATCTCGTGCCGGGTGTGCATCTCCACGGTCCCGGCCGCGATCTGCCGCTCCAGCGCCTGGTACGCCCCCAGCAGGAGCTGCTGGCCCGTCTGGCCGCGGGCGTAGAACGTACGCGAGACCTGGGCGCCGCCGAACGAGCGCGTGTCCAGCAGGCCGCCGTACTCCCGGGCGAACGGCACGCCCTGCGCCACGGCCTGGTCGATGATGTTCACCGAGACCTGGGCGAGGCGGTAGACGTTCGACTCGCGGGCGCGGAAGTCGCCGCCCTTCACGGTGTCGTAGAAGAGGCGGTAGATGCTGTCGCCGTCGCCGCGGTAGTTCTTGGCGGCGTTGATCCCGCCCTGCGCGGCGATGGAGTGCGCCCGGCGCGGCGTGTCCTGGTAGCAGAACGACTTGACGTTGTAGCCCAGCTCGCCCAGCGTCGCGGCGGCGGAACCGCCCGCCAGGCCCGTGCCCACCACGATCACGTTGAGCTTGCGCTTGTTCGCCGGGTTGACCAGCTTGGCGGCGAACTTGCGCTTCTCCCAGCGCTCCTCGATCGGACCGGCCGGAGCCTTGGTGTCCTGGATCTCGGGGCCTTCGGTGTACTTCACTTGACAACTCCGAACGTGATCGCGAGGGGCGGGGCCAGGAAGCCGATCACCAGGGCCGCGGAGACCAGCGTGGCCGACACGCGAAGGACCTGGTTACGGTTGCGGTTGGCCCAGCCGAGCGTCTGGAAGGCGCTCCAGATGCCGTGCCGCAGGTGCAGGCCGACCATGACGACGGCCACGAAGTAGATCAGCGTGACCCACCACCGGGACGCGTCGAACCCGGCGATCATCCGGTCGGCGGGGGCGGAGTCGAAGCCCTTGGGGTTGACGACGCCGAAGGTCAGGTCGAGCAGGTGCCAGACCACGAAGAGCACGATGGTCACGCCGCCCCATCGCATGATGTGCGTGGCGTAGCCGTTCGCCTGCGACTTCTTGGCCACGTACTTCACGGGCCTGGCCTTGCCCGCGCGGCGGGACAGCGAGATCGCGGCCCACATGTGCAGGAGGACCGCGGCCACGAGGCCGATCTCCAGGATCGTCAGCACGGTGCGGTACGGCGCGATCGGCTCCAGCAGCGTGCGCAGCGCGTGGGCGTACTCGTTGAAGGAGTCACGGCCGAAGAAGATCTTGAGGTTGCCGAGCATATGAAGGACGAGGAAGCCCACCATCACGGCGCCCGTGACGGCCATGACGACTTTCTTGCCGTTCGACGAGGTCAGGAACCCGCCGGGCTTCTTCCGCGGTGCGGCCTTCTGAGCCTTCTTGGGGGAGGTAACAGGCGCGGTGGCGGCACCGCGCTCTATCGTGGCAGTCACGCCTTCAGACGCTAGGTATCCAGCATTGATCCGTCCAAGTCATGACGGGCCTGGTTTCGATAGCTACAGGCTATGATGTGGGTAGGCGCGGCTTTATCACCGGCTTACGCCGTGCCGGTGCGAGGAAAATCACATGCAGTTGCAGCAGCTCGCGTACTTCGTGGCGGTCGCGGAGGCCAGGCACTTCACCCAGGCGGCCGAGCGCATGCGGGTCGCGCAGCCGTCGCTCAGCAAGCAGATCAAGGCGCTGGAGGACGACCTCGGCGCGCGCCTGTTCTCGCGGGCACGCGGCAACGTCACGCTGACGGCCGCCGGTGAGGCGCTGCTCCCGCTCGCCCGCCGCATCCTGGCCGACGCCGACACCGCCCGGGAGGAGGTGGCCCAGCTCGCCGGGCTGCGCCGCGGCCGGGTGCGCCTGGGGGCCACACCCTCGCTCTGCGCCGGGCTGCTGGCCGACGCGCTGGCCCGCTTCCACCGGGCGTACCCGGGGATCGAGCTGCTGGTGGAGGAGGGCGGCTCGCGGGATCTGGTCAAGGCGCTGGCCCGGGGCCAGCTCGACCTGTCGCTGATCATCATGCCGCTGCAGAGCGACGACCCCTCGCTGGTGACCGAGGAGATCCTGCGCGAGAACCTCGTGGTCGTCTCGCCCTCGCACGAGCAGATCAAGGGCCCCTACCTGCGCATCGAGGACCTGCGGGGCAGGTCGATGGTGATGTTCAGGCGCGGTTACGACCTGCGGGAGGCGACGCTGGCGGCGTGCCGGCAGGCGGGGTTCGAGCCGAGGTTCGCGGTGCAGGGCGGGGAGATGGACGCGGTGCTGCGGTTCGTGGAGGCGGGGTTGGGAGTGGCCGTGGTGCCGTCGATGGTGCTCGACGGGCGGCCCGGGCTGCTGGGCACGCCGCTCGCGCCACCGGGGCTCAGCCGTACGATCGCGCTGGCCCACCGCAAGGATGTCGACCCGACCAGGGCCGCGCAGGCGTTCCGGGAGACCTTGCTGTCCTTCGTCGTGGAAGCCGGGCACGAGGGCACGCTTCCACAAGGGGTAGAGCTCATCGCAGAATGAGCAGCAACGGCTCCAACTCCCCGAAGAGGCGTGTTGACGGCAAATCTCTCAGAAACGCTGACGCTGCTCCTCATCGAGGACGATGACGGGGACGCCTTCCTCGTCGAGGAGCTGCTCAAGCAGGCCGAGGCCCCGCCCAAGATCTTCCGGGCCCGGACCCTGCGTGAGGCCAGGGCGAAGCTGACCTCCCAGATCCAGTGCGTCCTCGTGGACCTCTCGCTGCCCGACGCCAGCCGCCTGGAGGCGCTGGAGGCGGTCCTGGCGGTGGCGCCGCACACGGCCGTGCTGGTCCTCACCGGACTCAGGGACGTCCACGTGGCTCTCTCGGCCGTGCAGTCGGGGGCGCAGGACTACCTGGTCAAGGGCGACGTGGACGCGCGGCTGCTGGCCAGGTCCATCAGCTACGCCATGGAGCGCAAACGGGCCGACCTGGCCCAGCTCAAGCTCGTCCAGGCGGAGCTGACGGCCAAGGAGACCGCCAGGCTGGAGAGCGCCCTGCTCCCCGAACCCCTCCTGCGTACGACGTCGATCGAGCACGTGACCCGCTACCTCCCCGGCAGTGGCGGCACGCTGGCCGGCGACTTCTTCGACACCGTGCAGACGCCGGACGGCTCGGTGCACCTCGTGATCGGCGACGTGTGCGGGCACGGCCCCGACGAGGCCGCGCTCGGCGTGGCGCTGCGCATCGCCTGGCGCACCCTGGTGCTGGCGGGCGAGACGAGCGACACGCTGCTGCGCACGCTCGACCTCCTGCTGCGCGCCGAGCGCCAGGCTCCCGAGATCTTCACCACGCTGTGCACGGCCACGATCACCCCCGACCTGGGGCACGCCAGGATGCGCGTGGTCGGCCACCCGCCGCCCGTGCTGGTGCGCGACGGCGTCGTGCAGGTGGTGGACGGCGCGCCGTCGGGGCCGCCGCTCGGGATCTTCCCGGACGCGGAGTGGTCGGTGATCGACGTGCCGCTGGGCGACGAGTGGTCGATGATGCTCTACACCGACGGCCTGATCGAGGCGGCCGTGGGCGGCCCCAGCGAGCTGCTCGGCGTGGACGGCCTGCTCGATCTGGTACGCGAGCACGGCGCCATCGACCTTGACCGGCTCATCAGGCATGTGGGCACACTGAGCGACGATCTTGCCGTGGTCATGGTAAGGAAGAGGAGAGCATGAGCATTCACCCGCTTCCTCCTCCGAAGGAGCCGACCGGGCTGGGCAGGCTCCCTGTCGCCCGCTGGTTCCTGCTGATCGGTGCGCTGGCCGGCATCATCTTCGTGGCCGGGGTCGTGGTCGTCATGGTGATGAGCGCCCAGACCGCCGAGCTCAACCCGGAGCCGGCGGTGGCCTCGCAGCTCGACCGGCTGATCGTGGCCCTGACCGTGCTGTTCACGCTGCTGCTCGGCTGCGCCGTCGGGCTGGCGGTCATCGTGCGCTACGCCGTGCTGAAGCCGATCGACCAGCTCACCGAGCAGGTGCGCGCGGTCGCCGGCGGCGACTTCGACCGCGACCTGCACGTCGACCGGCCGTCGGAGCTGGCCGAGCTGTCCAGCCACATCGACTCCATGCGCGCCCGCATCCTGTCGGCCTGGCGCCTGGCCACCGACCAGACCGAGGAGCTGCGCAGGTCGAACGGGGAGCTGGAGCAGTTCGCGTACGTGGCCAGCCACGACCTCCAGGAGCCGCTGCGCAAGGTGGCCAGCTTCACGCAGATGCTGGACCAGCGCTACGGCTCGCAGCTCGACGAGCGGGCCAGGCAGTACATGCACTACGCGGTCGACGGCGCCAAGCGCATGCAGCTGCTGATCAACGACCTGCTCGACTTCTCCAGGGTCGGCCGGGTCACCGGCGAGAAGGGCGTGACCGAGTCGGGCGCGGCGCTGGACCGGGCGCTGGACAACATCTCGGCCACGATCGAGGACAGCGGTGCCACCGTCACCCGGGACGACCTGCCCCGGGTCAAAGGCAACGAGATGCAGCTCACTCAGCTCTTCCAGAACCTGGTGGAGAACGCCGTCAAGTTCCGCTCCGAGGAGCCCCCGCGCATCCACATCGGGGCCAGGCGGGACGGCGACATGTGGGAGTTCAGCTGCTCGGACAACGGCATCGGGGTCGAGCCGAAGTACGCCGACCGCATTTTCCTGATCTTCCAGCGCCTCCATCCGCGCGACGTGTACCCGGGGACCGGCATCGGACTGGCCCTCTGCCGGAAGATCGTCGAATACCACGGCGGGCAGCTGTGGCTCGACGGGGAGACCGACGGCCAGGGCTCGACGTTCCGGTGGACGCTACCCGCGGCGGGAGACGAACGATGAACGGATGGCGACCGATCGAAGTGCTCCTGGTGGAGGACGACCAGGGGGACATCTTGCTCACCAAGGAGGCCTTCGACTACAACAAGGTGCGCAACCGGCTCAACGTGGTCAACGACGGCGAGCAGGCGATGGCGTTCCTGCGGCGGGAAGGCGACTTCGCCGCCGCGCCGCGGCCCGACCTGATCCTGCTCGACCTCAACCTGCCCAGGATGAGCGGCATGGAGGTGCTGCGGGAGGTGAAGGCCGACCCGGAGTTGCGCACGATCCCCGTGGTGATCCTGACGACCTCCGAGGCGGAGGAGGACATCCTCCACAGCTACCGGCTCCATGCCAACGCTTATGTGTCCAAGCCGGTGGATTTTGAGCAATTTATCCGGGTTGTCCGGCAAATCGATGATTTTTTCGTGACTGTGGTTAAGTTGCCGGTCCAGGGGCAGCGCCTCTGACGCACGTACGTGACAGGAATCACAGCTGGTCCTCGAAAAAGTGAGTGATCCCGCTCACAAATTTCGATCCTGTCGTCGTAACGTATCCCCCACCAACGCGCGCCTGAGCGATACCGCCGATGAGCGCGCCCAGCGAAACGAAACCACGGACCCCCTGCGCGAAGGGTCCGCGGGAGGTGGAGAGGTCCGCGATGACCCAGACGACGCCCGACGCTCCGGTCCGAAGGCAGCGTGCGCAAGTCAAGGTGCGCACCCTGCGAACAGACAGATGGTGGCTGGTCCCGCTCGTGACATTCCTCGGGCTCAGCTCATTCCTGGTCTACGGTGTATGGGCGATCATCGACGGCAGCTATTTCGTCGATCCCTACATCGCCCCCTTCTCATCACCCTGCCTGGCCACGTCGTGCCCCGAGGGGGCCCGACTGTTCGGGTGGGCGCCTGTCGGCGACTGGTACACCCTGTCGCCGGGGCTGCTGATCCTCGGCCTGCCCGGCGGATTCCGGCTGACCTGCTACTACTACCGCAAGTCCTACTACCGCTCGTTCTGGCTGTCCCCGCCGGCCTGCGCCGTGCAGGAGCCGCACGGCAAGTACACCGGTGAGCGGCGCTTCCCGCTGATCATCCAGAACGTCCACCGGTACTTCTTCTACGCGGCCATCGTGATCGGCCTCATCCTGGCCTACGACGCCGTCCTGGCGCTCATCCACAAGCCGCTGGGCCTGGGCACCTGGATCCTGATCCTGAACGCCGTGCTGATCAACGCCTACACGCTGTCGTGCCACTCCTGCAGGCACATCACGGCGGGCCGGCTCAACCACTTCTCCCGTCACCCGCTGCGGTACCGGGCCTGGACGTTCGTGTCCAAGCTCAACGCCAAGCACCAACCCCTCGCGTGGGCCTCGATGTTCTCGGTCATGGGCGCCGACCTGTACGTCCGCCTGGTGGCCAAGGGCATCATCGCCTTCCCGTACGCGTAAGGACAGCTTTCAGTGGAAAACACGCACAACACAGAGCGCCACGAGTACGACGTCGTCGTCATCGGCGCGGGCGGCGCCGGCCTGCGGGCCGCGATCGAGGCCCGTCAGCAGGGCAAGAGGACGGCGATCGTCTGCAAGTCGCTCTTCGGCAAGGCGCACACGGTCATGGCCGAGGGCGGCGCGGCCGCCGCGATGGGCAACGTCAACCCCGACGACAACTGGATGGTGCACTTCCGTGACACCATGCGGGGCGGCAAGTTCCTCAACAACTGGCGGATGGCCGAGCTGCACGCCAAGGAGGCTCCCGACCGGGTGTGGGAGCTGGAGGCGTGGGGCGCGCTGTTCGACCGCACCAAGGACGGCAAGATCAGCCAGCGGAACTTCGGCGGGCACGAGTACCCACGGCTCGCACACGTGGGCGACCGTACCGGGCTGGAGCTCATCCGTACGCTGCAGCAGCGCGTCGTGGCGCTCCAGCAGGAGGACTACGAGACGCACGGCGACTACGAGGCCTACATCAAGGTCTTCGCCGAGTGCACGGTCACGCGGCTGCTCAAGGACGGCGACGCGATCTCCGGGGCGTTCGGCTACTGGCGCGAGTCCGGGAACTTCATCCTCTTCGACGCCCCCGCCGTGGTCCTGGCCACCGGCGGCATCGGCAAGTCGTACGTCGTCACCTCCAACTCCTGGGAGTACACCGGCGACGGCCACGCCCTGGCCCTCCTCGCCGGCGCGAACCTGATCAACATGGAGTTCATCCAGTTCCACCCCACGGGGATGGTCTGGCCGCCGTCCGTGCGCGGCATCCTCGTCACCGAGTCCGTCCGCGGTGACGGCGGCGTGCTGCGCAACTCCGAGGGCAAGCGCTTCATGTTCGACTACATCCCCGAGGTGTTCAAGGACAAGTACGCCACCACGGAGGAAGAGGGCGACCGCTGGTACACCGACCAGGCCAACAACCGGCGCCCGCCGGAGCTGCTGCCGCGTGACGAGGTGGCCCGCGCGATCAACGCCGAGGTGAAGGCCGGTCGCGGCTCGCCCCAGGGCGGCGTCTTCCTCGACGTCTCCACCCGGCTGCCCGCCGAGGAGATCAAGAAGCGGCTGCCGTCGATGCACCACCAGTTCAAGGAGCTGGCCGACGTCGACATCACCGCCGAGCCCATGCAGGTGGGCCCGACCTGCCACTACATCATGGGCGGCGTCGAGGTGGACGCCGACAGCGGCGCGGCGGCGGTGCCCGGGCTGTTCGCGGCCGGCGAGGTGTCCGGCGGCATGCACGGCTCGAACCGGCTGGGCGGCAACTCGCTGTCCGACCTGCTCGTGTTCGGGCGCCGGGCGGGCGCCGGCGCGGCGGCGTACGTGGACGGCCTGCCCGCCAGGCCGAAGGTGCTGCCGGAGCAGGTGGAATCGGCCCGGGAAGAGGCCCTGGAGCCCCTGGGCCGCAGCGGCGAGAACCCCTACGAGGTCCACCACGAGCTCCAGCGCACGATGAACGACCTGGTCGGCATCATCCGCAAGGCCGAGGAGGTCTCCGAGGCCCTCGGCGTCGTGGAGAAGCTCAAGGAGCGCGTGCGCATGGTCGGGGCGGCCGGCTCGGCCGTCTACAACCCCGGCTGGCACCTCGCGATCGACCTGCGCAACATGGTGCTGGTCTCCGAGTGCGTGGCCCGCGCCGCGCTGCTGCGCGAGGAGAGCCGCGGCGGGCACACCCGCGACGACTTCCCCGGGATGAACCCGGACTGGCGCCGCAAGCTGCTCGTCTGCTCCACCGAAGACGGCTCCACCGTCACCGTCGAGGAGAAGGTCCAGCCGTCCATGCGCGGTGACCTGATCACCCTGTTCGACCGGGACGAGCTGAAGAAGTACCTCACCGACGAAGAGATGGCCGAGTTCGACGGGATAGCGAAGTCATGAGCTACAAGGCAAAGTTCAAGGTCTGGCGCGGTGAGGGCGGCGAGGGCGGTCTCGAGGACTTCACCGTGGAGGTGAACGAGGGCGAGGTCGTCCTCGACATCATCCACCGCCTGCAGGCCACCCAGGCGCCCGACCTGGCGGTGCGGTGGAACTGCAAGGCGGGCAAGTGCGGCTCGTGCAGCATGGAGATCAACGGCAAGCCGCGGCTGGGCTGCATGACCCGCATGTCCACCTTCGAGGAGGACGAGACCATCACGGTCACGCCGATGCGGACGTTCCCGGTCATCAAGGACCTCGTCACCGACGTCTCCTACAACTACCAGAAGGCCAGGGAGGTCCCCTCCTTCACGCCGCCGAGCGGTGTGCGGCCCGGCGAATACCGGATGAAGCAGGTCGATGTCGAGCGCTCCCAGGAGTTCCGCAAGTGCATCGAATGCTTCATGTGCAACAACGTCTGCCACGTGATCCGCGACCACGAGGAGAACAAGAGCAACTTCTCCGGTCCCCGCTTCCTCATGCGGATCGCCGAGCTGGACATGCACCCGTACGACGTGGCGGACCGCCAGGAGGCGGCCCAGCAGGAGCACGGGCTCGGCTACTGCAACATCACCAAGTGCTGCACCGAGGTCTGCCCCGAGCACATCAAGATCACTGACAACGCGCTGATCCCGATGAAGGAGCGCGTGGTCGACCGCAAGTACGACCCGCTGGTGTGGCTGGGCAACAAGATCTTCAAGCGCGGCGCCACCAAGTAGGCCGGACACGACGAAGGGCGGGGGGCTGGGAATCCAGCCCCCCGCCCTTCGTCTTTCAGCGCTTCTTCCGGCCGAACCGCTTGCGCTTGGCGTCCGGCATCTCCTTGGTCGGCTCCTGCTCCTGCCCGGCGCTCTCCTGGTCGGGCATCAGGGGCATCTGGGGAGGCAGCGGCTGGACCGCGGTCACGTCCCCGTCGGCCGGCACGTACGGCGGCGGCTCGTAGCCGTCCGGCGGACCCTCGGGCCCATGCTCGTACTCCCTGGAGGCCGCCGGCTCGAACAGCGAGCCCGGCCGCTGCTGCCACGGCTCCGAGTCGCCCGCCTCGGCGGCCGAGGCCGGGCCGAGCGGCTGCTCCACGTCGCCGTCGTACGGGCCGGCGCCGCCCGGCGGGATGTCCGTCGGGGGCTCCGCCGCCGGGATCAGCGGCTCGAACGGGTCGCGCTCGCGGGACCTGGGCGGCTCGCTGTAGGAGTCGAACTCGTCGGGGTGCAGCACCACGGGCTCCTGAGGGGGCTCCGCGGGCGGGTACGGCTCCTGCACGTACCCCTGGGGCGGGTACGGGTGGTTCGGGTCCTGGTAGCCGTACTGGGGCGGGCCGCCCGGGTAGGTCTGCACCGGCACGAAGCTGATGATGGGCGCGTACGCCGTGCCGCCCGGATAGCCGGGAGCCGGGAATGCCGCCGTGGCGTAACCCGGCCCCGCCGGATATCCGCCACCCGGAGGCATGTCCGGCCGGCCCGCGTGCGGGCCCGCCTTCCGCACGGCCGCGGCGTGGGCCATCCGGCGCAGCCGCCCCTCGAAGATGAGGACGGCGAAGAGCGCGAGCAGGACCAGCACCAGCGCGGGGATGCTGAGCTTCTGCGTCAGCGTGCGCTGGTCGAACTCCGGCGCCGCGTTACGCAGCTCCAGCGGCACCTCGTCGGAGGAGGCGGACTCCGTCTGGCTCGGCGGCGGGGAGGTGGTCGTCTCCGGCGCGATGGTCGGCATCTCGACGGACGCCTCGGTCGTGGGCGAGGTGATGGGTGTCGCCGGCGGGACCTCGGCGCTCTGCGTGGGCAGCGGCTGCGGGTTCTGCGTGGGGGTGGTCTGCGGGACGCTCGCGGGGGCCGAGGTGGTCTTCGTCGGGGTCGGCGCCTTCGAGGTCTTGGTCGGAGTCGCGGTGACGGTCTTGGTGACCGTCGTCTCCGGCTGCCCATCCTCCGGTTCGGGCGACGGCGACCCTAACGTGGTGGTGACCGTGATGGTGGTCTGCGGCGTGGTCTCGCACTCCACCTCGACGTCGCAGGGTTCGACGGGCGGGTCGAACGCCACGGAGGCGCTCGCGCTCTGCACGATGAACGGCGTCGCTCCGGCGCCCGCCAGTCCGAGCGCCAGGACGATAGCGGACACGGCTGTCGCTCGCGTGCGTGCCACCGGTGCCCTCCGCGAAGTCCCGGAACCAAGGTCAAGGGAATACTAGCCGGGTAAAAGTAACAGTAAAGACGGAATTACAACACCTTTCTACGGTTACGGCGCCGTTGTACCGTGACAACCAGCCACAGGCTCCCCATCAGCACTCCGATGCTCCCGGCGACCATGGGCAACGCTCTCGGGCCATCGATCGGGCTGACCCATCCGACAGGGTGAACGGGCCTCGCGGACACGGCCACCTCCCACGGAAGCGGCGCCTCCCCACCCGCCGCGCCGGCCTGGAACGAGGCAACCGGTCCCGGCGGCGCGACCACGGGCCCTCCGGGCGCCGGTGTGGGCCCACTCGACGCGACCCCGGTAGCGCTGGGCAGGGCGAGCGGAGCCTGCGTGGCCTGCGGCGCCGCCGTGCTGGCAGCGGCGCTTGGAGTCGCGCCGGCGAGGACCTGCGGCACGACCTCCGGCAGCGTCACCTCTTCAGCGGGAGCCTCAGCCACCGGCTTCCGCTCCTCCGCCTCGCCCCGGTTCTCCGCAGTCTCGGCCCGGCTCTTCCCGCTCTTACCGGCCTCGCCCCGGCCCCGCGCACCCTCAGCCCGGGTCCCCACAGCCTCCGCCGGGCTCTCCGCACCCTCCGCTGAGCTCTCCGCAGCCACCGCTGGACTCTCCGCAGCCACCGCTGGAGTCTTCGCGGCCTCAGCCCGGCTCTTCGTCCGCTCGGCGGGCCGCAGGAGTCGCGCGGGGCCGCTGAACGTCGCCGCGTCCCCCGTGATCGCCTGCCTGACCCGCACGGCGGTGGTCCGGCTCATGGTCGTCGGCCCCTCGCCCCCGGCGCCCCGCATCCTGGCCACCGCCGCGAGCACCACCTCCCGGGCCCCCGCAGGCGCCTTCAGCGTGACGTCCACGGCCCGCTCACCGGCGACCTCCCCGAGCGCGCACACCCGCGCCCCCGGCAGCACCGCCCCGGCCGGAACCGTGCCGGCCGGAACCGTGCCAGTCGGAACCGTGCCAGTCGGAACCGTGCCAGTCGGAGCCGTGCCGGCCGGAGCCGAGCCCTTGGCGGCGGCCAGCGCCCGCACGGCCAGCGCCCCGGCCGCGACGGCACCCGGGCTCGAAGCCCTCGTCACCGCCTCACCCGCGTCGGAAGGCGACGCCACGGCGTCCCTCGCGGGCGCACCGCTCGCCGACGGACTCGGCCCCGCCGACGGCACGCAGGACACCTCCGACAACGCCTCCACCGGATTCGCCGCCACCGCCACCCTGGCGCCGCTGGCCATCCCGTTCAGCCGCACCCGGAACCGCTGCACGTCCCCGGTCCTGACCCACTTCCCCACACCGTCGGCCCCGTTCACCCGCTCAAGGACCAGCGACACCCCGGCCGCCGCCACGGGCACGGACGGCACCGCCACCACGATCAACGTCCCGGCGACGATCCAGCCACGCCGCATCACTCCAACTCCCCCGCCGCGACAAATTACGCCTAGTAACCATTGTGTCACAGAGAGGGATGTCCTAATCCCGTTGGAGCAGATTCTCCACGGTCTTCATGATGGGCAGATCGGCTCCCAGCCACTCGACGTCGTAATAGTCGCCGGGTCCGAGCCAGCGCAGCGCCAGGTGCTCCTTGGCCTGCGGGGTGCCCGAGGCCAGGGAGCAGAGCCAGACGCGCATGACGTACCCCTCGGCCAGCGGCCAGTCCTCGCCCACGCGCTCGCCCACGGCGATCTCCACGCCGAGCTCCTCGCGGCACTCCCGGACCAGCGCCGCCTCCTCGCTCTCCCCGGGATCCACCTTGCCGCCGGGGAACTCCCAGCCGCCCGCCAGCGCGGCGGGCTGGGCGCGCTGGGCGGCGAGCACCCGGCCACCAGGGGCGACGATCACCGCGGCCACGACCACGACCGGATTCATTGAGCTCATAGGGAAGGATTCTGCAGCTTCTTGAGCTGTTCGAGCACGTCGGGGTTCTGCAGGGGACGGGTGAAGCCCACGCGGTTGGTACGCGCCTGGTAGCTCGTGACCTTGATGGGCCCGCACAGCCGGCACCGCGCTTCCAGCATCTTGCCCTTCGAGACCACCAGCCCCACGTGGCCGGGGTTGTTCGCGGAGGTGCCCGGGCCGGAGTTGAAGAACACCAGGTCACCCGGCTGCTCCTGGCCCGCTAACACCTTCACCCCGAACGGCCACTGCCCGAACGTCGTACGCGGGATCGACAGCCCCGCCGCCCGGTAGGCCGCGAAGATGACCCCCGAGCAGTCGAACGAGTCGGGCCCCGTGCCACCCCACAGGTACGGCTTGCCACGCTGCGCCAGCGCGAACTCCAGGATCTTGGCCACGACGTCGTTGGGGGCCGCCTCGACCAGCGGCTCGTCACAATCCTCCGACGCCTGCGGGGGCACCTTCACGGCGCCGGACTTGGCGTATTTCCTGGCGATCTCCTCGACCTGGTCGACGTACCACCAGGCCCGGTTGTAGACGAACAGCGCCTGCCGCACGTTCTCGGGGGCGCCGTTGCGCTTGAGCATCCTGGCGGCGCCCAGGATGGCGTCGGCCGGGTTGTAGACGTCGCCCACGCCGTCGCCGTCACCGTCGGAGGCGTACCCGTTGTACGTGGACGACATGGGGATCCTGGCCTTGCCGCCCCACGTGGAGATCAGGAACTGCATCGGCCCGGCCGCGCCCGCGTAGTTGGTGCCGCTCTTGACGCCCGGCAGGTCGGACCGGCCGTGGTCGGTCTCGCGCTTGCCCACGGCGGCCAGGATGTTCCACTGGACGCCGATCTTCTTGCCGTGCTCCTTGTACAGGTCGAGGTATTCGGCGGGGATGTCGGACGCGGCGGAGTCGGAGGCCTCCTCCACCTGGGCCGTGTCCTCGCAGTCGACGGTGGTGCCGCCGTTGCTCAGGAAGGACGGCATGGACATCAGCAACAGCGGTGACACGATGACCGCCACCAGGAGCAACATCCCGGCGAGGCCGATCACCAGGGCTAGGCGCGCTCGTGAGAGTTTCACCCGAGGGGGTCTCCCTCCTGGCCTTCGGTGGACGGCCTGATGTCGTAGATCCGCCAGTCGGACACGACCTGGCTGACGGTGACCGCGTACTCCTCGGTGACCTGCTTGTTGCCGCTCCTGGCGGTGACCTGCCTGGTCCCGGCGATCAGGAAGACGACGGAGGACTTCTCGATCTGCCTGATCTCCTTCAGCCTGGCCGTGGCCGTGGAGACGATCTGGTCGTTGCGGTTCTGCTCGACGGTGCCCGCCGAGGTCATCGTCCTGGTCAGCTCGTTGCCGAGCTCGGGGGTCGCGTACACCTTCAGCCGGCCCGCGTACGCCGCGGGGTCCTCGTCGTAGCGGAAGGTGCCGTACGCGGCGGTGAACCGTTCGGCCAGGTCCGCCGCCGCGGCGAGCTGCTCCTTCTGCATCGGCAGGTAGGAGTAGACGTCGAACGGCGCCGCGCTCGCGGTCGCCAGCGGCGTGCTCGACGCGATGGCGGAGGCGGTGGTCCGGACCGCCTGCGGCTCCGGCTCGGCCTGGTCGGACGAGTCCGGCCACATGGTCAGGTAGATGCCGACCGCGGCGATGACCACGACGATGGCGGCGAAGGCCACCCCCCGCCTGTCACCTGGCTGCGCCATGTATCAGTCCTTGTCCGGGTTGTTCGGCTTGAGCCAGAAGGGCACCGAAGGGCTGTCGCCTCCGGAGCCGCCGCCGTTGCCGCTGCTGCGCAGCCAGAGCGGCGGCGCCTCCGAGGTGCGGGAGGACGGCTCGTCGGAGCTGAAGATCCGGGGGCCGGACGAGGCGCCGCCACCGGACCGGGACCCGCCGCCGCCCGAGCGGGACGAGCCGCCGAACAGGCCGCCGCCGGAGCCACGCGAGCCGTTCGACCCCCTGGAGCCACCGGATCCGCCCGATCCGCCGCCGAACAGCCCGCCGCCCGAGCCGCGCGAGCGCGTCCCGCCGGTACGCGAGCCGCCGCCGGAGCCGCCGAAGCGCGAGCCGCGCGAACCGTTGGAGGCCGGGGTGCGCGAGCCACCGCCCGAGCCGCCCCCCGAGCCGCCACGCCGGGCCCAGCCGCCACCGGACGCGCCGCCGAACCAGCCACCGCCCGAGCCACCGGAACCGCCCCCGCCGGACGCGCCCGACGCGCCGGAAGCGGCGCCCGAGCCGCCGGTCCTGGGGCCTCCCGCCGCGGCACCCCTGGTGCGGGTGGGCGCGCCCAGGTTGAGCGGGGGCGCGGTGCCCCTGCGCGGTTCGAGCGGAGCCCGGCCAGCCGCCTTGCCGCCCTGCTGGTCGGTGTCGAGGGGCGCGGCCGTGGCCGGGAGCCGGGCACCGGAGGCGGCGCCCTCGCCCTCCTCGCCGCGCACGCGTACCTGCCCGCTCGCCGCCGCCGTGGCCGCCGCTCCCGCCGGATTGGCCGCGCCGGCCGCCCTGATGAGCGGCTCGGCCTTGCGCAGGCCCCAGCGGCCGATCCGGGCCGAGGCGACCGGCGGCAGCGCGCCCGCCGACCGCTCCAGCACCGACGAGCTCGCGGCCTCGCCGAGCATCCGCGTGGTGACCGTGTGGCCGCTCATCGAGGCGAACAGGTGCTGGAACGGGCGCCGGTAGAAGAACACCGCGATCGTCAGCAGGGCCATGAACAGCACCTGCATGCCCCATGGCATGGCCGTGGAGATGATGAGCGCGTACCCGTACACCAGGACGCTCAGCACGATCGTCAGCACGGCCTGTCTCAGCAGCGTGCCGATGAGCATCTCCACCCAGCGCATGGCGACGATCCGCCCGCTGCCCGGATGCACGCCGATCAGCAGGAAGATCGGCCCGAGGATGAGCAGCAGCAGGAAGCCCACCTTCAGCACCAGCAGCGACACCGCCACCAGGAAGATGAGCGTCCCGGCCACCAGCGCGGCGATGAACGCGCCGACGGCCACGCCGAGCCGGTTGGACCAGTCTCTGCCGGAGAAGGTGGCGTAGCGGGGGTCGTTCCTGAGCTTGTCGGCCAGCGCGGCGTACTCGGACTGGCGGGCCCCCACGTCGGGAGCCGGCTGCCCGGCCACGACCTGTGGCACCGACTGCCACTCCAGCACCTTGCGGCCCCAGTCGCGGACGATGGGCTGCGCGGGGTCGGCGGTGCCGAACTGGCCCACCAGCCACGGCTTGCAGACCAGCGTGGACCACAGGGCGTCGGCGTTCTGGTCGACCCCCGGCGTGCCGGTCTGGCCGTAGCCGCCCGCCTTGACCTGCGGGTTTGCCTCGCCGGGCGGCGGCAGGCAGGAGGCTCCGCCGGCGCCGGGCAGGCCGGAGAAGGCCGAGTTGACGACCTCGCCGGTCTTGTCGGTGATGACCTTGCCCAGGCCGGTGAAGTCGCCGGGACGGCTGAAGAACCAGACCGCCACGGTGACCGCCAGGACCATCCAGATAACGCCCTCGGCGGTCGTGGTGGCCCGCTTGCGGATCAGCCCGTACCAGGCCAGCCAGATCGCGCCCAGGATGACGATGGGGCGGAGGTAGGGCCAGTACATGGCGTTGGACAGGTTCGTGATGATGTCGTCGACGACGTCCTTGATGGACTGGAGCGGTCCTTCCGTCGCCGCCGCCTGGTACGTGGTGATCGTCAGCCGGTCGACCGCCTTGGCCGCGGTGAAGATGCCGTTGGCCCACATGTTGCCGAGCACGGCCACGTAGTCGGAGCAGGTCAGCTCGTGCGTGTGCCAGAACTGGCCGCTCATGCCGAACTGGCCGTAGTTGGTGGCCGGTGCCTGCGGGGCGGCCGCCGTGGCCGGTGCCTGGATGAGGCCGTCGACGCCACTGCCGACCATCTCGGGCGACAGCGGGCCTGACAGATCACAGGGGGCCGCGGCGACCGGCGTGGACACCGCTCCCAGCATGAGCGGCACCACCAGGACGCCGGTGACGAGCGCGAGAACCAGCGCGAGTCGTCGGGATAGCCGGATCTTCATGACCGTACCTCCTGCGCTCTGCCCACGCCCCCTTGAAGATCATCATGCCCGGCGCCGTCGGGTTTGTCGTGTGTCGGGTTCGTGTCGAGCCAGCGGAGAAGTTCCTCGGAGACCAGGTCTACTCCGATCCGGCCCGCCCTGCCATCCAGATCGCGGAATACGCATTCGCCGTTGCCCAGCGAGCGCAGCACGGCCTTGTGCTCTTCCGACGGCTCCACCCCGAGCAGGGACATGACGTGGTCCACTTCCACCCGTTCCGTGGACCTGAACGCGAAGACGGACGACAGGCAGTTGGTCACCTGCTCGTTCAGCAGGTCTCCCGCGTTCTGCGACACCAGCACGAGAGCGGTGTTGCGGGAGCGGCCCATCCGGCTGACCTCCGGCACCAGCTTGGCGCCCTCGGGCGTGGAGGTGATCGCCCACGCCTCGTCCAGGAAGATCGCCTTGGGGGCGCGCCGGTCGAGGCCGTTCATCAGCCTGCGCGCGAACTGGGACACCAGGTAGAGCAGCGCCACCGACAGCCGCTGCTCGTAGGAGTAATCCTCCCTGGTCGTGGCCACGTCGGGCAGCGTCAGGCCGCCCAGCGTGAACACCGTCGTCCAGCCCTCGCTGTCGATCTGGTCGCCGCCGGAGGGGTCGAAGCAGAGCCGGGCCAGGCGCATCTCCGACATCGAGCGCAGCACCGCGCCCAGGTTCTTCGACGCGGGGTCCTCGGACTGCTCCAGGAAGTCCACGACCTTGCCGAGCGAGGGGTCCTCGCCGTTCGACACGGCCGCCACCGCCTGGATCATCGCCGACTCGCGCTCCTCCGACATGCGGGGCAGCAGCAGCCGGAGCGTCTCGGTGGCCATGGTCTTCTTGGCCGCGATGTCGTCGCCGAACGAGAACGGGTCCAGCAGCCCCGGAGCGGCCGAGCCGAGCGGGATGACCCGCGCCCGGCGCCCCCGCTTCTCCAGCAGCTGCACCAGCGACTCCGCGTCGCCCTTCGGGTCGATCACCGCGACGGTCACGCCGCGCAGCGCCATCTGGTAGATCATCAGCAGCGCGAGCGTGGTCTTGCCGCCGCCCGGCTCGCCGGTGATCGCGATGGCGGTCGGCCGGTTGCGGGTGGCCGCCACCAGCGGGTCGAAGTGCACGATGCTGCGGGCCCTGCCGACGGTCTCGCCGATGTACGGGCCGAGCCAGCCCTCGCTGCCGTCCCCCAGCCGGTCGCCGAGGTCGACGGTGGCCGTGGCCATGCCGCCGGCGATCGTCCGCAGGGGCTGGCGCTGGGCGTAGGCGTTGACGCGTACCTTCTCGCCCGGGAGCGCCTCGCAGAACAGCGAGAACTGGTCGCCGGTCGAGTTGACCACGTCGATGCCCATGTCGCGGTAGTGCTCGACCACGGCCTCAACCCGCTGCACGCAGATCTCCTCGGTCGGGGCCGACACGATCAGGCGGTGCCAGCCGTACACGAAGGGCAGCCGCTCCTTCGTGATGCCGTGCTCCAGCATCCGGGCCGCGTCGATCTGCTCGGCCAGCGCCAGCGGCGCCTCCGCCCCGGCCTCGCGGATGTGGTGATCCATGTCGCGGGCGTGCGCCAGCTTGCGCGCCACGTCCTTCGACGCCTTGACCGGCGGGATCAGCCGCATGCGCGAGGAGACCTCCACCGGGAACGGCAGCTGGTCCGCGAAGTGCAGCCACGGCTCGCCGTCGGGGAACGGCATCAGGTCGGGGAATCGCGCGAACGACAGGTGGGCCACGTACGAGTCGCCCTGCGGCTGCACGATCCGCAACAACGACCTGCCGTTGTGGATCTCACCCTCGACCAGCGACTCGATCTCTCCCCTGCCCCAGCGCCGCCTCGGGCTCGCCGACCTCGGCGGGTCGCCGAGCGCGCCCGCGGCCGAGTGCTGGAACAACCACGCCACCTCGACGGAGGTGGCGTGACGGGCGTAGAGAGCGCTCGATGCGAGCGCTCGCCCGAGGCGTTCGGCCTGCTCGGTCCATCGCCCGATCTCGCTGTCGGGTACGTGGTCGTCCTCCATCCCCAGCGCCTTCTCGGTCTTCTGGTAGAAGCCGAAGAGCTGGGAGAGCACGCCGCTGCCGAGCTGCTTGCCACGCGGGCCGAGCCGCACGCCGAGGTAGACCTCCTTGGACCAGAAGTCCTTGGCCCAGACGTGCCGGTACATCTCCTCCAGGTAGTCGCGCCAGCCAGGCCCCTCGTCGGACGTGGCGTTCAGCGCCATCGCCCACTCCGCCGCGGGGTACGTGCGGTGCGCGACCCTCAGGTGGACCTCGGCGTCGGGCATCCTGATCGCGGCCAGCGCGATCGTGATGTTGGTGGCCAGTGCCTCGCGCTCCTCGGGCGTGACGAACTCGTAGCTGACCGTCGGGAGCCGGAAATACGCCCATGCGCAGGTGTCTGTGAGCAGGATGCGGTCGTCGAAGTAGCGGACCGCGAGGCGCTGGCGCGCTCGAGACGCCCTGCTCATGCCGCCCCCTCGGCGCATGAACGGGCCAGACCTGCTCGCTTGTTCACTTATCGCTCACCGATTCTCGTGCCCGGGGGGTCACTCGCCAACTCCTCTTCGCTCGGTCGTACGGTCTGTGCCGCGAAGCCCGCGACCACGACACCGGCGAGGGCGAGATAGGCCCGCCGCCCGGCCGCGCGCAACTGCCCGGGATCGACGACCTCCGCGCCGCCGGGCGCCAGGTCGTCCTCCCAGGGGACCCTGACGATGGCCCGGCACCTGCCTCTGGCCACCGACTCCGCCTGCTCGACGTCGGTCATGGAGCGCCTGCTGACGCCGTTGACCACCATCACCGCCCGCCTGCGCAGCTCCGCGCAGCCGTGCCCGTCGAGCCACTCGTACGTCATCGCCACCGCCTCCGACGCCTCCTCGCTCGCCGGGACCACCAGGACGAGCTGGTCCGCGTACGGCAGCAACCTGGCCGCCAGGGCGGCGGCCGGGTCGATGACGGCCAGCTTGTAGTGGCGGTCGAGCAGGCGCATGGATTCGCCGAGCCGGTGGTCGGAGAAGAAGGACCGGTCCGCCAGGCGCTGCTCGGCGCCCGCGTCGGTGTCCGCGCTGATCACCTCGAGCCCCGAGGCGGTCCGCGTGGTGTACCCCCGCATCGTGAGATAGCCGCTGACCCGGTCGAGCCCCGACAGCAACGAGGTCAGGGTCTCGGGGGTCTCCGGCTGGATCTTGCTGGTCAGGGTGCCGCCGCCGGTGTTGGCGTCGACGGCCACGACCCTGTCGTCACGGTATTGGGCGAAGGTGTGGCCGAGCATGAGCGCCGTGGTGCTCTGACCGGCGCCGCCGGTGCACCCCAGCACGACGATCCTGCGACCGCCGCTGAACACGCCCCGGGCCCTGGCCTCGTCGATCTCGGACCCGTCGGTACGCACCCCGCCCCCGCCGACGACGACCTGCGCGATACGCCGCCAGCCGCCGGAGTCCCGTCCGACGACGGACTCGACCCTCCGCACCCGACCTTCCCCGGGCCTGGGAACCGGAACGGGCGTGACGATCTCCCCGAACTCATCCGGCTCGTGCGGTGGCCGACCGACCCCCTCGGCCGCCACCTCAAGCTTCGGCGCCTCCCGCCCTTCGCCACGGTCACCCGCGCGCCCGCTGCCCACCGACGGCGTCTCGCGCCCACGCACAGCCGGGGTCGCCCCACGCTTCCCCACGGCCGGGGTCGCCTCGCGCCCGCCTACGCCCTCAGGCGCCTCGCGCTCACCCTCGACCGAAGACGCCGGCTCCTCCGCCGCCGCCACGGCCTGTTCCTCCGCCACAGCCTGCTCGGCCGCGTCGGCGTGCTCCACCGTCACAGCCTGCTCCGCCGCCACGGCACGGGACGCCCGCCGCTCGCTCACGGCGGGAGGCACCAGCGCCTCCGCCGGCGCATCGGCCGACTCGGCAGGCACCGCACGATCATGCGCAGACGCATCTCGATCTCCCGCCACCGCACGGGGACGATCATCGACCGTCGCGCCACCGCCATCGCCCGCAGCGTCGGCTCGGCGGTCACCTGCCACCGTTGCGCTGCCGTCGCCCGCTGTGGCGGCTCCGGAGTCGCCTGCCACCGCATCGTCGCCGTCGCCCGCCAGCGCCGCACCGCCGTCACCGGCCGTCATGGCGCGACCGGCGTCCGCCGCCCTGGCGCTGCCATCACCCGCAGCCGCAGCACCACCAGCACCCGCCACGGCACTGCCGTCGTCCGCCGTCGTGGTGCTACCGCTGCTCACCGTCCTGGCCGTGCCGGCGCTCGTCGCCGGTTCCGGCTCCAGAGCGGCGTCGGTCACCTGGGCCTCCGCCGCAGCGGGCGCCTGCTGCACGACGTCCTGCGGCTCGTCGCCCGAGTTGCCCGGCGTGCGGCTCGCAGCCCCCGCCTGAGCGTCTCCCGGCGGGCGCCCGTTCCCCGGCACGTCCTCGGAGGTCTGGTTTCGGCGAGTCACGGGACGGGGCAGGGGCTTGGCGTCCGGGTTGAGCGGCGGCCAGACCCGCTGCGCGCCCGACAGCACCAGCCCGGGGGCGAGCCTCGGCGGCTGCCCCTTCCTGTGCTGGTCCCTGGCGACCTCGTCCTGGGGCCGCTCCCCTTCCCGGCGCACGCCACCCTCGGCCCGCCCAGTCGTACCGGCCGGGGCGTCGGCACTCGCCGCGAGCCGCCGCAACCGCCGCAGCGCCTCGGTGTCGATGGGCTTGCCCGCGGCGGGCTTGCGGCTCTCCGTCGTCCTGATCGGCACGCTCGCCTCACGCGCGGCCAGAGCCTCGGCGCTCATCTCCCCATGCGCGGTCCCGACCTCCGGCGCACCCTGTGCCCCGGCAGCGACCTCCCGGCCCGCACGCGCCCGACCACCCGCCTCGCGATCCGCCTCCGAACGATCCGCTGCCGAACGATCCGCCGCTGCACGAGCCGTCACCTCACGACCACGCGCCTCACGACCGGCCGAATCGCGGCCATGCACCTCACGACCAGCTGTCTCGCTGACGGCCACCTCATGACCGGCGGCCGGACGACCGGCCACCTCGCGACCACCGGCCGAACGGTCGGCCGGATCGCGGGCAGGCAGTGCACGGCCGCCGATCGCCTCCCGTACGACTGCCTCATGGCCCGCGTCAACCGGCCGGACGATCTCCCTGTCGCGCACGGCGGGCTCGCGTTCGGCCGTCGCCGACCCAGGGGCCGACGCGGATGCCGGCGCCGGCGGAATCCCCGTGCCGGTCGGCTCGTCGTGGAGCGCCACCGGCTGCTCCTGACGCCGCCCAGGAGCCCTTGAGAGCCCCTCCTCGCGCCGTACCGGCCCTGCCGGGGATCCGGCAGCCTGATGACGGGTCCGTGCCCTGAGAGCGGGCGCAGCGCCGCGCCGGGCGCCCCAGCCCGTACGGGTGGGCGGCTCCGCCACGGGCGCCTGCGATGCCGCGGCCGCCGCGGCGGCGACGGCGGGACGCACCTGCCGGGGCCCGGTGATCCGCTGCCCCTCGCGCCCGCGCTGCTGCCGGCGGGCCTTGCGCGGCGCCTTCGACTTGGCCCGCACCGGCGTCGTGCGCCAGACGCGGCCGGAGAACGTGACGGCCTCGGGCTCCGACGTGGGCGCCAGGCGGTACCACGCCTTCGGCTGGCCCAGGTAGCGGAGATGGGATTCCAGCAGCTCGGTCAGCCGCTTGCCCTCGATGACGGGACGGGTGGACAACCACGTCACGATGCCCGGCGGCACCAGGAACAGCACGTGCCAGGGCATCTCCACCGGCACGCCCACCAGGACCAGCAGGAGCGACCACGGGACGAACACCCCGACGAAAACGCCGATCCAGACGATCGGCAGCGGCATCGGCAGCCGTAGGTCGTACAGCTTGTAGAGCCGCTTCTCTATCCGCCAGATGTTCGTGTACGTGGGCAGGTCCACGCGGTCCTCCTCTCCACCCGCTCGTACATGACCGCCGCGGAGCGGTCTCAACCCTTACCTGATGCCCAGTGCGCCCGCGATCGCCTTCGCCGTCACCTCGATGATGTTGGGAACGTAGAAGATCACTCCGATGGCCACGGCCAGGATCAGGAACTGCACGAACCGCGTGATCTCGCGGGTGAAGAGGAAGAAGAGCGCGACCACGGAGACGACAACGAGGAACAACGGGGCGAAGAACGCACGCAGGAAGTCGGCGAGCCCTCCGGTGTCAATGCCGGTCGACGTCGGTGTCGGCGTCATTTCGATCAAGGTGAACACTATGGTCTTCAAGGTCACTTCTCGTCCTCCCGGGGGGTACCGATCAGCAGCGCGGCCGTGCTTCTATCCAACGACCCGGCCGGCGCCGCGGATGTCGGCGACGAACCACTTGTCGCCCTGCTTTTCGACGGTCAGGCGGTAGACCTGCTCCAGCGTGCCGCCGACCGCCGTGGGGTCGGTGGTGCTGGGAGTGGGCGGGGCGTCGCCGCTCCGCACGGCCCACACCACGACCGCCTGGATCTCTCGGGTGGCACCCCCCACAGGCACCACGACTTCCTTGAGCTGTGAGAAGGCGAACGCGCCGCCGAAGCTGGGCAGGCTCTTGCCCGCGGCGACATAGCGCTGCAGCCCGGCGGCGTCGCCGGACGCGTAGTCCTTGAAGAAGCCCTCCAGCTGCGGTTTGAGCTCGGCCGCGGCCGCGTCGTCCGTCTCCGGCCGGGCGACCTGGGGGAGGTCGGCCGGGGGCGGCGCGGGCAGGATCGCCGGGCTGCCCGCCACGACGAAGCGCCCGCCGGCGTCGCCGGCGTAGTAGATCGGCACCGAGAGCATCATCCTGCGCGGACCCGACTGGAACGCCACGCGCACCACGGCGTTGTGGTCGTCGGTCGGCTCGATGTCGTACGGCTGGATCGCGACGGCCGCCATCTGGCCGTAGCCGTCCCAGCCCAACTGCGGGTCCATGCCCTCGGCCAGGAACGCCGCCAGCTTGTTCGACCTGCTGGCCGCGTCTTCCGGGTTGAAATTGAGATAGACCCCGGCGAACTGTGCGGCGAAAGCCATGCCGCGGTCTGCGGGGAACCCCTTGTCCGCCTGCACGGCGCCATTGGACATTGCAGGCTCTTGCTGGGTAAACCGCTCAAATGGGGCACGAATCCCATTCACCACGATAACCACAATAAGCGCCCAGAGAATGATGCGGCCGGTCCACACCAGCCACCGTCCGCCGCCACCCGACCAGCCGCCGCGCCGCGGCCGGCGGGGCGGCGGCGCGTCGAAGTCAGCCGTGTCCAGGGTTGCGGAAAGCCCGGGCCCGTCAGCGATCCGAGGATCGTGCTGGACGGTAGACCTACGAGCCATCACGCCTCCGCTCGCGCCGATCCCCCCGGCTGGCGCGGTGTCGTCCGTTGCCGATCCCCATCATCCGCGGTGAAGTAGTCACCCTATCCGGTCTCCGCCATTGTTCCAGGAAAGCCACGCCCATGCTGCGGCATGACCGTCCTGACGGCAAACCGGGCCCGCATGACAGGCCACAGTGCCGATTCCTGTCAATTCCCGGTGGAATCGGCTTCTGACCAGGCCAGACGCCTAAAATCGCATAGCGGGACGGCCATGGATTCCTGTCCAAAACAGGCATGGACTGTCGCGGCCTGCGGATTCGGCATGGATCGCGAGCGGAGGGGGTCCAGGTCAGGCCGGCTCTGGGTCCTGGGTGGAGCGCGCCTGGCGCCTGCTGTGCAGATCGACGACCGTGGGCCGGACCGCCCGCTCCAGCGAGCCGCGCAGATCGGCCAGCATCTCGGCGGGCTCGCGCTCCCGCATCCGCGTCGCCATCTCGTTCCGCTCGTCGACCTTCCTGCGGAGGTACGCCTCGCGGTTGACGCGCAGGCCGTACATGAGCTCGACCCTGATGAGGGCGAGCTCCTCCTCGAGGCTGATGCCGGCGAGCGTGGGCGCCGGGCGTCGTTTCCGGATGATGCGACGGATCATGAGGGCCTCCCGAGTCAGCGTGAACGCCGTGACGATTCGACGCGCGGGGGCCCAAAGTGGTTGACGCATCAGTTGTCCCCGGAACAAACGTCCAGTCGTCCCCAGGGAATCAGACCTCTAAGGGGGCTTCGCCGCCGGTCGCCGTCGGTAACCTACCGTAGCGAAGGTTCGCTCTAGGTGATTGGACTCATGACATGCGACGAATCGCCGCGGCTCTCGCGCCCGCCGCTCTGCTCACCGCGTACGCCCTCGTCGCAGCCTCTCCCGCCCTCGCCGTGCCCGCCTTGGTGCCCGCCTTGGTGCCCGCCAGGGTGCCCGCCTTGGTGCCCGCCAGGGTGCCCGCCTGGGTGCCCGCGGGCGAGTGCACCGACGACGGCGGCACCGTCACGCCGGTCGGTGAGGGCATGGCCATCTGCCTCGGCGGCACGTGGGACCAGCAGCTCGTCCACGCCAACTGAGCGGGGAACGGCAGGGCGCGGCGGAAGGAGCTCCGGCCGCGCCCTTGGCGAGCCTGCCGCGAACGCCTGCTCAGACGTTGAAGCGGAACTCCACCACGTCCCCGTCGCGCATGACGTAGTCCTTGCCCTCGACGCGGGCCTTGCCGGCCGAGCGGGCGTTGGCGATGGAACCGGCCTCGACCAGCTCCTCGAAGGAGACGACCTCGGCCTTGATGAAGCCGCGCTGGAAGTCGGTGTGGATCACTCCGGCCGCCTCGGGCGCCGTGGCGCCCTTCCGGATCGTCCAGGCCCTGGTCTCCTTCGGCCCGGCCGTCAGGTAGGTCTGCAGGCCCAGCGTCTCGAAGCCGACCCTGGCGAGCTGGCGCAGGCCCGACTCCTCCTGCCCGACCGACTGCAGCAGCTCCAGCGCCTCGTCCTCGTCGAGCTCGACCAGCTCCGACTCGATCTTGGCGTCGAGGAAGACCGCCTCGGCCGGGGCGACCAGCGTGGACAGCTGCTCCCTGAGCGCCGAGTCGATCAGCTCGTCGGCGTCGAGGTTGAACACGTACAGGAACGGCTTGGCCGTCAGCAGGTGGAGCTCGCGCAGCTCGTCGCGGTCGAGGCCGCTCTCGAAGATGGTCTTGCCGGTCTCCAGGACGGCCAGCGCGGCCTCTGTGGCCTCCAGCGCGGCCTTCTTGTCCTTGTTGTTGCGCGCCTCCTTCTGCAGGCGCGGGATGGCCTTCTCGACCGTCTGCAGGTCGGCCATGATCAGCTCGGTGTTGATGGTCTCGATGTCGCGCTTGGGGGAGATCTCGCCGTCCACGTGGGTGACGTCGGGGTCGCCGAAGACCCGGATCACCTGGCAGATCGCGTCGGTGTCGCGGATGTTGGCGAGGAACTGGTTGCCCCTGCCCTGCCCCTCCGAAGCGCCCTTGACCAGGCCCGCGATGTCGACGAACTCGACCTTGGCGGGCAGGATGCGGGCCGAGCCGAAGATCTCGGCCAGCACGGGGAGCCGGTCGTCGGGCACGCCGACGATGCCCACGTTGGGCTCGATGGTGGCGAACGGATAGTTCGCCGCGAGCGCGTTGCCGGTCTTGGTCAGCGCGTTGAAGAGCGTGGACTTACCGACGTTGGGCAGGCCGACGATGCCAATCGAGAGACTCACGGAGAGGGAGTTTACTTGCTGAGCACGTACAGACAGGTCACCGGACGGTAGCCACCGTCGGCGCGCAGGTAACGGCGCGAGCTCGGCGGGCAGTCCCCCGGCGCGGCCTCGAACGACAGCACCCTGGCCCAGGCGTGCGGGGAGTCGCAGGGCACCCTGGTGACGGCGGACCTGGCGATCACGTCGGTGGCGGGCTCGGCGACGCACGCGCCCCGGTCGAGCACCTGGCCGCCCCGGCCCAGGCAGATCACGTGGGAGTCGCCGTCGAGGGTGTCCAGGGTGCCGGCGGGGCAGCCGGTGGCGGCCGGGACGATCGCGACCGCCTTGCCGTACCAGCCGGGCCGGGCGCAGGCCCGTTCGCGGCCGTCGAGCGTGACGCAGTCGCCCGGCCTGAGCAGGCCGCCACCCCCTCCGGGGGCGCCGGGGTGCGGGTCCAGGAAGTTGCGTACGCAGGCCGTACGGCCCCCGCCGACCCGCAGGACGGCGTCGGTGTCCAGCGGGCAGTCGCCGGGCCCCGGCGGGTCGGGGGCCAGCCCCACCACCTCGGACTCCCCGTCGTTGCACTCGATCAGCGCGTAACCGCCCGTGACGCACGCGCCGGGCGACCAGCGCAGCACCGGCCGGACCCCGGCCCCGGCTCCGGACTCGTCCCCTGACCCGGCTATGACGGCGCCGGCCAGCGCGACCAGGGCGACCGCCACTGCGGCGCCGGCGGCGGCCAGCTTCGGTAGCGTGTCCATCCCAGTACTCTGAGTGACAGCCCATATGCCGCACAAGCGGAACGCCCAAGCGTGTCGGGAAGAGCCGCGCCCCGAAGTCCTGCAATCATCGATGGAGTGGACGTCGTCTCGCTTCTCATAGGTCTCGCCGTCGGGCTGGTCATCGGGTTCCTCGTGGCCAGGACGCGGGCGGCGGTGCGGGTGGCGGAGGCCGACGCGCGTGCCAGGTCGTCCGCCGAGAAGCTGGTCTACGTCGAGGAGCAGCTCACCGAGCGCTTCCAGGCCCTGTCCACGCGCGCGCTCGACGTCAACAACGTACGTTTCCTGGAGCTGGCCGAGACCAGGCTGGCGGCCAGCCGCGCCGAGGCCACCGGCGACCTGGAGCAGCGCAGGCAGGCCGTCGAACACCTGGTGGAGCCGCTGAAGGACGCGCTCGCCCGGGTCGAGGCGCAGCTTCGCGACACCGAGTCGGGCCAGCGGGCGGCGCGGGCCGAGCTGGTCAAGCAGATGGAGTTCGTCCGGCAGAGCCACGAGCAGCTCCGCTCCCAGACCACCGCCCTGGTCAGGGCCCTGCAGCGGCCCGAGGCGCGCGGCCGGTGGGGCGAGCTGCAGCTCCGCAGGGTCGCCGAGATCGCCGGCATGCAGCGCCACTGCGACTTCGACGAGCAGGTCACCGAGGGCTCCATGCGGCCCGACATGGTCGTCAGGCTGGCCGGGGGCAAGAACATCGTGGTCGACTCCAAGGTCTCGCTGGCGGCCTACCTGGAGGCCGCCGAGGCGTCGGATGAGTCGCTGGCCTCCGTCCGCCTCGACGCGCACGCCCGGCACGTGCGCGAGCACATCGACCGGCTGGCGGCCAAGGCCTACTGGCAGGGGTTCAACCCGTCGCCGGAGTTCGTGGTGCTGTTCATCCCCGGTGAGGCGTTCCTGGCGCCGGCCCTCGAACGCGATCCCGGGCTGCTGGAATACGCCATGACGCGGCGCGTGCACATCGCCACGCCCACGACGCTGATCACGATGCTGCGCACCGCGCACTACGCCTGGCAGCAGGCCGCGCTGAGCGAGAACGCGCGGGCGGTGTTCGAGCTGGGCAAGGAGCTGTACGAGCGGCTGTCGTCCCTGGGCCGCAACGTCGACTCGCTGGGCAGGGCGCTGACGCGGGCCGTGGAGGCGTACAACAAGTCGGTCGGGTCGCTCGAAAGCCGCGTCCTGGTCACCGCGCGCAAGCTGCACGATCTGGGCGTCGTCGACGGCGATCTCGACTCCCCCGAGATGCTCGAGACGCTGCCCAGACCCCTGGCCTCCCCCGAACTGCTCGAAACCTCATCTCTGATTTCCCACGCGAACGGTAAGTTGGCCAACGGGTCACAGTAAACGGGGGAGGCCGAGTGGGTGAGAAAGGCAGGCGTTCTGCCGTCAGGTTGACGGCGCGCGGCGCCATCGCGCTCGCCCTGGTGGCCACCCTGGCGGGCTATGTGCTGACGGCCGTGCTCGACGTCGACCACGTCGTGGGCGCGGCGTTCGTGCTGTCGAGCCTGCTCGGCGCCCTGCTGGTCAACCGGCGCGAGCTGCTGTCGCTGGTGGTGACGCCGCCGCTGGTGTTCTTCTGCGCCACGCTGTTCGTCGAGCTCGGGCGGGCTTTCGGGTCGGTGTCGATCGTGCAGTCGCTGGCGCTGGGGCTCTACACGTCACTGACGCGGGGCGCGCCGTGGTTGTTCGCGGGCTCGGCGATCGTGCTGGGCGTCGCGTGGCGGCGGGGGCTCCGCGACAACGTACGCGAGCTGCGCGAAGAGCTGAAGGCGGGCGCGGCGGAGGTGCCGCGCCCGCGCCAGCCGTTCGTACCCGAACCGGAGGGCTATTTCGAGCCCAAGGTCTACGGCACCCCGCGCGGGGAGGACTAGGAGACGCGCAGGTCCTTGCGCAGCTCATGAGGCAGGGCGAAGCGCATGCTCTCCTGCACCGGCTCGACCTCGCTCACATCACCGAACCCGTGCTTGGCCAGCCGCGCCAGCACCTCGTCGACCAGCTCTTCGGGCACGGAGGCACCGCTGGTCACACCGACCGTGGTGACGCCGTCGAGCCACTCGTCGCGGATGAACTCGGCGTTGTCGACCAGGTAGGACGCCTGCGCGCCGTAATCCTTGGCCACCTCGACCAGCCGCTTGGAGTTGGAGGAGTTTTCCGAGCCGACCACGATCACGAGCTCCGACTCGGCGGCGATCTCCTTGACCGCCACCTGACGGTTCTGCGTGGCGTAGCAGATGTCGTCGCTGGGCGGGTCGATCAGCGTGGGGAAGCGCTCCTTGAGCCGGGCGACGGTCTCGGTGGTCTCGTCGACCGACAGCGTGGTCTGCGACAGCCACACCAGCCGGCTCGGGTCCTTCACCTGCACCTTGTCGACCGAGTCGAGCCCGTCGACGAGCTGGATGTGGTCGGGCGCCTCACCGGAGGTGCCCTCGACCTCCTCGTGACCCTCGTGCCCGATCAGCAGGATGTCGTAGTCCTTCGCGGCGAACCGCTTCGCCTCGTTGTGCACCTTCGTGACCAGCGGGCAGGTGGCGTCGATGGTGCGCAGATGACGCTGCCTGGCCTCCTCGTGAACGGCCGGGGACACTCCATGGGCGGAGAACACGACGATCTCCCCCTCCGGCACCTCCTCGGTCTCCTCGACGAAGATGGCGCCCCTGGCCTCGAGCGTCTTGACGACGTGGGTGTTGTGAACGATCTGCTTACGTACGTAGATCGGCGCGCCGTACTGCTCCAGAGCCTTCTCGACCGCTACCACGGCTCGATCGACTCCGGCACAGTAGCCCCGTGGCTTGGCGACGAGGACTCGGCGGGAAGTGGGGGTCTGGGGCTCCATACTTTCTATGCTACGTGGAGCGGCCTTCTGGCCCGCGCGTGCGTGGTTGCCCGCGGTTTGCCAGACTAGCCGTCCAATACTGACCTCCCAGGGAGACGTACATGTCCCTTAGCGACGTGATACGCAACATCGCAAGAACCGTGACCAACAAGGACGAGCTGAAGGAGAAGGCGAAGGACCTGCCCCTGCTCGTCGTCCAGACCACGCTCAGCGCCGCGGGCCAGGCGCTGCTGCTCGTGGACCGCATGAAGAACTCCATCAAGGGCATCGGCCGCAAGGAGGAGGAGCGCGAGGAGGTCCACGACTCCCGTCCCTCCGCCGCCGAGCAGGTGGCCGTCGCCCCGGCGGAGGCCGAGGAGGACAAGCCGGAGCGCAAGGAGCCGGTCATCTTCGCGCCGCGGTCCGGCACCGCCGAGCCCAACGGCGTCGCCAAGACCAAGCCCGACCCGGTCATCTTCGCGCCGGCGGGCAAGGCCGAGCCGGTGACCGTCGCCGAGCCGGAGACGGAGGCCGCCCCCAAGGCCGAGTCCGCCACCAAGACCGACGTGGCCCCCAAGTCCGCCCCCAAGTCCGCCCCCAAGCCGGCCCCCGAGCCGGCCCCCGCTCCCGAGGCCGCCCCCAAGGCCGCGGAGCCGGTGGCCGCGCCCGAGCCGGCGCCCGCGCCCGAGCCCGCCGCAGCCACGGCGGAGCCCACCCGGGCGCCCGAGCCGGCCGCCCCCGCGGCCGTGGATCTGGCCGAGCCGCTGCCCGGCTACTCCGAGCTCACCGTCGCCTCGCTGCGCGCCAGGATGCGCGGCAAGTCCGCCGAGCAGATCGGCGACTACCTGGCGTACGAGCGGGCGACGACGGCGCGGCCCGAGGTCATCCGGATGTTCGAGAACCGCCTCGCCAAGCTCCAGGCCGGGGAATAAGTCACACCGAACCCGTAGTCTTCCGCCATGACCTCGAAGACCACGCCCGAGTCTCCTCTGCCGATCCGCACGGTCCTGCAGATGGTGGGCGGCTGGATCGGCAGACTCGGCACGGTCTGGGTCGAGGGCCAGATCACCGACCTGAGCGCGCGTGGCGGCACGGTGTACATGACCCTGCGCGACCCCGTCGCCAACGTGTCCGCCAGGGTCACAGCCCCGCGTGGCGTCTACGAGGCGACCGAGCCGCGGCCGTCCGACGGCGCGAGGGTCGTGGTGCACGTCAAGCCCGACTTCTGGGTCAACAGGGGCTCGTTCGCCTTCACCGCGCTGGAGATGCGCCCGGTCGGCGTGGGCGAGCTGCTGGTCCGGCTGGAGCGGCTCAGGAAGCTGCTGGCCGCCGAGGGGCTGTTCAACGCCGACAGGAAGCGGCGGCTGCCGTTCCTGCCGGGCACGATCGGGCTCATCTGCGGCCGCGACTCGGCGGCCGAGCGCGACGTGCTGGAGAACTCCCGCCGGCGCTGGCCCGCCGTGCGGTTCAAGGTCGAGGAAGTGGCCGTGCAGGGGCCGTACGCGGTGGCCGAGGTCACCGAGGCGCTGCGCAAGCTCGACGCCGACTCCGCGGTGGAGGTGATCGTCGTCGCCCGCGGCGGCGGCTCGCTGGAGGACCTGCTGCCGTTCTCCGACGAGACGCTCGTCCGCGCGGTGGCCGCCTGCCGCACCCCCGTGGTGAGCGCGATCGGCCACGAGCAGGACAGCCCGCTGCTCGACCTGGTGGCCGACGTGCGCGCGTCCACCCCCACCGACGCGGCCAAGAAGGTCGTGCCCGACGTGGGCGAGCAGCTCACGCTGGTGCGCCAGCTCCGCGACCGGGGCCGCAGGGTGCTCAGCGGCTGGCTCGACCGGGAGATGTCCTGGCTGACGTCCGTGCGTTCGCGGCCCTCGCTCGCCGATCCCGTACGCGAGCTGGAGCGCCGGGCCGAGCAGGCCGAGGCGCTGCGCGACCGGGCCAGGCGCTCGTTGTCCGGCTCCCTCGACCGCGCCGCCGACGACCTCGCCCACCTGCGCGCCCGCCTCGTCTCCCTGTCCCCGGCGGCCACGCTGGAGCGCGGCTACGCCATCGTGCAACATCCCTCCGGCGAGGTCGTACGCCTGGCGAAGGACGTCTCCCCCGGCACCGTGCTGACGATCCGCCTGACCGACGACCGCCTGACCGTGCGCGCGGAGGAGCCGGGCGAAACCGGGGGCGAGTGACCGGCCCGAGGTCTACCGTCGGCCCATGAGAGGACTCACGCAGGTCGCCCAGCACGCCGACGACCTCGACAGGGCCACCGCCTTCTACCGCGACGTGCTGGGCCTGCGGCACATCGCCACCTACCGGCCGCCCGGGCTGGCCTTCTTCGACCTCGACGGCGTGCGCCTGCTGATCGAGAAGAGCGCCCCCTCGGCCGTGCTCTACCTCGCCTCCGACGACCTCGAGGCGGACGTGGCCCGCTTACGGGCCAACGAGGTCGCGATCGTCGAGGAGCCGCATCTGATCTTCACCGACGACGGCACGTTCGGCACGCCGGGCAAGGAGATCCGGATGGCCGCGTTCCGGGACTCCGAGGGCAACCTGCTCTGCCTCATGACCTAACCGGTGACGGCCCCGGCCAGGGCGGTGAGGCCGGACTTGATCTCCTCGACCGTCATGCCGCGCTCCTCCCGCTGGAAGGCGATCAGGCAGGCGTTGACCGGCGCGAGGAGGGCGTCGGCCAGGTAGCGGGCGTCGACCTCCGGGCAGGCCTGCGCGATCAGGGTGGCCAGGTGGATGTGGTGCACGCGGTACGGCCCGGTGAACCGGTTCGTCTTGCCGCCCTTCTCCAGCACCAGGAACAACTCCTGCTGCGCCACGATCCGATCGATCAGCGCGTGCAGGAAGGCGACGATCCGCTCGCCCGCGGGGGCGCCGGGGCCGAGCGGCGGCGGCCCGGCGAAGAAGGCGGACTGGAACTGCCGCTCCCGCTCGTCGATCAGGGCCAGGACCAGCCCCGCGCGGTCGCCGAAGCGCCGGTAGACCGTGCCGACGCCGACACCGGCGACGCGGGCGACCTCGTCGAGTGACAGGCCCTCGGCGCCGCTCTCGGCGATCATCTTCGCCGCCACCTCGATGATCTTCTGCCGGTTCCGTGCGGCATCGGCCCGTTCCGGCTGGGGCTGCCCGATGACGGGCAGGGATCGACGTCCACGCACGCCGCCGAGCATATCGCTGGTAAACGGAGAACTCTCCGATTAGACTCCAACCGGAGAGTTCTCCGATTTCGAGGAGCCGAGAATGCCCAACGAGTTCAACCAGCAGATCATCGACGAGTTCCGGGCCAACGAGGGCCGGGTCGGCGGCATGTTCGAGGGCTCCCCGCTGGTGCTGCTGACGACCACGGGAGCCAGGAGCGGCAAGCCCACCACCACACCGGTGATGTATCTGGCGGACGGCGACCGTTACGTGATCATCGCTTCCAACGCCGGCGCCGACAACCACCCCGCGTGGTACCACAACCTGCGCGCCACTCCCGAGGCGAAGGTCGAGGTGGGGACGGAGGAGTTCGGGGTCAAGGCCGAGTTCATCGAGGGCGAGGAGCGCGATGAGCTCTACGCCCGGATGGTGGCGCTGGCCCCCGGATTCGCCGAGTACGAGGCCAAGACCACCCGTCGCATCCCGGTGGTGGCCCTGCTCAGAACGGCCGCCTGACCGCCCCTCCGGGACCTGGCACGCCGCCGGAGGAACCGAGGGGCCTAGAAGGGCGCGTCGTCGGAGGTGTTGGGCTCGGAGCGGCGGGCCATGGCGGCGGCCAGCTTGACCCTGGCCCCCTGGAGCCACTCCTCGCAGACGGCCGCCAGCTTCTCCCCGCGCTCCCAGAGCTCGATCGACTGCTCCAGGGTGAGCCCGCCGGTCTCCAGGCGGCGCACCACCTCGGTCAGCTCCTCGCGGGCCTGCTCGTATGAGGGTGCCTTCTCGTCTGCCACGCCAACCACCCTAGACGCGCCGGCCGACAACCTCAGCCTCCGGACGCGCGCCCCAGCCGTCCGGAGCACGTCCGGGGGCACCTCCGGAGCACGTCCGGGGGCACCTCCGGAGCGCGCCTCCGGAGGCGCGCCCCAGCTCTTCGGCCGCCGCTGGAGCGGTGGCCGCCAGCATTACGTCCGCTGCTGGAGCGGTGGCCGTCAGCCCTTCGGGCGCTGCTGGAGCCGGCCCGCCAGCTCGCCCAGCTCGGTCCAGTCGGCCGTGCCGGTGACGACCAGCGTCACGTCGGGGAGCACGCGCACCAGCGAGCGCTGGTTCTTGTCCTCGCGGAAGCGCTGCTCCCAGGCGACCCCGCCGACCTGCAGCGTGCCCGTGGCCTTGTCGGTGTTGGCCATGCGGCTGGCGAACCCGGCCGCCGGCTGCTCGTTGCTCTGCACGAACATCGCGTGCTCCCGCTTGGCGGTGGCGAACCCGAGGTAGAGGACCTGCGCGCCGTTCTCGCCCTTGGCGATCCGGTTGCTGTTGGGCACCCAGTCGGCCGGGTCGCCCTTGGGGGCCCACACGCCGTACGGCACCGAGTGGCCGAAGTTCGCGACGGTGATCGAGTAGTCGAGCCGCGGGATGTGCTCATCCCGGCTCTGCGGGGTGACCAGCAGGAACAGCCCGGCCCCCGCGAGGCACACGAACAGGGCTACCGCGTAGCCGTACAGACCTTGGGTGAACCGTCGCACAGTTGGCGAGGTTACCCGCTGGAGGGACCGGTCGCCGAAGCGGCCGGGCGGATCTGGCCGATGATGGCGAGCACCTCCTCGGCCAGGCCGCGATCGCCCGAGAGCACGACCTCGGACACGGCCGCCGCCAGCGCCCCCGTGATCACCACGACGAGCGCCTTCTCGTCCTCGAACAGCGCCGCGTTGCGCTGCGCCCACTTGCGCAGCCGGTCACGCATGATCACCTCGAAGCCGGGCGGCCCGTCGCCGCGCAGGAACAGCGCGGCGACCTCGCGCTCCTCCAGGCAGCCGTCGAGGTAGGCGCGGGCGGCGCTGACGAACACGTGCATCGGGTCGCTCTCGCCGGAGGCGCGGGCCGCCCGGGCGGCGAGCTTGGTCCGCTGCGTCTGCCTGGCCTGGAACTCCTCCCACAGCGTGAGGTAGAGATCGGCCTTGCCGGAGAAGTGGTGGTAGAGGCTCCCCACGCTCGCGTCGGCCCTGGCCACCACGTCCGTCACGCCCGCCTCGGCGAATCCCTTGGAGATGAAGACCTCCTGGGCCGCGGCCAGAAGGGAGCTGCGCGTGGCGGCCCCACGCTCGGACGTACGCGGCTGGGCGACCACGTTCTCCACATCGCTCATACGGGATCTCCTCCACGGCGGGGCGCCACGCTCCATGTTGGAGGCAAGATCCTTGGCGCGCACAGCGTATAGCGCAAAATCCGTTCTTCCCCTAGCAGATTATCCCCCTCTGGCCGGGAAGAGACCGGCAACTACGATCGACGTAGATGTCCCACAAGGAGGCCAGCCATCATGTCCGACCAGACTTCCGTGCCGCCGGCGCTCGCGACGAGCGAGCACGCCCCCGATCGCAACCTTGCGCTGGAGCTCGTCCGCGTCACGGAGGCGGCCGCGATGGCGGCGGCCAGGTGGGTCGGCCGGGGTGACAAGAACGGCGCGGACGGCGCGGCGGTGAACGCCATGCGCCAGTTGATCAGCACGGTCTCGATGAACGGCGTGGTCGTCATCGGCGAGGGCGAGAAGGACCACGCCCCGATGTTGTACAACGGCGAGCAGGTCGGCGACGGCAGCGGCCCCGACTGCGACGTCGCGGTGGACCCCATTGACGGCACCCGGCTGACGGCGCTCGGCATGCCCGACGCGGTGTCGGTGATCGCGGTGAGCGAGCGCGGCTCGATGTACGACCCGTCGGCCGTGTTCTACATGGAGAAGCTCGTCACCGGTCCGGAGGCGGCCGACGCGGTGGACATCGAGGCCCCCGTGGCGGTGAACATCAACGCGGTGGCCCGGGCCAAGCACTGCTCGCCGTCCGACGTGACCGTGGTCGTGCTCGACCGGCCCCGGCACGAGCGGCTGGTCAAGGAGATCAGGGAGACGGGCGCGCGCATCAAGTTCATCACCGACGGCGACGTGGCCGGCGCGATCATGGCGGCCCGCGCTGGCACCGGCATCGACCTGATGCTGGGCATCGGCGGCACGCCCGAGGGCATCGTGGCCGCGTGCGCGCTCAAGTGCCTGGGCGGCGTGATCCAGGGCAGGCTGTGGCCGCGCGACGACGCCGAGCGCGCGAAGGCCGTCGACGCCGGGCACGACCTCGGGCAGGTGCTCACCACGAACGACCTGGTCAGGTCCGACGACGTGTTCTTCGCGGCGACCGGCATCACGCAGGGCGAGCTCATGCAGGGTGTACGGTTCCGCGCCGGATCGGCGATGACGCAGTCGCTGGTGATGCGCGGCCGGTCGGGCACGATCCGCAAGATCGAGAGCGAGCACCAGCTCTGGAAGCTGCGCGCGTACAGCGCGATCAACTTCGACACGGCCGGCTGAGCCGCCGCCCGGCCGGCAGGGGAGAGCCGGGAACCGGGGATCAGCGGCGGCGCTTGCGGCGGGGTGGCTCCTTGACCTTGACCTCGCCCGCGAAGTTCGTGGTGCGCACCTCCACCACGGGCGCCCCCGGCTCGGTCGGCTGCTTGGTCAGGCGGACCGTCTTGTCCTTGGCCACCCTGATCACCTCCAGCCCCTCCGGCACGCGGATCTCCAGCCCGCCGAAGACCAGGGTGGCGTTGATGATGATCCGCCGGTTCTGCAGGATCGCGTCGCTGAAGTCCAGCTTGGTCGTGCCGAACATGGCCGTCACACCGAGCTCGGCCGGCACCACCCAGCGGCCCCCGCGCTGCTCCTTCTTGAAGATGGCCGAGACCGGCCGGCCGTCCAGGTTGAGCGGCTGCTGCTCGGCGGGCAGCAGGTCGGTGGTCAGCGCGGCCAGCTCACCGAGCGTGCGCGCGGCGTAGAGCACCCCGAGCCGCTCCTCCAGCTCCTCCAGCGTGATCCGCCCGTCGGCGTGCGCGTCCTGCAGCACCTGGGCGATGCGTTCGCGGTCGGCGTCGGACGCGCGCAGCTCGTGCGGCTGCGGTATGTCGTTCGGCGCCGGAGGGCGGCGGGCTTGCACCCACTCCTCCGCCAGCCGCTCCCCGACTTCCTGCAGCTTCGGCAACCACGATCCCGCGCGTTCGTTCACACTTCTGACGATATCCGGCGCTCGCCCTGTTCGCTCGTGCCGAATGGGCCGATGTCAGCGGATTCTGGCCAGCAGTCCGGCGATCTCCTCCGCGAGTTCCGCGTTCACCTCGGCGTGGCGGTCGAGCAACCGGTACCACATCGCGCCGAAGACGAGGCCGACGGCCGGTTCCGGGTCCACGTCCGCGGGCAGGGCGCCGCGTGCCAGCACGGAGCGGAGGGCGGAGCGGAGGGCGGAGCGGAGCGGCTCGGCGCGGCCCGATGATCCTGGCGCGCAGCTCGGCGGCCGGCTCCGGCCTTGCGGCGGCTCAGCGACGACCTCATCCGGCGCGCGCTGACCTGAACGCCCTGTTTTCTAAGGATTTTCTTAGGAATCCATCCCCGCGCACGGCCGTTATTCCCGGCAAAGGGGAGGTGTGCGTGCATCAACCGGCGCGATGGGGTCTCGGCGCGGCAGGCGCGGGCGTAGCGGTGATCCTCGGCCTGGAGCTGTCGAGTCTCGACGAGATGAACCCGCTCAGGCGGACCATCAGCGAGCACGGCCTCGGGCCCGACGGCTGGCTCTTCGGCCTCGGGGTGGGCCTGCTGGCGGCGGGCTCGGTCGCCATCGGGGTGTCGCTGGCCCGCAAGAGGCTGGCCGGGATCTTCGGCACGCTCGCGCTCATGGGGTGGAGCGTCGGGCTGTTCCTGACCGCCTGGTTCGAGAAGCACGACTGGTCGGTCGGGCCGAGCACGAGCGGCAGCATCCACCGGGTGGGCAGCTTCGTGGCCTTCCTGTGCCTGCCGCTGGCGGCGGTCGTCATCGCCCGGCCGTGGCGGCACCGGGAGCGGTCCCGGGCCACGCTGCTGGCGTTCGGGTTCGGGATCTGCTCGGTGTTGTGGGTGGTGGGCATCGGCGCGGTGATGCTGGTCGGGGCCGGCAACGGGCTGCCGTGGTATCGGGTCATGCCGCTCGGGCTGGTCGAGCGCGGCCTGGCCGTCACCGAGGTCGCGGCGCTGCTGGCGCTCGGCGTGTGGGCGGCCGCGCGCCGGCTGAACGTGGCGGAGCCGGCGCGCGAGGACGCCCCCGCCGAGCAGCTCGCCGGATAGCTAGGGCCGCAGCAGGGCGATCAGGTCATCGACGTATCCCCTGAAGACGGCCGCCATGTCCACCCGCTCCGGATCGATGAGCCACTGCGTCTGCAGGCCGTCCATCATCGCGATCAGCCGGTCGGCGTGCGCCTCGGCATCGAGCCCGGCCCTGAGCTCGCCGCGCTCGGCGCCCCTGCGCAGCGCCGCCGCCACGTTCGCGCGCAGCCGCCGGTAGCGGCGCCTGGCCCAGTCGTGCCCGGGGTGGCCGGGGGTCACGGCCTCGCCGCTGATCACGGAGAAGAGCTGCACCAGGCCCGGCACGCGGGAGTTGTGCTCCACCACGCCGACCAGGGCCCGCAGCGCGTCGATCCCGCCCTCCGGCGCGAGGTCGAACTTGCGTATGTCGAGCTCGTCCCGGTAGTCCAGCACCGCGATGAGCAGCAGCTCCTTGGTCCTGAAGTGGTGCAGCAGCCCGGCCTGGGACAGCTCGGCGCGCTCGGCGATGCGGGCCAGGGACGCGCCGCGGTAGCCGTTCTCGGCGAACTCCAGCAGCGCGGTGGCCAGGATGCGCTCCCTGCGCGCCGCGCCGGACGCGTAGCCCCGTTTCACTCCCGGCAGCCTATCCGGGTGCTGGCGGAGGGCGTCTGGCAGCCGCTAACCTGACCGCGCCTCACGTTTGATTCCCCCCGATCAGGAGGCCGCCGTGCCGTCCTTGCGTGATCGCCAGACCCGGGTCGCCGCCTTCTTCGTCTTCGGCGTGCAGGGCCTGTCCTTTGCCACGCTGCTCATCCAGGTCGCGAACCTGCAGGCCAGGCACGAGCTCGACGAGGGCACCCTCACGTTGCTGCTGCTGATCGTGCCCGTGTTCGCGGGCGTCGGCAGCGTGGCGGCGGGCGCGTTCGCCGCCCGGCTGGGGAGCAGGCTGCTGCTGCGCGTCGCGCAGCCGGTGGTGGCCGTCGCCGTGGTCCTCGCCGGCCTCGCGCCGAACGTGCCGCTGCTGGTGCCGGCGCTGCTGCTGTTCGGGGTGGCGGTGGGCGCGGTGGACGCGGGCATGAACATGCAGGGCGTGGCGGTCGAGCGCAGGTACGGCGTCCAGGTGCTGAACGGGTTCCACTGCGTGTGGAGCGTGTTCAGCATGGTCGGCGCGCTGTGGGCCTCGGCGGCGGCCGACCTGCCGCTCCCGGTGGTCATGGCCGTCCCCATGGTCTTCGCCGTGGCCGGCTCGCTCTACGCCGGGCCGAAGTTGTGCTCGCCGAAGGAGGAGAAGGTCGAGACGGCGACCGTGACCGCGGGCAGGTTCCCGTGGCGGCCGATCCTCCCGCTCTGCCTGGCCATGGGCTTCCTGTACGTCGGCGACGCCGCCGTATCCAACTTCAACACGGTGTTCATGAAGGACGTGCTGACGGCCGGCCCGAGGGTGATCCCGCTGGCCTACGTCGCATACCAGGCGACCACCCTGGCCGTCAGGCTCGGCGGCGACTTCGCCGTCCGGCGGTACGGCCCCGCGGTCATCGTCAGGATCGGCGGCCTGATCGCCACCCTCGGCTTCCTGGGCGTCGTCCTGGCCCCCAACCAGTTCCTGGGCATCGTCGCGTTCGGCCTGACCGGGGTGGGGCTGTCGGTGGTGGCGCCGCAGTCGTTCTCGGCGGCCGGCCGGCTGGACCCGGCGGGCACCGGCGTGGCCATCGCCAGGGTGAACCTCTTCAACTACGTCGGCTTCATCGTGGGCGCGGCCCTGGTGGGCGGCATCGCGGACGCCGCGGGCATGCGGATCGCGTTCGCCGCGCCGCTGGTGCTGGCCGCCGCGATCATCGTGCTGGCCCCGGGCTTCGCGCCGAAGCGGGCGGCGGCCACCACTGATCAGGCGACCACCTGAGCAGGCGAGCTCCACCCGATCAGGCGACCACCTGAGCAGGCGGGCTCCACCTGATCAGGCGGGCTCCAGCAGGGCGACCGCCGCGTCCACGGCCGCCGCCACGTCGTCGTCCGGCGGGTAGAGCAGGGCCCGCCCCGCCACCAGCCCGCACACCCCGGGCAGCCGCAGCGCCTTGCGCCACGCGGTATGGGCCACGTCGGGCGTGTCGCCAGGATCGCCGCCGAGCAGCAGGACCGGCAGCGTGGTGGCATGCAGGACACGCTCCATGTCGGCCACCACCGGGATCTTCAGCCAGGTGCGCGCCGAGGTGGCCCCCAGCCCCTGGGCCACGTTGACGGCCCGGATCACGCCGTCGGGCGACAGATCGTGACCCGCCCGGCTCGACCAGAACGGCTCCACCATCGCCACCAGCCCGTCGCCGGCCAGCTCGGTGATCGCCCGGCCGCAGGACTCCAGCGTCGCGGCGGTGCCGGGCTCGTCGAGCGCGATCCGGCAGAGCATCTTGCCCCCGTCCAGCCGCATCCGGGCGATGGCCCCGGGGTCGTACGCCGTGAACCGGTCGTCGAACTCGAACACCGCCCCCTGCAACCCGCCCCGGTTCATCGAGCCGATGACGATGAGGTCGTCGAGCGCCCCGAGCAGCAGCAGGTCCTCGACCACGTCGGGGGTGGCCAGCAGGCCGTCCACGCCGGGGCGGCGCAGCGCGACCATCAGCCGGTCGAGCAGCTCGACCCGGCTCCCCATGGCCAGCGGCCGGCCGCCCACGCCCAGCGCGCCCCGGGCCGGATGGTCGGCTGCGATGATCATGAGCTGGCCGCGGGGGCCGAACAGCGGGCGGCGCCGCCGTACCGCCGCCGCCTCCGCGATGCGCTCGGGAAACCTCGCCCTGACCTGGCGCAGCTCGCGATAGTCAGCCACCCTGCGGCGCTCCGTCCAGGCATGTGCGAACCCTCATCGCCGTACCTCCGCGACCTCGACGGGACGGTGCTCGCGCAGGGACAGGTCGGCGGCCTCGGCCACGTACAGGGCCTCCAGCGCGTCCTCGATCGAGCACGGGCTCCGGTCGCTGGTCAGGAAGGCGTCGATCTCGTCGCGGTAGGCGGTCTCGAAGCGGGTGACGAAGTCCGGCCAGGGCTCGTCGGGGCTGGGCTCGTCCTCCGTCGTGTGGAGGGGGGCGCGCGAGCTGAGGCCGACCGCCTGCGTGCGTTCGGTGCCCGCCAGCTCCATGCGCACGTCGTACCCGCCGCCGTTGTAGCGCGAGCCCTGCAGGGTGGCCAGCGTGCCGTCGTCCAGCGTCAGGAGCGCGGCGCTGGTGTCCACGTCGCCCGCCGCCGCGAAGAACGCGGCGCCCCGGTTGGCGCCCTTCGCGTAGACCGACACCACCTCGCGGCCGGTCACCCAGCGCAGGATGTCGAAGTCGTGGATGTGGCAGTCGCGGAAGATGCCGCCGGACAGCGGGATGTACTCGGCGGGCGGCGGGGCCGGATCGGCCGTCACCAGGTGCACGCGGTGCAGCTCGCCCAGCTCCCCCGCGCGCAGCGCCGTCGCCGCCGCCACGTAGCCGGGGTCGAACCTGCGCTGGAACCCGATCTGCACCCGGTTGCCGGCGCTCGACTCCAGCACCTTCACGGTGTCGGCCACCGTGCCGGCCACCGGTTTCTCGCAGAAGGCCGGGATGCCCCGCTCGCACGCCTTGACGATGAGCTCCGCGTGGGTGCTGGTCGGCGTGGCGATCACCACGGCGTCCGCCTCGAACGCGTCCCCGGGCCTCCCGTACGGCGACGTACGTACGGGATCGGCCACGATCAGCTCGTCCACCAGGGGATGCGCGGCCAGGGTCGCGGCGTGGAAGGCTCCGATCCGGCCCAGACCCAGCAGTCCCACACGCATGGCGCCTCCAATTCGGGATCCGGCTTTCTTTCTAAGCGAGCATTTCTCCCTCAGTCAACAATTTGTCCTGACATTCGGACCTTTAAGCCTCGGACAGCCTCGGCGGCCTTGTGCGCGGGCAGCCGCGCGAACCCCACCACCACGGCCGGCGGCCCCGCCGCGTCCCGCATCGGCCCCACCGGCTCGGCGGACAGGCCCAGCTCCTGCGCGACCCGGACCGTACGCGACTCGTCCCACCGCCCCGGCAGCTCCAGGTACACGTGCAGCCCCGCCTCGATCCCCTTGACCCGGACCTCCGGCAACTCCTCGGCCAGCGCCTGGACCAGGGCGTCCCGGCGGCGACGGTATTCCCTGCGCATGCGCCGCAGATGCTTGTCGTAGCCGCCGGTGCGCAGGAAATGGGCCAGCGCGTACTGCTCGATGACCGGGGAGCCCAGGTCCAGCTCGCCCCGCGCCCTGCGGACCGCCTCGGCCAGGTCGGGCGGCGCCGCCACCCAGCCCAGCCGCAGGCCGGGCGCCAGCGCCTTGCTCACGCTGCCCGAGAGGATCACCCGGTCGGGCGCCAGCCCCTGCAGGCAGCCGACGGGGTCGCGGTCGAAGCGGAACTCGGCGTCGTAGTCGTCCTCCAGGATCGCGCGGTTGCCCGCGTAGACCCACTCCATCAGCGCGGCCCGGCGCGGCGGGGAGAGCACCACCCCGGTCGGGAACTGGTGTGCGGGCGTCACCAGGACGGCGTCCCCGCTCAGCTTGCGCACGTCCAGCCCCTGCTCGTCCACCGGCACCGGCACGAGGTGCGCGCCCGCCCGCCGCAGCAGCGGCACCTGGCGGTGGCTGGTCGGGTCCTCGACGGCCAGCCGGAGCGGGCGCTGCTGCGTGAGCACGTGCAGGACCAGGCTCAGCCCCTGCGCCACGCCGCCGACGATGACGAGGTTCTCCGGGCGCACATCGGCGGCCCTGACCCGCCTGAGGTAGCCGGCCAGCTCTTCGCGCAGCTCAGGCACGCCGCCGGGGTCCCCGTAATCGAGGGCGTCGGAAGGTACGGTGGTCAGGACGTGCCTGACGGCCGCCAGCCAGCGTTCACGGGGGAAGTGGCTGAGGTCCGGGGAGGTGGGGCGATGACCGTAGTACGGAGCGCACACAGGGGTGTTCGGCGACCGGCGGGCCGGCTTGGGCCGGACCGGCACCGGGTTGCGCGGCCTGGAGTTGGCCCGGGCGGCGTTCTTGGGGGTGACCTGGGTGCCCACGCCCACCCTGGAGACCAGGAACCCCTCGGCGACGAGCTGCTCGTACGCCTCCACGACGACGCCCCTGGAGACCTGGAGGTCGGTGGCGAGGTCGCGGGTGGCGGGCAGGCGAGTGCCGGGGGTGAGCCGCCCGCCCCGGATGGAGTCGCGCAGCTCAGACGCGATCTGCCCGGCGATTCCCCCCTTATCGCGATTTATCTTGATATGGAGGTCAGCCATATTGGTCCTGTCTTCTGGCGGGACATTGGACTGTTTGCGGGAACCATTGTCTCCCTAGCATCCTTCGCATGAGAAGCGGAATCGTGGGGGCCGCCGCGGCCATGTTCCTCGTCGGAACGCTGGCCGGCGTCGCTGGGCTCGTTGACTCGTATCCCGTATACGGCGGACAGGCTGTTCGGTATCTCGTCGCTTCGGTCATCCTGCTTGTCATAACGCGAGCGCTGGGTCTGCGGTTCGTGCGACTTGCGCCGCGCGACCTGCTCTGCCTGGCCGGGCTGACGCTGCTCGGCCTGGTCGTCTTCAACGTGGCCGTGGTGGAGTCCACCCGCGCCTCCGGTCCCGCGCTGGTCGGGACCGTGCTGGGCACCGTGCCGCTGGCGCTCGCGCTGGCCGGCGGGCGGCCCGCACCCCGGCTGCTGCTCGGCGCCGGCGTGGTGGTGACCGGGGCGACGCTGGCCACCGGACTCGGCAGCGGCACGACCGAGAGCCTGCTGTGGGCCCTCGCGGCGCTCGTCGGCGAGGTGAGCTTCTCCCTGCTGGCCATCCCGCTGCTGCCGAAGCTGGGGCCGATCAGGGTCTCGGCGTACTCGACGGCGCTGGCCGTGCCCATGCTGGCCGTGGTGGGGCTGGTCACCGAGGGTGCGGGCATGTTCAGGACACCGGCGGTCCCGGAGGTGCTCGGGTTCACGTACCTGGCGATCGTGGTCACGGTGATCGCGTTCTTCCTCTGGTACAGCTCGCTGCCCAAGCTGGGCCCGGGCCGGGCCGGGCTGTTCGCGGGGCTCATCCCGGTGGCGGCCATCGTCACGGGGGCGGTGCTCGGGGTCGCGATGCCGACCGCGTACGACCTGCTGGGCGCCGGACTCGTCGTCGTCGGCATCCTGGTCGGCCTCAGCGCCGAACGCTCGAGCGCGAAGGCGGCCGTCAGACCGTCCGAGGCCTGACGGGGTCGGTCCACCGGTCACTCCCGAGGCGCGTAATCTCTTGGAGGACCGAAAGGATGGACATGGGCGAGTTCGACTACACCGACCTGCTTCCGCTTGGAGCCGACGAGACGGAATACCGGCTGATCACATCGGAGGGGGTGCGGAAGGTCGAAGCGGCTGGGCGTACGTTTCTCGAGGTCGAGCCGGAGGCGCTGCGGCTGCTGACCGAGACGGCCGTCCATGACATCTCCCACTACCTGCGCGCCTCGCACCTCGCCCAGCTCCGGAAGATCGTCGACGACCCCGAGTCCAGCGGCAACGACCGCTTCGTCGCCCTCGACCTGCTGAAGAACGCCTCCATCTCGGCCGGCGGCGTGCTGCCGATGTGCCAGGACACCGGCACCGCCATCGTCATGGGCAAGCGCGGGCGCCACGTGCTGACCGACGGGCTCGACGCCGAGCACATCTCGCGCGGCGTGTACGACGCCTACACCAAGCTCAACCTCCGCTACTCCCAGATGGCCCCGCTCACCATGTGGGAGGAGAAGAACACCGGCAGCAACCTGCCGGCCCAGGTCGAGCTGTACGCCGAGGACCCCCACGGGCACCCCGACGAGTACAAACTGCTGTTCATGGCCAAGGGCGGCGGCTCGGCCAACAAGTCGTTCCTGTACCAGGAGACCAAGGCCGTGCTCAACGAGAAGCGCATGCTGGCCTTCCTGGAGGAGAAGATCCGCTCGCTGGGCACCGCGGCCTGCCCGCCGTACCACCTGGCCATCGTCGTGGGCGGCACCTCCGCCGAATACGCGCTCAAGACCGCCAAATACGCCAGCGCCCGCTACCTCGACTCCATCCCCACCGAGGGGTCGGCGTCCGGGCACGGCTTCAGGGACCTGGAGATGGAGGCCAAGGTCTTCGAGCTGACGCAGAAGCTGGGCATCGGGGCGCAGTTCGGCGGCAAATACTTCTGCCACGACGTACGCGTCATCCGCCTCCCCCGGCACGGCGCCTCCTGCCCGGTGGCCATCGCGGTGTCCTGCTCGGCCGACCGCCAGGCGCTGGCCAAGATCACTCCCGAGGGCGTGTTCCTGGAGAAGCTGGAGACCGACCCGGCCCGCTTCCTGCCCGAGACGACCGACGAACACCTCTCGGACGACGTCATCCAGGTCGACCTCAACCGGCCCATGCCCGAGATCCTCGCCCAGCTGACGAAATATCCCGTCAAAACCCGCCTCTCCCTCACCGGCCCTCTTGTCGTCGCCCGCGACATCGCCCACGCCAAGATCGCCGAGCTCCTCGACAACGGCGGCGAGATGCCGCAATACCTCAAGGACCACGCCGTCTACTACGCCGGACCCGCCAAGACCCCCGAGGGCTACGCCTCCGGCTCCTTCGGCCCGACGACGGCCGGGCGCATGGACTCGTACGTCGGGCGCTTCCAGGCGGCGGGTGGCTCGATGGTGATGCTGGCCAAGGGCAACCGCTCCAAGCAGGTCACGGAGGCGTGTCAGCAGCACGGCGGCTTCTACCTGGGCTCCATCGGCGGCCCCGCGGCCCGGCTGGCGCAGGACTGCATCAAGAAGGTGGAGGTGCTCGAATACCCCGAGCTGGGGATGGAAGCGGTGTGGAAGATCGAGGTCGTGGACTTTCCCGCGTTCATCGTCGTGGACGACAAGGGTGACGACTTCTTCACCGACAGGACCGGCCCGGTCCTGTCGATCGGCCGCCGCTGACCTCCCGCTCTCCAGGAGAGCCTGCGCACCCGACACCCCTGCGCCCGTCCCTGCTGCCATCCCGGGCTGACACCCCCGCGTGAACGGCCGGGTCGGCGCGCGCCTGCCCGGCTGCTTCTGCCCGCTGGCCCGGCTGCTTCTGCCCGCCGGCCCGGCCATGCCTCCGTGCGTCCGCACGGAGGCGGCGGTCGGGTGACACGAACACGCCTCACAGGCGAGCGGAGGCAACCGAGCAGACGCGAACGCGGGCCAAGCCCGTGAACGGCAGCCGGCCGGACGCCCAAAGGCGGGCGGCCCCGAGGGCGCGGAAGCCGCGGCGGCGGGGGCGGGTCGGCGGGAAGCCGGACGGGTCAGAGGGCGAAGGGGGCCGGGTAGGTGATCGTGCCGCTCGGCACCGGCCGCGCCCCGGCGAGCGCCAGCGCCATCATCGCCTCATCAGGCACGTCGAAGGGTGCCCGGATCGAGTAGGAGGAGGCCCGGACGAAGCCGAACCGAGGGTAGTAGGCGGGGTGCCCGGCAACGAGCACCAGGGACTCGCCACGGTCGCGGGCGGCGTCGAGCCCGGCGATGATCGCCGCGGAGCCGGCGCCCTGCCGCTGGTGGGCGGGCAGCACGGCGCAGGGGGCGAGGGCCAGGGCGGGAGCCCCGTCGACGTGGCAGCGGGTGAAGAGCGCGTGCCCGGCCACGACCCCGTCGTGCTCGGCCACGATGGACAGGCCGGGCAACCAGGCGGGGTCCTTGCGAAGTGCGTCGACCAGGTCGGCCTCGAGCGAGGTCGCGAACGCCGCGAGGTTGATCCCGCGGATCGCCGGCACGTCTCGCTCCTCCTCCGGCCTGGTGACCCAAGAGATGCTCACGCGGCCACCGGGGCCCGGTGCGGTGCCACCACGCTGCCGTCGGGCAGCAGCAGACCGGTGTCATCGAACAGCACGACGCCGTTGCAAAGGAGGCTCCAGCCCTGGTCGGGGTGGGCCGAGATCACGTGCGACCTCTCACGGTCGAGGGAGTCGGCACTTGGGCAAGCGGGGTAGTGACTGCACATCGCGCACCTCTCAGATTGCGCTCCGGATTGCTGGGTCTCAAAAGGGCAGCTGGCGCCCTGACGGCGTGCGAAGGTCCAGTGCGGCTCTGGTCGACTTCTTCGGTCGGCGACGAACCTGGATCTGGCGCATCTTCATCACGTCCTTAGCGGTCTGTCTTCGGTAGTGGACCTCGGCGGATGCTTTCAGTCTGACGTTCGGGACCGACAGTTTCCGGTCTGCTTCCGGCTGTCCGGCAGGAGCTCGCCTTCTTCCTTGCCTTAACCATGCCCCCGCCCCCTTACGGCACCCTTACAACTCGCTGACGCCGCCCCGTGGGTTCCTGTCAGTCAGACTGCCGTACGCCTGAAAGTCCCCTACCTGGCATCATGCACAAAAATCCGGCAAGTCGTTGTGCCGATCGACACAGAGGCCCGGTGAGCTGCGCAAACGCTCCAGGGAAAGCCGGGCGGGAACGCCTGCGCGGGCGGGGGTAAGCCGCCCGCGCGGCGGGACCAATCTGACCCTCGACAGACTGCCAAGAGAAGACCTAGGCCGCAAGTCCGATGCAGTTGCGAATGACTTGCAATAGTGTCCCTTTCGAGATCAGCGAGATCGACGAAGGAGGAGACGGCCGCATGGGGGACTACACACTTCCCGACATGCCGTACGACTACGCGGCGCTCGAACCCGCCATCACCGGCGAGATCCTGGAGCTGCACCACGCCAGGCACCACGCCGCCTACGTCAAAGGCGCCAACGACACGCTCGAACGTCTCGCCGAGGCCCGCGACAAGGGTGAGTTCTCGAACCTGGTGGGCCTGGAGAAGACGTTCGCCTTCAACCTGTCCGGGCACGTGCTGCACTCGATCTTCTGGGAGAACCTGTCACCGGACGGCGGCGACCGCCCGGACGGGCCTCTCAGGGACGCGATCGACCAGCACTTCGGCACGTTCGACGCGTTCCGGCGGCAGCTCACCGCCGCCACCGCGTCCGTGCAGGGCTCCGGATGGGGCGTGCTGGCCTGGGAGCCGCTGAGCCGCAGGCTCGTCGTCGAGCAGGTCTACGACCACCACGGCAACGTGGGGCTGAACACCACGCCGCTGCTCGTGTTCGACGCATGGGAGCATGCGTACTACCTTCAGTATCGCAACGTCCGCCCGGACTACGTCGAGAAACTGTGGGGCCTCATCAACTGGGATGATGTGGCCCGGAGGTTTGCTGACGTGACGAGTCAGGCGGGTTGACTTAAGTTCGCAACAAATTATCGGCCCCGCCTCTACTGGTCGGTTTACACAAATAGGTAAGCTGCCTGGCATGCGTGCGCCCTCCGGTTACCTACTCGCCGCGCGCTATCGGCTCATGGAGCCGGTTGGTCGCGGCGGCATGGGCACCGTTTGGCGGGCACATGACGAGCTGCTCGACCGGGACGTGGCGGTCAAGGAAGTTCGGCTGCCCACCGTGCTCGACGAGGAGTTGCGTGCCGAGCTGTGCGCGCGCACCGAGCGCGAGGGCCGGGCGACCGCGATGGTCGCGCATCCCTCGGTCATCACCGTGTTCGACGTGGTCACCGAGGACGACCGGCCGTGGATCGTGATGGAGCTGCTCCGGGCGAAGTCCCTGGAGCAGCTCATCCAGGAGCAAGGACCGCTCCATCCCCGCAGGGCCGCCGAGATCGGCCGGCAGATCCTGGGCGCGCTGCGCGCCGTGCACGCCAAGGGGATCCTGCACCGCGACGTGAAGCCGAGCAACGTGCTGGTGACAGAGGACCGGGCGGTGCTCACCGACTTCGGACTGGCCGCGCTCGAGGGTGACGTTTCCATCACCCAGGCGGGCATCGTTCTCGGGTCCGCGGGATACATCGCTCCAGAGCGGGTGCTCGGCTCGAAGGCCAGCCCGGCGGGCGACCTGTGGTCGCTCGGCGCGACCCTCTACACCGCCGTCGAGGGCCGGGGTCTGCACGGCAGGCGTACGGCCGCCGCCGCGCTCGCGGCCCTGACCAGTGGCGAGCCGATCCCGATGACCAAGGCGGGGCCGCTGGCTCCCGTGCTTGACGCGCTGCTCAGGATCGACCCGGCGACCAGGCTCGACTCCGTACGCGCCTCGCTCATGCTGGCCCGGGTGGCCGCGGGCGGCTCGGCCGAGGAGCCCCTCACCCCGAGCAGGCCCGCGCGTCCCACGTCGCCGACCTCCCAGCCCCCTTTCGTACGCAGGCCCGCGCATCGCGGGCTGCACAGGGCGGATCCTCCGGCGGCCACCCTCAACGTGCCCTCGCCGCGGCAGGAACGTAAACCAGGCGAGGGAGTGCACAGGAAGCGGGTTGAACCACGGCCAGCTCCGTCCGCTTATGCCCGTTTCAAAGCTACGGTGATAAAGTTGTGCCTTCCTCGGCGGTTCTGGCCAAGAGAACTTCGCAAGCGAGGGTAAAGCACTTCCCAAGCGAGAATCGATATCTTCTTCTCATGCCGGAACAGCAGACACGCCTGCTCGCGGAGCGCTACGAGCTCATCACCCCGCTCGGCCGGGGCACGATGGGGACCGTGTGGCGCGCCCGCGACCGCGCGCTCGGGCGCGAGGTGGCGGTCAAGGAAATCCGCCAGGACCCGGGTCTCACCGAGGAACAGCGGGCCGAGCTGCGCGAACGCATGGTGCGCGAGGGCCGCATCGCCTCCCGCATCAACCACCCGTCCGTGGCCTCCATCCATGACGTGCTGATCCAGGACAACAGCCCGTGGATCATCATGGAGCTCATCGAAGCCCGCTCGCTGGAGCAGGTGATCGAGGAGGAGGGGCCGCTGCCGCCACGGCTCGTGGCGGAGATCGGCGTGGACCTGCTCGGGGCGCTGCGCGCCGCGCACGCCCAGGGCATCACCCACCGCGACGTCAAGCCCGGCAACGTGCTCATCACCGAGAACGGGCGCGTGGTGCTGACGGACTTCGGCATCGCCAAGGCCGAGGGCGACTCGCGGCTGACGAAGACGGGCATGGTGATCGGCTCCCCCGGCTACACGGCCCCGGAACGTGCCAGGGGCGACTACACCGGCCCCGAGTCGGACGTCTGGTCTCTCGGGGCGACTCTGTACTTCGCCGTCGAAGGGCGTCCCGCCTACGAGCGGTCCACGATCGCGGAGACGCTGGCGGCGCTGCTCACCGAGAGCGCCGACCCGCCCACGCAGGCGGGGCAGCTTCGACCCGTGCTGAACGGGCTGCTCAACAAGGACTACCGGCAGCGGCTCGGCGCTGCCAAGGCGGAGACCCTGCTACGCATGGTCGCCGACACCCCGACGAGCGAGATGCCGGTGCTCACGGCCGAGGCTCTTATGGCTCAGGAGGCCGCTTTGCCCGACCCGTTCGCCGCTCCGCAACCCACCACCCCTGGAGACCAGGGACCCGCCGGCCGCCCGACCGGCCCCCAGATTCCCACCGGACAGGGCGCAGGTGCTCAAGGCCCTGCCGGTCAACGGGCAGCCGCCCAGGGCGGACCCGCTCAAGGCCCCGCCGGCCGAGGCCGCCCCCAGACCGCAGGTCCGCAGGCCACGAGCCCGCACGCCGCGGGCATGGGCGCCGCGGCGTCCGGCGCGCCGCATCCCGGAGCGCCGGGATCGCAAGGGCCTGGCGGACGCGGCGGCCCAGCAGGCTCCGGAATGCAGGGCCCCGGAACGCAGGGGCCCGGAGTACAGGGGCCTGGCACCCAGGGGTACGGCGCGCAGGGGCCGACCGGCCCCAACAGCCCCGGCGGCGGGCAGCAGCCCGGGCAGCGGCCGGCCGGAGGCCAGGGTCAGACACCCCCCTCGGGGCCCCAGGGGCCGTCCCGCGGGCCGAACGCGCCCACCGTGCCACAGTCCACCCCGGGCCGTCCCCCGCAGGGCCGGCAGCCCTTCTCGGCGCAGGCGCCGGGCAGTCCCGGCGGCGCCGGCGGCGCCGGCCAGGGCGGCGGCCCGCGCGCCAACCCGCCGGCTCCGGAAGGCGACTACGACCCGGAGCGTACGGTCAGCATCTCCCGGCCCAAGGGCCCGTTCCCGTCGGGGCCGGAGCAGGGCGACGGCCGGCCACCGCAGCATCCGGGTGACGAGGGCTCCGTCGCCACGACCCGCATCCCGTCGCCCAAGAACGGACCGCCGGGCCAGCAGGTCTACCCGCTGCCCGCGCCGCCGACGGGCGGCCAGCAGCCGCCCCGGCACCAGCCGATGCCGCAGGGGCCTCAGGGCCCGCAGCAGGTGCCGCACGAGAGCCAGGGGCTGGGCACGGACCTGTTCGCCATCGCCGGGCAGCCGGAGCAGAAGCCCGCGGGCAACCGCAACGGCATGCTGGTGCTGATGGCGGTGGCCGCGGCGGCCGCCGTGGTGATCGCCGTCCTCATCGTGGCCCTCTTCTCCAGCTGATCAGTCCGCCCCGGACCAGCGGCAGGCACGGAGCAGGGCCGCGCCGGGCGTCCGGTGCGACCCTGCCTGGCCTGGTCGTCGCGCTAGTTGTTGATGTTGGTGTTCGTGTTGCTGATGTTGATGTTGCCGCTCCCGTTGCCGCCGCCTCCGTGGCCACGGGCGCGGCACTTGGCGGGCTTCTTGTGGAATTTGCAGGGGTGCAGCGGATAGGCGACTGTCTGCGTGGTGGTCTTCTGGGCCGACGTGTCGGCGGCGGCGGACTGTGCGGCGACCGCGACGGGCGCGACCAGCGCTGAGGCCGCCAGCGCACCGGCGGCGAGAACGTTGTTGACCTTGATCATGGAAGATCGCCTCTTGCTGGTTTCCCAGGATTTGGCGTCCGAAAAAATGCCAGTACGGACGTTGGGTTAAGACCCACGCTAGGAACCAGCGGTGGCGAAGGTGATCTGATGGAGGCAAAAGTCGGGGCTGGCCATGATTGCCGTGGCATACGCGGCCAGAATGCACGGAAATCGTTTAACTACGCTGCGCTACGACCGTAATATCCGTCATGCCCTGCGCTAAAGGGCGGCTTAAGGGCCGGCGGCCCCGCCGGAGGCGCCTCGCGAGATGTATCGCACAGGCGCCCGGTCCGGCAAAGCCGCTCGACCCGCGGCCCCGCACCCGTGGCGCGCGCCCGGCGTACGAGCCGGCCCCGGCAAGGTGATGCGGAGGTAGACCAAGGCGCCGCTGAGCTGGCGATCCGCTGACCTGGAATCCCCGGCGGCGCCGGTTTCGAGCCCGGCGCGAGATGGTGGGTCAGACTGGAAGTCATGAGCGAGTTCAGGATCGAACATGACTCGATGGGCGAGGTACGCGTGCCCTCGGGCGCCAAGTGGCGCGCGCAGACCCAGCGGGCAGTGGAGAACTTCCCGGTGTCGGGCCGGCCTCTGGAGCCGTCCCACATCGCCGCCCTCGGCCTGATCAAGGCGGTGGCCGCAGAGGTCAACGGCGAGCTGGGCCTGATCGACAAGGACATGGCGGAGGCGATCGCGCAGGCCGCCGCCGACGTGGCGGAGAACGAGCACGACGCCCACTTCCCGATCGACGTCTTCCAGACCGGCTCCGGCACCTCGTCCAACATGAACGCCAACGAGGTGATCGCGACGCTGGCCGAGGAGCGGCTGGGCCGGCCCGTGCATCCCAACGACCACGTGAACGCCTCCCAGTCGTCCAACGACGTCTTCCCGACCTCGATCCACGTGGCGGCGGCGACCGAGGTGACCTACCACCTGCTGCCCTCGTTGAGGCACCTGGCGGAGGCGCTGCGGGAGAAGGCGATCGAGTTCGACGGTGTGGTGAAGTCGGGGCGCACCCACCTGATGGACGCCACGCCCGTGACCCTGGGCCAGGAGTTCGGCGGGTACGCCACGCAGATCGAGCACGGCGTCGTACGCGTCACGGCGGCGCTGGAGCACGTCCTGGAGCTGCCCCTGGGCGGCACCGCCGTGGGCACGGGCATCAACACGCCGCAGGGGTTCGCCCAGGAGGCGATCGGCAAGCTGCGCGAGGCGACCGGCATCCCGTTCCTGGAGGCCAGGGACCACTTCGAGGCCCAGAGCGCGCAGGACTCCATCGTCGAGCTGTCCGGGCAGCTCAAGGTGGTGGCGGTGTCGCTCACCAAGATCGTCAATGACCTGCGCTGGATGGGCTCGGGGCCGCGGGCCGGGCTCGGCGAGATCAACCTGCCCGACCTGCAGCCGGGCTCGTCCATCATGCCCGGCAAGGTCAACCCGGTGATCCCCGAGGCCACGGCCATGGTCGCGGCCCAGGTGATCGGCAACGACGCGGCGATCACGTTCGCCGGGGCGTCCGGCTCCTTCGAGCTGAACGTGCAGCTGCCGGTGATCGCGCGCAACATCCTGGAGTCGATCCGGCTGCTGGCGAACGTCTCGCGCCTGCTCGCCGACCGCTGCGTCTCCGGGATCACGGCGAACGTCGAGCGCCTGCGCGAGTACGCCGAGTCGTCCCCGTCGATCGTCACCCCGCTGAACCGGTACGTGGGCTACGAGGAGGCCGCGAAGATCGCCAAGCAGGCCCTGGCGGAGCGCAAGACCATCCGCGAGGTCGTCATCGAGCGCGGCCACGTGGCCGCGGGCACCCTGACGGAGGAGCAGCTCGACGCCGCGCTCGACGTACTGACGATGACCAGACCGTAAGGGTCACACCTGGCCCGAGGCCGTCCTCGTGGCGTGGGCCCAGCGGGTGAGCAGCGACAGGGCGGCGCCCGAGTCGACGGCGTCCGCGGTCCGCTTGTGCGCCGCGGCCAGGACGGACGTGAGCTCGGCCGCCGGCGGCGTGCCGTCGGCGGCCACCACGGCGGCGGCCGCGTTGAGCAGGACGACGTCGCGCACCGGGCCCCGCTCGCCGGAGAGCACCGCCCGCGCCACGTCCGCGTTGTGCCGCGCGTCGCCGCCGCGCAGGTCGTCGGGGTGGGCGCGCGGGATCGACAGGTCGAGGGGATCGAAGGCGATACGCGTCACGACGCCCCGGCGTACGACCCAGATCGTCGAGGGCCCGCAGGTCGTCAGCTCGTCGAGCCCGTCGTCACCCCGGAAGACGAGCGCGGAGCAGCCGCGCTCGGCCAGGACGCCCGCGATGACCGGGGCCATGCCCGGATGGAAGACCCCGACCGCCTGGGCGGGCGGGAGCGCGGGATTGGTGAGCGGGCCGAGGAAGTTGAAGACCGTGGGGACGCCGAGCTCGCGCCGCGGCCCCGAGGTCCGTCTCAGCGCCGGGTTGAAGACGGGCGCGAAGCAGAACGTGATCCCGACCTCGTCCGCCACCCGGACCACGGCGGCGGGCGGCAGGTCGACGACCACGCCGAGCTCTTCGAGCACGTCCGCCGCCCCCGCCATGGAGGACGCGGCCCGGCCGCCGTGCTTGACCACCTTGGCGCCCGCGGCGGCGGCCACGACGGCGGCCATGGTGGAGATGTTCACGGTGTTGGCCCGGTCGCCGCCGGTGCCGACCAGGTCCACGGGGTCGCCCTGGACCCGGATGGCCGACGATCTGGCCAGCATGCCGTCGGCCAGCCCGGACACCTCCGCCACGCTCTCGCCCTTGGCCCGCAGGGCGATGGCGAACGCGGCGATCTGGGCGTCCGTCGCGCGCCCTGACATGATCTCGCCCATGGCCCAGGCGGCCTGGCGGGAGGTCAACGACACGCCGTCGAGCAGCGCGGTGAGGAGCCGCGGCCAGGTGGTGGTCATGAAAGTCCCCTTCTCGTCAGTGCTCGACGGGGGGACACCCACCAGAACGGTGACGGCCGCCTCGTCGAGGCGGCCGTGTGCGTATGCGCCGGAGGTCCGCCTAGGAGGCGGGCCACCACTGGGACGAATACGCGATCATGCGCCCAACATAGCAGATGCCCTTGATCCACATATGGCGGCACGCATCTATGTCGCCCGCACCCATGCGGCGCGGCGCGGCCACCGCCTAAGGTGCGGGGTATGGCGAACGAGCTGACGGGGCGGACCGCGCTGGTGACGGGGGCCGGGGGCGGCATCGGGGCGGCGTGCGCCCGGCGGCTGGCCGCGGCGGGGGCCAGGGTGCTGGTCGTCGACATGCGGGCCGAGCCCGCCGGGAAGGTGGCCGCCGAGATCGGCGGCACGGCCGTGGTGGCCGATCTGAGCGACCCGGGTTTCGCGGCGGCGCTGCCGGACGAGCCCGTCGACATCGTGGTGAACAACGCCGGGTTCCAGCACGTCGCGCCGATCGAGGAGTTCCCGCCCGAGGTCTTCGCCACGATGCTCAGGGTGATGGTCGAGGCGCCGTTCCTGATCGCGCGAAAGGTGCTGCCCGGCATGTACGCCAGGGGCTGGGGCAGGTTCGTGAACATCTCGTCGGTGCACGGATTGCGGGCCTCGCCGTACAAGTCGGCCTACACGACGGCCAAGCACGCGCTGGAGGGGTTCTCCAAGGTGGTGGCGCTCGAAGGGGCGCCCCACGGGGTGACCTCGACCTGCGTCTGCCCGGCGTACGTGCGGACCGGCCTGGTGGAGGCGCAGATCGCCGACCAGGCTAGAGTGCACGGCATCGCGCCGGAGGAGGTCGTGGAGAACATCATGCTGGAGCCCGCCGCGATCAAGCGGCTGATCGAGCCTGAGGAGGTGGCCGAGCTGGTCGCCTACCTGTGCGGGCCGAGCGGGGCGTTCATCACCGGGGTGTCGCTGCCGGTGGACGGCGGGTGGACCGCCCGCTGATGGCCAGACACTTCCTCGAACTGCTGGCCAGGGAGGCTTCGGCGGTCGAGTTCGAGGGGCCGATCATCCAGGCCAGGGCCGCCGGCGCCGACCCGGCCGCGATCGAGGAGCTGGAGCGGGCCAAGGTCGAGGCGCTCAAGGTGCGCGACCTGCTCAAGCGGCGTGCCCGGCGCGAGGCCGAGCTGTCGGCGCTCTACGACACGGCCGGCGACCTGGCGGCGCTGCGCGACCTCGACGCCGTGCTGGAGGCGATCGTGCACCGGGCCAGGCAGCTCCTGGCCACCGATGTCGCGTACATGACGCTGCACGACCCCGAGCGCGGTGACACGTACATGCGCGTCACGGACGGGTCGATCTCGGCCAAGTTCCGGGCGTTGCGGCTGGCCATGGGGGCGGGGCTGGGCGGGCTGGTCGCGCAGACGGCCACGCCGTACTCGACGGCCGACTACTTCGCCGACGCCAGGTTCCGGCACAAGGAGCACATCGACGAGGCCGTCAAGGAGGAGGGCCTGGTCGCCATCCTGGGCGTGCCGCTGCGGCTGGGGCAGCGGGTGATCGGCGTGCTCATGGCGGCCAACCGCAGCGCGCGGCCGTTCCACCAGGAGGAGGTGTCGCTGCTGGCCAGCCTGGCCGCGCACGCCGCCGTCGCGATCGACAACGCCAGGCTGCTGCAGGAGACCAGGAATGCGCTGGAGGAGCTCTCCCACGCCCACAGGACCGCCAGGGCGCACGGTGAGGCCGTCGAGCGGGCCGCCATGGCGCACGACAGGATGACCTCGCTGGTGTTGCGCGGCGGCGGCATCGAGGACGTGGCGGCCGTGGTGACCGACGTGCTCGGCGGGTCGCTGGCCGTGCTCGACGACCTGGGCCGGGTGATCAGCGGCGACGCGGGTGAGCTGGCCGGGCTGGACGCCGGGGTGTTCGAGGCGGCGCAGGCGTCCAGGGCGCTGGGGCGTACCGTGCGCAAGGGCGATCTGCTGATCGCGTCCGCGGACGTCGGCGGGGAGCCGCTGTGCACGCTGGTGCTGCGCAGCGACGACGCCGACGAGCGCATCCTGGAGCGGGCGGCGCTGGTGTGCGCGCTGCTGCTGCTGTTCCGCAGGAGCGTGGCCGAGGCCGAGGGGCGGGTCAGGGGCGAGCTGCTCGACGACCTGATCTCGCGGCCCGACTCCCCCGGGCTGGCCGACCGGGCCAGGCGGCTCGGGGTCGATCTGGGCGCGCCGCACGTCGTCGTGGTGGCCAAGCACGAAGGGCAGCGGGAACGCGCCGCCTTCTGGGCGTCCTCCCAGGCCGCGATGCGGCACGGGCTGGCCGCGGGGCGGGGCGACGAGGTGGTGCTGCTGCTGCCGGGCGAGAACGCGGGCGTCATGGCGCAGCGCGTGGCCGCCGAGCTGACCGCCTCGCTGCACGGCACGGCGACCGCGGGCGCGTCCGGCGTGGGCGGGCAGGGCGGGCGGGTGGTCCAGGACGTGGCCGCCGCCTACCAGGAGGCGCGGCGGTGCGCGGAGGCGCTGATCGCACTCGGGCGCGCGGGCGGCGGCGCGAGCGCGGCCGAGCTGGGGTTCGTGGGGCTGCTCGTGGGCGACGGGCGCGACGTGCGCGGGTTCGTCGACAGGGTGCTCGGCGAGGTGATCGACTATGACGCGCGCAGGGGCACCGCGCTGGCCGGCACGCTGGAGACGTACTTCGGCACGGGCGGCTCCCCCTCGCGTACGGCCGAGGCCATGCACATCCACGTGAACACCGTCACGCAGCGCCTCGACCGCATCGGCAAGCTCCTGGGCGACGGCTGGCTGGAGCCCGAGCGGGCGCTGGAGATCCAGCTCGCGCTCCGCCTGCACCGGCTCGGCCACACATCCGGCACGAAGACTGTGGGCCCGAACACCATATGAGTGACCTCGGTCACAACCTACGGTGACCGGCATGGCCACTTCCATCAAGAAGATCGTCGCCGCGAGCCTGATCGGCACCACCGTCGAGTGGTACGACTTCTTCCTGTACGGCTCGGCAGCCGCCCTCGTGTTCAACAAGCTCTTCTTCCCCGAGTCCGACCCGCTGACCGGGACGCTGCTGGCGTTCCTCACCTACGCCGTCGGATTCGTCGCCCGCCCGCTCGGCGGCCTGGTCTTCGGCCACTTCGGCGACCGGATCGGCCGCAAGACGCTGCTGGTCGTCAGCCTGGTCATGATGGGCGCGGCGACGTTCCTGATCGGCTGCCTGCCGACGTACGAGACGCTGGGGCCCGCCGCGGCGCTCGTGCTGACCTCGCTCCGGCTCGTGCAGGGCTTCGCGCTCGGCGGCGAGTGGGGCGGCGCGGTGCTGATCGTCTCCGAGCACGGCGACACGGCGCGGCGCGGCTTCTGGGCCTCCTGGCCGCAGGCCGGCGCCCCGGGCGGGAACCTCCTGGCCACCGGCGTGCTGGCGGCGCTGGCCGCCTGGCAGAGCGACGAGGCCTTCCTGTCGTGGGGCTGGCGGGTGCCGTTCCTGCTCTCGGGCGTGCTGGTGCTGATCGGGCTCTGGATCCGGCTGACGATCAGCGAGTCGCCGGTGTTCCGGGAGGCCCCGCCCGAGCCCAGGGCCCCGATCGTCGGGGTGCTGCGGTATCACTCGAAGGACGTGCTCACCGCGATCGGCGCGCGCCTGGCGGAGAACATCTCCTTCTACCTGCTGACCGTCTTCGTCATCACCTACGCCAAGCAGAACGGCATCGCCAACTCGACCGTGCTGAACGCGGTGCTGATCTCCTCCGCCATCCACTTCGTCACGATCCCGATATGGGGCGCGCTGTCCGACCGGGTCGGCCGCCGACCGATCTACCTGGCGGGCGCCGCCGGCATCGGACTGTGGATCTTCGCGTTCTTCCCGCTCGTCGACACGGGCAACTTCCTGGCGATCACCCTGGCGGTCACCGTCGGCCTGCTCTTCCACGGCATGATGTACGGCCCGCAGGCGGCCTTCTTCTCCGAACTGTTCGGCACCAGGACGCGCTACACCGGCGTCTCCATCGGCGCGCAGCTCTCGGCGATCGTGGCCGGCGCGCTGGCCCCGATCATCGCGGTCGCCCTGCTGCAGGCCTACTCGAGCAGCGTGCCCATCTCCATCTACCTTGGCCTGGCGGCGGTGCTCACCCTGATCGCGGTCTACACCGCACGCGAGACCCAGGGCCGCGACCTGGCCGAAAGGATCCACGCGCGATGAAGGTCACCACATCCAGGCTCACCCAGCACGTCCTGACCGTCGAGGGCAGGACCACCGGCGAGCCCGTGCTGTTCGTGCACGGGAACGTCTCCTCCGGCGCCTTCTGGCGCGACAGCCTGGCGGCGCTGCCCGGGGAGTACCGCCCGCTCGCGGCGGACCTGCGCGGGTTCGGCGGGACCGACCCGGCGCCCGTGGACGCCACGAGAGGGCTGCGGGACTACTCCGACGACCTGATCGAGCTGATCGGCGAGCTGGACCTGGACGGGGTCCACCTGGTCGGCTGGAGCATGGGCGGGGGCGTCGTCCTGCAGATCCTGCGCGACCGACCCGCGGCCGTCAGGAGCGTCACCCTGGTCAACCCGGTCTCCCCGTACGGCTACGGGGGCACCGAGGGCGCGGACGGCCGGCTCACGCACCCGGACGGCACGGGCGCGGGAGCCGGGGCGGCCAATCCGGACTTCCTGGCCCGGCTGCAGGCGGGCGACATGTCGGATGAGTCGCCGACGTCGCCCCGCAACGTCTTCCGCTCCTCCTACGTCAAGCACCCCGTCCCCGACGAGGACTTCTACGTCGCCGCGATGCTGACCACCCGGGTCGGCGAGGCGCACTACCCCGGTGACGCCGCCTCCTCCGACGCGTGGCCGGGCGTGGCGCCGGGGAAGACCGGCGTGCTCAACGCCCTGGCGCCCACCCACTTCCGCCTGGACGACCTCCACGAGATCGACCCCAAGCCGCCGATCCTGTGGATCAGGGGCGCCGACGACGTGATCGTCTCCGACGCGTCGCTGTTCGACCTGGCCCACCTGGGCGCGCTCGGCGTCGTGCCCGGCTCCCCCGGCACCCCGGCCCAGCCCATGGTGGCGCAGACCAGGGCGGTGCTGGAGCGCTACGGCCGCTTCCAGGAGGCCGTGCTGGACGACTGCGGCCACAGCCCGCACCTGGAGCACCCCGCCGAATTCCAGCGCCTGCTGGCCGAGCACCTGAGGAAGGCGTAGATGCTGGTCGCACTCACCCTCGTGGCGAGCTTACTGACGCCCGCCCAGCAGCTCACCGTGCCGGGCGCCGAGCGCGCCGAGATCGCCGCGCTCGACGACCTGACCACGGCGGGCACGGCGCTCACCGGGCACACCGACCCGGCCGACTGGGCCGGGCTGCACTCGGCCGCCACGGTCAACCCGACCGGCGTGCCCGGCATCCAGATCGACGGCTACTTCCCCGACACCTCCACCGGCAACGCCACGCACGGCTGGAACCACGACTCCCAGTTCGTGATCAGGCTGCCGGAGAACTGGAACGGCGGCCTGGTCGTCAGCGGCACCCCGGGCAACAGGGAGCAGTACGCCAACGACTACACGATCTCCGACTGGGTCCTGTCCAAGGGGTACGCGTTCGCCGCCACCGACAAGGGCAACGTCGGCGTGAACTTCCACGAGGACGGCCGCTCCCCCGGCGACGCCATCGCCGAGTGGAACCACCGCGTCACCCAGCTCACCGTGGCCGCCAAGGCCGTGGTCAGGCAGCGGTACGGCCGCAAGCCCGACCGTACGTTCGCCGCCGGCATCTCCAACGGCGGCTACCTGGTCAGGTGGCAGCTGGAGAACCGCGGCTGGCTCTACGACGGCGGCGTGGACTGGGAGGGCACGCTCTGGCGGGTCAAGGGCGACAACCTGCTGAACTTCCTGCCCCCGGCCCTGAAGGCGTATCCGGACGAGGCCGGGGTGCGGGCCGCCGGGTTCGCGGCGGGCTCGGAGTTCCTGTGGCCGTTCCACCGGCAGTACTACTGGGAGCTCACCCAGCAGCTCTACCAGAAGGAGCTGGACCCGTCTTACCAGGGGGCGCCCGCCGACTACGACTACGACGAGCGCCGCCCGTACGCGGCCGTGGCCAAGATCGCGCTGACCGGCCGGATCACCAAGCCGCTGATCACCCTGCACGGCACCCTGGACACGCTGCTGCCGATCTCGCGCGACTCCGACGTCTACGCGAAGATGGTCGGCCCGCACCGGCCGTTCCGCTATCACCGCGTCGAGGGTGGCAACCACCTGGACAGCCTGGTGGACGTCTACCCCGACCGGCTCAAGCCGATGCTCCCGGCCTTCAGGAGCGCCTTCCAGGAGCTGGAGGGCTGGGTCAGTCCCTGAGGTAGCGATGCCTGCCCGCGCGCGCCCAGCGCACCATGTGCCGCGCGCCGGGCAGCCGCCTGCCGAGGCGGTACAGCACGGTCTCCCGGCCCATGGGCGAGCGGCGCTCGAGACCGACGGCGGTGGCCGGGCGCACCTCGACCCGGCCCCTGCGCATCTCCAGCGCGAACCGCAGCCCGATCTCCTCCTCCGAGGAGCGCAGCGAGGTGATCCAGTCGCCGGGGCCCAGGTGCTCGACGCCCGGCATCAGCCGCTTGACCGGCACCTTGGCCACCAGCTGGCCCGCGATCCGCCCCGGCACCCCCGCCTCGACCAGCGCGGGCGCGCACACCTCGCGGCCCCGCCGCCCGGTGCTGCGCAGCACCAGCTCCAGCGCCGGACCGCCGCTCGGCGGCACGTACGGCACCGGCAGCACGACGTAAAGGTGCTTGTCGAGCTGCTTGACCATCACGCCCGGCGACACCAGCGCGATCGACTCGGAGAACGAGCGCGGCTCGATGGCCAGGCCCAGCTCGCCCTGATCGCTCCAGCACGGCACCACCAGCCGCATCCTGGGCCGCTGGGCCAGCACGCCCAGGCAGTTGAGCGGGCCCTCGGGGCGGCTGACCCGGCTCCTGGCCTGGTTGGCGCCGCTGTACATGCGGACGTGCACCTCCCACTGGCCCGGCCTGAGCGGCTCGCCGAGAGCGGCGCTGGTGATGTCCAGCCTGGTCTCGCCCTTGATCCGGATGCGGACGCGGCGGCGGCCGTCCTGGATGCGCTCGACGTGCTGGGTCAGCGGCAGGAAGTGGACGACGCCCGTCTCGGTGTGCCGCACGTAGAGCTCGACGCGGGCCCGCTCGACGGCGTCGGTGATGTCGGTGACGTCCGGTGACAGCTTCTTGGTGTCCAACGAGCGCGGCGGGATCCAGTGCAGGCGGTCGCCGTCCACGCGGTACCTGTCCGGTGAGCCGTCGCCGGCCCGGATCTCCACGGTCAGCCCGAGCACCAGGACGTGGGCGTCCCAGCGCACCTCGGTGAGGTCGGCGCGCAGGCCCGCGCGCCTGACGGAGTTCGCCAGCAGCACGATCTGGTCCAGGCGGCCCATGCGCACGTACGCGGCCACCACGCGGAGCTGGACCGGCAGGTGGCGGTCGAGCCGCTCGGGGAAGCGCTGGGCCATGAGCTCCTGGACGACGCGGAAGTGCATGCCCCGGTCGACGGAGGAGTCGGCGAACTTGGCGGTCACCAGCGGGCGCAGGACGGCGTAGCGGAGCCAGTAGGCGTACATGCGGTCCCGCTGGCGGCCCTCGCCCACGTACGTGTCGATGTCGTCGAGCAGCGCGTGCAGCTCCTTGACGATCGCCCGCGGATCCTCCTCCATGGGCGGGCGCTCCCCGAGGTGGCAGCAGACGTGCTCGGCCAGCACCGCGATGACCTTGGCCTGCAAATAGGCCCGCAGCACGAACGCCTGCTCGCCCATCCGGCCGCCGGGCACGGAGAAGCCCAGCTCGTGCTCCTCCAGGAAGGCGCGGCGGTAGAGCTGCTGCGGGACCAGCAGAGTGAGCAGCCGGTCGCGCAGGATGTCGGCGCGTGCAGAGCTGCGCTCGAACGCCGTCATCGGCGGGCCGTAGTCGCGGATCAGCCGGCCGACCAGCACGTCCGCGTCGGTCTCCACGGCACGCTCATGCATGTGCACGAGCGCGTCCCGCTCCAGGCGGTCGCCCGGGTCCAGGAAGTAGACGTAGTCGCCGGCGGCCGCCGCGAGCCCCACGTTGCGGCCGCGCATCGGTGAACCCGTGTACGGCAGGTGCAGCGCTCGGACGTTCGTCCGGACCGCGGCGATGGTGTCCAGGCGCTCGGCGATCCCGTCCGTGGACCCGTCGTCCACGAAGATCACTTCGTATTCGTCCGCGGGCATCGTCTGCTCCAGCGCGGAGCGGATGCACGCGTCGGCGGTGTCACCCGGATTGTGGACATTGATGATCACACTGACCTTCACACCCATGCGGCCAGCGTGCGCCCGTATACAGGATCGGGCGTGACGGCTTGCCGATTAGAGGCGGAAAGTTGACCCGTTAATACCAACCCACGGACTGTGAGTGGCCCCAGGCGCCGCAGGGGCTGCCGTAGCGGCCCTTGATGTAGCCCAGGCCCCACTTGATCTGGGTGGCGGCGTTGGTCTGCCAGTCGGCGCCCGCGCTGGCCATCTTGCTGCCGGGCAGGGACTGCGGGATGCCGTACGCGCCGGAGTAGCGGTTCATGGCGCGCTCGTTCCAGCCGCTCTCCTTGTGCCAGAGCCGCTCCAGGCAGCCCCACTGGTCCGCGCCGAACCCGAACGAGGCCATCATGGCCTTGGCCGTGGCCTTGTTGCTGCCCGGCGAGGGGTCGCTGCCCGGCGGGAAGTTCTGGGCGGGGAAGCCGTCGCCCGCGGGGGCCTGCTTGGGCACGACCCAGTCGAGACCCTTGCCCGCCGCGCCCGAGCGGCCCTTCTTGAGCTGGTCGGCCCGGTACGCCTGCTCGGCCTCGGCCTTGAGCAGGTCGTTCTCGGGGTCGGGCGCGTAGAGGTCGCCGCTGGCGAGCTTGCCCAGGTCCTCCAGGGAGAAGGCGTCCTTGGGCGGCTCGTTCGCGTTCTCGACGGCTCTGTAGGCGACGAAACCACCGCCGCCGAAGACGATCACCAGGGAGAGCACGGTGATGATGATGCGCTTGGGAGTGAAGCGCGCAGGCCGGCGCGCCGAGGGGAGATCTTCCTTCGGGGGGCGCTCACTCAACTGCGGACCGGGGCTCACGATGCATGAGCTTGCCCTGTCATAGGGGGTGGTCCGCAACCGAAACGCGGGAATCCCTTGGCGTAAATTTCACCAACCACCAGGTTAGGTGGGAGTTTCCGAAATATTGTGACTTTAGTCACACCAGAAACGGCCCCCCTTCGGGCGCCCGTGACCGAAGGGAAGCCGCTTTCAGGGTCGCCTGCCTTCTTCGGGATCAGATCCGCGCCATGTCACAGTTCGGTGACACAACCCGGATATTCGGGACATGGAATAATAATGTGCGCGTGGCTGGCATCCTCCTTGTTGAAGACGACCCCTCGGTCCGTACGGCTCTCGAGCTGGCGCTGACCCGGCAGGGGCATTCCGTCACGTCGTACGCGACGGGTGAGGAGGCTCTCGACCACATCAGAGCCCGCCGCCCGGAGATCGCGATCCTCGACGTCATGCTCCCGGGAATCGACGGGGTCGAGGTGTGCCGTCGCGTACGCAAGCTCGACCAGCTCCCGGTCATCCTGCTCACCGCCAGGGGCGACGACCTGGACGTCGTGGTGGGGCTGGAGGCCGGCGCCGACGACTACGTGGTCAAGCCGGTCGAGCCCCGGGTCCTGGACGCCCGCATCCGCGCCGTGCTGCGCCGGGCCGAGTCCGCCGCCTCCGACCGCATCACCTTCGGCGACCTCGTGATCGACCGGGGCGCGCTCAAGGTCACGCTGTCGGGCAAGGAGATCCACCTGACCCCGACCGAGCTGCGGCTGCTGCTGGAGCTCGTACGGCACCCCGGCCAGGTGCTCAACCGCCGCTACCTGCTGCGCGTGGTCTGGGACCACACGCACATCGCCGACTCCCGCCTGGTGGACGCCTGCGTGCAGCGCATCCGGGCCAAGATCGAGCCCAAGCCGGCCGAGCCCGTCTTCATCCACACCGTGCGCGGCTTCGGCTACCGGTTCAGCCCTCCGTGATCCCGCTTCCCACGGGGCTGCGCGCCCGCCTGGTCATCACGTTCACCCTCGTCGCCGTCGCCGCCGCGCTGGTGGTCGCCACGATCGGCTTCGAGCTGGCCAAGGCCGCGCTCGTCACCAGGGCCGAGACCACCTCCCTCGACCTGGTGACCAGGGAGCTCGGCAGCGTCACGTTCCCGGTCGGCAAGCTCAGGCCCGGCGAGGCCGCGCCGACGTCGAAGGAGCTCGACCGCCTGGCCCACGCGCTCAGCGGCCCCGGCCGCAGCGTGCTGGTCGAGTACCACGGCCTGATCGCGGCCGAGGGCCCCCTGTCGATGAGCGACGTGCCCAACGAGCTGTACGGCCGGGCCAAGCAGAGCGTCGTCACCCAGCGCAAGATCATCCACAACGAGCTGTTCCTCATCGTCGGCGCCGAGGTGTACCGCGCCAACTCGGGCGGGGCGGAGGCCACCGGGCTGCGGGCGTTCGTCTTCTTCCCCATGCAGGACGACAAGCGCCAGCTCGCCACGCTCAGGGCCACGCTCACCCAGGCCGGCGTGGGCATCGTGCTGATCGCCCTGGTCGTGGCGCTGCTGTCGGCCAGGCAGGTGCTCCTGCCGGTACGCCGGCTGAGCGCCGCCGCCCAGGCGCTCGGCCAGGGCCGGCTGGACACCCGCCTGCCCGTGCACGGCCAGGACGAGCTGGCCGGGCTCACCGCCAGGTTCAACGACGCGGCCGCGGCGCTGGAGCTGAGCGTGGCCGAGCTGCGCTCGCTGGAGGCGATGTCGCGCAGGTTCGTGGCCGACGTCTCGCACGAGCTGCGCACGCCGCTGACCGCGATGACCGCCGTGGCCGACATGCTCTCGGACGAGGCCGACCACCTGCCGGACGCGCCCGCGCAGGCCGTGCGGCTGGTGCTCAGGGAGATCGACCGCCTCCGCGAGCTGGTCGAGCACCTCATCGAGATCAGCCGCTTCGACGCGGGCACCGCCACGCTCAACCTCGAACCGGTGAACGTGGCCGACGCCATCCAGGACTGCCTGGAGGTGCGCGGCTGGAGCGACGAGGTGACGGTGAAGGCGTCCCAGGGCCTGACCGCCGCCCTCGACGCCAGCAGGTTCGACGTCATCGTGGCCAACCTCGTCGGCAACGCGCTCAAGCACGGCCTGCCTCCGGTGGTGGTCAGCGCCAGGGCCACCGAGAACGGCCTGGAGGTGAAGGTGCGCGACCACGGCAGGGGGATCCCGCACGAGGCCCTGGCGCACGTCTTCGACCGCTTCTTCAAGGCGGGCGCCGGCCGGGAGCGCAGCCAGGGCAGCGGCCTGGGCCTGGCCATCGCCCGCGCGAACGTCCTCCTCCACGGCGGCACGATCTCCGTACGCCCCCAGAACCCCGGAACCCTCTTCACGGTCTGGCTCCCGCACGCATGAAGACGCCCCTACGCGCCCTCGCCATCGCCGCCCTGCTGGCCCTCACGGCCTGCGGCATCTCACCCACGGACGTGCAGGACCGGGGCAACGCGCCCACCATCAGGATCCCGCCGCCGTCCAAGACGATCTTCCTGATCAGGAACGGCGAGCTCACCCTGGAGCCGGCCGACGTCGACACCGACACCGTGGCCAGCCTGCTCGGGGCGCTCTTCGAGGCCTCCACGCAACCGCTCGGGGACCGGGACACGGCGCTGCGCGGGTTCACGTACCTGAGGATCAAGAACTCGATCAACCCGCCGCAGCGCGACGAGATCCAGCTCCCGCGCACCTCGACGCTGACCGTCTACATCAGCGGCGAGGGCACGCTGACCAAGCTCGGCAAGGCGCAGATCGTCTGCACCGCCCAGCAGGACGCGGCGTTCGAGCTGGTCAAGATCGTCCGGGAGAACGAGAACTCCCCCTCCAGGACGGAGGGGGAGTTCACCTGCGGCGAGCTGAAATGATCACATGGTGATGTCCTCGAGCATCTCCGTCACCAGTGCGGCGATCGGCGAGCGCTCCGACCTGGTCAGCGTGACGTGGGCGAACAGCGGGTGGCCCTTCAGCTTCTCCACCACCGCCACCACGCCGTCATGCCGGCCGACCCGCAGGTTGTCGCGCTGGGCCACGTCGTGGGTGAGCACCACCCGCGAGTTGGCGCCGATCCGGCTCAGCACCGTCAGCAGCACCCCGCGCTCCAGCGACTGGGCCTCGTCCACGATCACGAACGCGTCGTGGAGCGAGCGGCCCCGGATGTGCGTCAGCGGGAGCACCTCCAGCATGCCCCGGTCGAGCACCTCCTCGATCACCTCGGGAGAGGTGATCGCGCCGAGCGTGTCGTAGACCGCCTGCGCCCAGGGGCCCATCTTCTCGCCCTCGCTGCCGGGCAGGTAGCCGAGCTCCTGGCCGCCGACGGCGTAGATGGGGCGGAAGACGATCACCTTGCGGTGCTGGCGGCGCTCCAGGACCGCCTCCAGACCCGCGCAGAGCGCCAGCGCCGACTTGCCCGTGCCGGCCCGGCCACCGAGCGAGACGATGCCGACCTCCGGGTCCATCAGCAGGTCGAGCGCGATGCGCTGCTCGGCCGAGCGGCCGTGCAGGCCGAAGACCTCCCGGTCGCCGCGGACCAGGCGGACCGACTTGTCGGGCTGCACCCGGCCCAGCGCCGAGCCCTTGGCCGACAGCAGCCGGAGGCCGGTGTGCGTGGGGAGCTCTCTGGCCTCCTCCAGGTCGGCGGTGCCCTTGTCGAAGAGCGTCTCGACGTCTTCGGTGGTCACCTGGACCTCGGCCATCCCCGTCCAGCCGGACTCGTGGACCAGCTCGGCGCGGTATTCCTCGGCGGACAGCCCGATCGAGGCCGCCTTGACCCGCAGCGGCAGGTCTTTGGACACCAGCACGACGTCGCAGCCCTCGGCGGCCAGCGAGCGGGCCACGGTCAGGATGCGCGTGTCGTTGTCACCGAGGCGGAAGCCCACGGGCAGAATGGACGGATCGCTGTGGTTGAGCTCGACCCTGATCGTGCCGTCCCCGGTCGGCATCGGCTCGTCCAGTCTGCCGTACTGGACCCTTAGCTCGTCGAGGTAGCGCAGAGCCTTCCTCGCGAAGTAGCCGAGCTCCGGATGATGCCGCTTGCCTTCCAGCTCCGTGATGACCACGATCGGAAGGACCACGTCGTGCTCGGCGAACCGGGTCATCGCGGCCGGGTCGGCCAGCAGAACCGAGGTGTCCAGCACGTACGTGCGCTTGGCCGACTGGTGAGTAGGGTTGCTCGAGGACACTGCCACACGTTCTCCCCCGGGCGCCCCTTGGTGCGGGCGCCCTGCAGACGAGGTGGGAATCGGACCGGACCCGCGTCCCCGACCGCGAGCTGCCGTCGGTGTGCCGGAATCCGGCCCCCCTCGGCAGATGTTGGTGCAAAGGCGGGACCTCTCCGAAATGTCCGACCTGTGACCGGACACTTCCAACGTTACGTCCTGGATACCCGAATGTCGGGTCAGGAACCGTAACGTCGGTTTCTCGCAGCGTAATCACGCAGCGCCCGCAGGAAGTCGACCCTGCGGAAGTCAGGCCAGTAGGCCTCGTGGAAGTAGAACTCCGAATGAGCGCTCTGCCAGAGCATGAAGCCCGACAGACGCTGCTCGCCCGAGGTCCGGATGAGGAGGTCCGGATCGGGCTGGCCGCGAGTGTAAAGATGCTCCGCGATGTGCTCCACATCGAGCACCTCGACCAGGTCCTCGATGCTCGCTCCCCTGCTCGCTTGCTCCTGGAGCAGTGAGCGCACCGCATCGGCAATCTCACGTCTTCCTCCATACCCAACTGCAACGTTCACAATCAGGCCTGGACGGTGTGATGAAGCTTCTTTTGCATTTTTTAGGACATTGGCCGTGCGATCCGGCAGCAGGTCGAGCGCGCCGACCGGGCTGATCCGCCAGCCCTCGTCCACCAGCTCCTGCGTCACGTCCTCGATGATGCGCAGCAGCGGCTCCAGCTCTTCCCTCGGCCGGTTGAGGTTGTCGTTGGACAGCATCCATACCGTGACGACCTCGACGCCCGTCTCACGGCACCATCCGAGCAGCTCGGAGATCTTGTCCGCGCCCTTGCGGTGGCCCGACGCCACGTCGCGCATGCCCATGGCGCGCGCCCAGCGGCGGTTGCCGTCGATGATGACCCCGACGTGCCGGGGAACGCTGTCCTTCGACAGCTTGGTCTCCAGCCGGTGTTCATACAGCCGGTAGACCAGATCGCGCAGGCCCACGGAGTGCCTCCCCAGCGGTGCTGTGCCTTTGGTCGGTTGACCCAACAGGCAATTATCACCGCGAATCGCCCGTGCCTGCCCCCTCCACCGGATTCCTCGCCAGATCTCTACCTTCTAGACACACTTCCGCCTCATCCACGAGCTCGCGCACGAACACCGCCAACTCCGAGGACTTCAGCACCGCCCGCATGCCCACGCCCGTGGCACCCCACGCCTCCACGTAGGCCCGCCTCGTGAGCCGCCACTCGCCCGGCCCCGGCTGCCACACGGGGATGGTCCTGAGCTGGCAGCGCAGCTCCCCGCCGCCCACCAGACCGGCCCTGGTGCGATAGCGGAAGGAGAACAGCTCGCTCTCCGGCTCCTCGTCGGGGAAGCGGTCGTCGGGGTCGGTCCAGTGCCTGGCCGCTCCCCTGCCCTGGCGGGCCTCGTCGACGCCGCGCGCCAGGCGGGCCAGCAGCCAGCCGCAGCGCTCCCCCACGCTGCCGTACGGCGTGCCGTCGCGATGCAGCTCAAGGGTGATCTCGTACGGCGTGCCGAGGCTGTCCGTGCACGCCACCGGCGTGACGGTCAGATATGACCCGTCAACGCAGCGCAGTCCCCCCATCCCCTCACCGTTTCCGGCCGAATGTCCCCTAAACCCGGCTATGCAGGCGACTGCCAGGCATGTTCCCGCCAGCCCGGCGGCTGGTGCCACTCCGTCCAGCCGTGGCCCCTGCGCCCGTCCTCGGTCTCGAACGCGCACATCGCCCTGGGGAACTCGGCGACCGCGCCCTCAGGAGAGGTCAGCGTCACGGGGGCGAAGGCGATCGGGCGCACCGTGGTGGTCATTCCGGGGAAGCGCAGCACGGTCTCCCTCGGCCGGTCCCCGTCGAACGAGGTGGCCGCCGAGAAGCCCGCCACGTGCTCGACCTCGCCGCCCGGGGGCGCCTGGAACGCCGGCCAGGGCAGCTCCAGGCCGAGGTTGGCCCGCATGCCGTGCAGGTAGGTGCCGTCCTCCAGGTGGGCGCTGCTCCACAACCAGGAGATGGACCACCAGTCGCGCACGCCCCAGCTGTGGTCGCGCTCGCCGTGGCCGCGGAAGGGGGTGCCGCCGATCGTGCCGGTGACCTCGCAGGGGATCTCGTAGCGGGGGGTGATCGCGTAGCCGTAGACGCCTCCCGCCGTCCGCCATTCGAGGTCGAAGGCCAGGTCCGCGGAGTCCAGGCGGACGCGTACGGTCCGGAGCGGGTTGGTCGTGCGGTGGGAGGCCGTGTAACCGGCGCCCGCCACCGTCAGGTCCGCGTCCGGCAGCGGAGCGTCGTGATCGAGGTGCGTGACGGTCCCGTCCCTCGTCACGACGCAGGCCCAGTACCAGGCCCGCTTCCAGTTGGGGTAGAGGCCGAGGCGGACGTAGCCGCCCACCTCGCCGTCCTCGGAGACGAAGTCGTAGTACCAGGACTCGTTCCACAGCGGCTCGCCGCCGGGCTCGTGGTGCCGCTCGTCCTCCTGGCCCAGGGGCCACTCGCCCATGTTGACGATCCGCATGCCGCCTCCCAAGCGCTTGCTGCGATCAGCTTAAGCCAGGGAGGCGGGACCACCAGCGGCGCTTCGGGGGCGGTTCGTCGGGCATCCGGCCGCGCAGGCGCAGCCAGGCGGCGAAGTCGCCGGCGTCGGTGCGGTAGTCGGGCGGCGGGGTGGCCCGGGCACGCGCGTACGCGGCGAACTCGGCCGCCAGATCGGAGCCCGCGGCGGCGGCCGCGTCCGGCCGGATCCTGGCCACGATGCCGCGGCGCTTGGCGACCAGGCCGGCCGCCTGCGCCCGCATCCGCTCCGGGTCGAACCCCTCGGGCAGCTCCGCCCCCGCGACCAGCGCCGCCACGACCCGGCCCTGCGCCTCGGCGAGCGCGGCCCGCCCGACGTCGTCCGTCGTCGCCCGAGCCTCGGGGACGCTGCCCTCCGTCGCCGCCCGAGCCCCTGCGACGCTGTCACCCCCTGGGACGCGGTCGCCCGTCGCCGAGCCGGCCCCCGGCAGCTCGGGCGTCATCGCACGTCCCCGGCCAGAGCCATCGCGGCCCTGATCCGGGACAGCTCGCTCGCCAGCACGTCGTCGCTCGGATAGTCGTCGTCCCACTCCAGCAGCACGCCCGGCGGCGCGGTGCGGGCGCACAGCTCGGTGAGCAGGTCGAGGACGGCCTGTGGCGCGGCCGTGGTGTGCGTGTCGTGCCAGATGCCGTGGTGCTCGTACCCGCCGGCGACGTGGACGTACGCCAGCCGCTCCAGGGGCAGCACGTCGAGCGCCGCCACGGCCGGCAGGCCCAGGTTGACCTGGTTGGTGTAGAGGTTGGCCACGTCGATCAGCAGCCCCACGCCCGTGCGCTCCACCAGCTCGGCCAGGAACTCGGCCTCGGTCAGCTCGTCGTCCGGCCAGCCGAAGATGGCGGCGACGTTCTCCAGGGCCAGGGGGACGGGCAGCGCGTCCTGGGCGCGGCGTACGTTCTCGGTGACGACCCGCAGGGACTCGCGCGTGCGCGGCACCGGCAGCAGGTGCCCGGCCTCCAGGCCGCCGCCGCGGACGAACGCCAGGTGCTCGCTGACCAGCGGCGCGCCCAGGGCCTGGGCGCAGGCGGCCAGATGGGCGAGCAGGGCCGGGGAGGGCTCCTCGGCGCCGCCGATGCCCAGCGACACCCCGTGCGGGATCACCGGCAGGCCCCGGGCCCGCAGCACGCGTAACGACTCGGGCAGGTGAGCGGGCTTGATGTTCTCGGCGACCACTTCGAGGAAGTCGACCCCGGCCATCCGCTCGATGGTCAGGTCCAGCTCCGACCGCCAGCCGATGCCCACTCCCAGTCCGCCCATCTCAGCCTCCTCCGCCACATCCACCGCCGCCGCAACCACTGCTGCCGCCGCAGCCGGACGACCCGCTCCCGCAGCCCGATGTGCCGGAGCCTCCGCCGCCGCAACTGGACGAGCCACCCGCAGCGTACGAGGTCCCGCTCCGGCGGCCGCGCCGGACCTCCCGCCTGCTGAGCTCCAGCCGCAGGCCGGGGTCGCGCAACTCGCCGAGACCGTAGAGCGCGAGCGGGACGGGCCCCTGGGCGACGCCCCGGGCGTTGGCCTGCCTGGCCGCGTCGAGGGCCGCCAGGCCGGAGGCGGTCAGCGTGGCCCTCATGGAGCGCCGGTGGTGGCCGAGGACGATCTCGGCGGCCACCCCCGTGCCCGCGAAGACGAGCAGGGCGACGCCCCCGTGGAAGCTCGCGTCCAGGAGGACCCGAAGCACCTCCACCGCCGCACCGGCGAACGCCAGCACCGACAGCGCCCGCAGCCGCCGGCTCAGCCTCCTGACCTGGGCGAAGGCGCTGTCCTCCATGAGCAGCCCCTGCGCCGTGAGGTGCTGCTTGATCGCCTCCATCGCCAGGCTCCTGACGACCTCGATCCGGAGTGACATCACGGGCAGGCCCGAGCGGTCGGCCACCACGCCCAGCACGGCCTCCTCGACGGGCTCCCGCGTGACGACGCCCGTGGTGACCTGGTGCACCCGGCCGCCGCGCGACACGCGGATCGCGCCGGAGTCCGCCAGCAGCGCGATGGCGGTGTCCGCCACCCGCTGCGGGCCGCCCACCAGGTACGCCAGGTCGTAGTGGCCGAGGTCGCGAAGGCGGGTTCCCACCGCGTCGGCCCGGATGACGGCGTGCCCGCGCTGGATGGCGGAGGTGGTGAGGGCGGTGTACGCCCCGACGGCCACCGAAACGATGAGCATGAACAGGTCCATGTGAGGCCCCCCGCTCGTGCGGCCGGGTCCACCCGGCCTGTCGGAAAGACACCTTGAGGCCAGCGTAAAGTTTCCGTCGCGAGGAACCGAGGTTTTGCGCCTTTAGCTGCTGCTGGATCCGCAGCTCGACCCGCCGCCGCAGCTGGATCCGCCCCCGGAGCTCGATCCTCCGCCACAGCTCGACGAGCCGCCGCCGAAGTCGAGGCCGCCGTAGGAGTCGGTGCCGTACGTGGCGCCGTCGCCGCCGCTGTGGCTGCCGCAGGAGCCCGCGCAGTCGGCCGCCGGGTCACCGACCGACAGCTCGTCGCAGAGGGTCTGGTCGCCGGCGTCCTGCAGGCCGTAGAGCGCCACGGGGATCCCGACCGCGAAGGCGAGCGAGCTCGGGTCGCGTACGCCCCTGGGGTGGGCCTCGCGGGCCGAGGTCAGCACGGCGCGTCCCTCCCGGGTGACGACGCCGCGCAGCCGCCGCCGGTGCCTGTACAGCGCCATGAGGCCGCCGACCACGGCGGCACCGGAGATGAGCAGGGCGCCGACGAACACCGGCTCCCTCCCGGCCACTCCCAGCCCCGACAGCACGAACAGCAGCACGAGGAAGCCGACGGCCACGCCGAGTGCGATCTTGACCTGGTCCCTGCGCCGCCACGCCGTGCCGTACGCGCCCTCCGGCACGATCAGCCCCCGCCGTTCGAGCCCGGCAGCCAGCCCGGTGACCGCGGGATGCCTCTCCAGCGCCCGCCGCAGCTCGCTCGCCCGGTAGCCGCCCGGCCGGGCCGCCAGCGCGTCGAGCACGGCCTGCTCGAGGGGCTCCGGCGAGGGCCACGCCCCGCGGACCGGGGTGACCTGAGAGCCCCGCGACACGCGAACGGCGCCGGCCGTCGCGAGGACGGCCAGCGCCGTGTTGACGGCCCGCCGGGGCCCGCCGGAGAGGTAGGCCAGCTCGTAGTGGGTCAACTGGTGCGAGGCGCCGCTCGGCTCGGTCTCGCTGACGCGGCGGCGCTCCCGCTCGACCCGCTGCTCCGCCGAGCTGACCAGGAAGAACACGCCGATGGCGGCAAGGAGCAGGATGACGTCCACGTGCGGCCCTCCTTGGCGGTACGGCAGTCCGTCAAGTTAGACGGCTCCGGCCGTACCGCACAAGGGAGTTCCGCTCAGCCGAGCCGGTCGAGCAGGGCGTTGTACTCGTCCCACAGCTCCTTCGGCAGGTGGCTGCCGAACTTGTCGAAGTGGTCGGGGATCAGCGCCGCCTCCTCACGCCACACGTCCCGGTCGACGGTGAGCAGCGTGCGCAGGTCCTCCTCCGACAGGTCCAGGCCCTCGGTGTCGAGGTCGGCCGGCAGCAGGCCGATCGGCGTGGGCACGGCCTTGGCCTCGCCGTTGAGCCGCTCCACGATCCACTTGAGCACGCGGCTGTTCTCGCCGAAGCCCGGCCAGACGAACTTGCCGTCGGCGTTCTTGCGGAACCAGTTGACGTAGTAGATCCGGGGCAGCTCGGCACCCTTGCGGCGGCCGATCTCCAGCCAGTGGCCGAAGTAGTCGCCCATGTTGTAGCCGCAGAACGGCAGCATGGCGAAGGGGTCGTGGCGCAGCTCGCCGACCTTGCCCTCGGCGGCGGCGGTCTTCTCGGAGGCGACGTTGGCTCCGAGGAAGACGCCGTGCTCCCAGCTCAGCGACTCCGTCACCAGAGGTACGGCGGTGGCGCGGCGACCGCCGAACAAGATCGCTGAGATGGGCACGCCCTTGGGGTCCTGCCATTCGGGTGCGATGGTCGGGCACTGCTCGGCCGGGGTGGTGAAGCGGGCGTTCGGGTGGGCGGCGGGCTCGTCGCTGTCGGGCGTCCAGGAGCGGCCCTTCCAGTCGGTCAGGTGCGCCGGGGGCTCCTCCGTGAGGCCCTCCCACCACACGTCGCCGTCGTCGGTGAGCGCGACGTTGGTGAAGATGCTGTTGCCCCAGAGTGTCCTGATCGCGTTGGCGTTGGTCACCTGGCCGGTGCCGGGGGCGACGCCGAAGAAGCCGGCCTCCGGGTTGATCGCGTAGAGGCGGCCGTCCTTGCCGAAGCGCATCCAGGCGATGTCGTCGCCGATCGTCTCCACCTTCCAGCCCGGGATCGTCGGCTGGAGCATGGCGAGGTTGGTCTTGCCGCAGGCGCTCGGGAAGGCGGCGGCGATGTAGCGGGTCTCCCCCGTGGGCGGCGTGAGCTTGAGGATGAGCATGTGCTCGGCCAGCCAGCCCTCGTCGCGGGCCATGACGCTGGCGATGCGCAGGGCGTAGCACTTCTTGCCGAGCAGGGCGTTGCCGCCGTAGCCGGAGCCGTAGGACCAGATCTCGCGGGTCTCGGGGAAGTGGCTGATGTACTTGGTCGAGCTGCACGGCCAGGGCATGTCCACCTGGCCCGGCTCGAGCGGCGCCCCGACGGAGTGGACGGCCCTGACGAAGTCGCTGTGCTCATGGTCGCGCTTGCTGCGGCCTCCGTTGGCTCGTCCCTCGCTCTCTCCGGCCTTTCGCGCCGCTCCGCGTTCCTCGATCAGGCGCAGCGCCCGGTCGCCCATCCGGGTCATGATGCGCATGGAGACGGCCACGTACGCGGAGTCGGTGATCTCGACGCCCAGCTGCGAGATCTCGCCGCCCAGCGGGCCCATGCAGAACGGCACGACGTACATGGTCCGGCCGCGCATGCAGCCCTTGAACAGCTCCCCGAAGGTGCGGCGCATCTCGTCCGGGGCGATCCAGTTGTTGGTCGGCCCCGCGTCCTCCGCGCGCTCGGAGCAGATGAAGGTACGGTCCTCGACCCGCGCCACGTCGGTGGGGTCGGACTTGGCGTAGAAGCTGTTGGGCCTGGCGGCCAGGCGCGTGAGCGTGCCCTGCTCGACGAGGAGGTTGGTCAGGCGTGTCCACTCCTCCTCCGACCCGTCGCACCACTCGATGCGATCCGGCTGGGTCAGGGCTGCGATCTCGTTCACCCACGCGGCCAATTCACTATTGCTGGTGGGTGCGGTTACTTCCACGGAAACGGACACGACGGTGACTCCTCCACTCTCTCAGGGCCCAGTCATCATTAACGACGAAGCGGCCGTAAAGCCAATTGGCATAGACCTGTTGGCCAGGCCGTCGCCGCAGGCAGCGGCCCTGACGATTGGGGGAGCCTACCCATGCGGAGCGGATTTAAAAGAGGTAATTCCGAGCAGTGGTCCAGTCCAATTGCGCTGGTCTAAACCAATTTCCCGATTGGTTTAGTCCATTCGCCGGGCCGTTTCCGCTGGGAGATCTCAGGAATTGACGTCGGGCCCGGCGGAGCGAACTCGGTCGACATGCTGGAGCGCGTCGCGCAGCTCGGCGAGCCAGGTGTCGGTGTTCTTGCCGACCAGGCGCACGCACCAGGCCAGCGCGTCGCTGCGGCTCCTGGCCACGCCGGCGGCCACGAGGGTGTCGAGGACCTGGCGTTCCGCCTGGCGCAGCCGGGTCATCACCGGCACGGACAGTGTGGTGAACATCACAGTCTCGCCGCCACAGACCACGCCCCAGGACACCTTCTGCCGGAACCTGCGCTCGGCCTCCCTGGCGATCTCGATCCGCCGCTCGCGCGTCTCTTCCCTGAACCTGCGCGCCAGCCCCTCGATCAGGGCCGCCCGCTCGGCCTCGGGCGTGTCCTCGGGAGGGTCGGGCAGGGTGCCGAGCACCGCGATCTCCTCGCGGTCCCTGACGATCTCGGGCGCGCCGGTGAACCAGCCCTCGGGCATCCGGCCCGTGAACCAGCCACGTACCTGTGCCGAAGCGTCATCTGTTGTCATGTAATCAACATTACATACTTGCAGGCCATTTGCACGCGAGGGAACACGGAACTGTGCGTAGGAGAAAGGGCTCAGCGCACCTTGGCCGCGGCGATGGGGCTGACCCTGACGACTCCGGCCAGGTTACGGGTGCTGACGGGGGCGATCTTCACCACGTCGCCGGTGCGCGGGGCGTGCAACATCTTCCCGTCGCCCCAATAAATCGCCACATGTGAGATGTAATCCGGATTTGTCGGGTCGTTGCGCCAGAAGAGTAGGTCGCCGGGCTGCGCCTGCGCGTACGGCACCTGCGGCCCCGTCACCCACTGCTGGTGCGTCACCCGGGGCATCCGCACCCCCGCCTGCCCGTAGGCCCACTGGACCAGGCCGGAGCAGTCGAACGTCTCGGGCCCCTCGGCACCCCACACGTACGGCCGGCCGAGCTTGGAGACCGCCGCCTTCAACGCCACCGTGAGCTGCGGCCCCGTCATGAACGAGCCGGCCGGCCAGTTCTGCTGCGGCACGTTCTGCTGCGTCTGGGGCAGCACCGGGTTCACCAGGGCCACCTGCGTGCCCTTGGGCAGCGCGCGCAGGATGCGCTTGCGCAGCTGGTCGGAGTTGGTCTTGGGGGCGCTGACGATGAGCGCGTTGTCGTGGGGCAGGCCGAGCGTGCGGCCGACGTCTCTCGACACGACCGCGTCCACGGCGCCGAAACCGGTGGTGGCGTACGCGCCGATCCGCAGCTGCCCCGCCGGGCCCGCCGTCACCCGGCTGTGCAGCGCGAGCCCGCCGTCGTTGCCCAGCACGAACGAGACGGCCACGTCACCGGCCGCAATGTTCTGCCACAGCGCGTCCGACGAGGCGGTCACCTTGGGCGTGTAGGCGCGGAAGGTGGACGGGTTGACGGCCAGCGTCTGCACCCGCTTGCCGTCGAGCGTGATGGAGGCCGCGTCGGCCAGCTCCATCGCCCGCACCCCCCGCAGCTTGGCGACCTTCTGCAGCAACTCGTTGGTGAAGGGCTTGCGGGTCAGCACGAACAGGTTGGGCTTGTGCAGCTTGCTCAGCGGCGCCACGGGCTGGAGCGTCCTGGCCGGCTCCTGCGGCGGCAACTGCTGCTGGGGCCGCTGATCGGCCAGGAGCGTGGGCTTCGGCGTGGCGCGCACGGCCGCGGGCTTGACGGGTGTGCCCGGCTGCGTCAGCAGCAGCACGTCGGCGGTCAGCACCGCGACGAGCGCCACCACGATGAACGGCACCAGCTTGTACGTATTGCGCCGCTTACGAGTTTTAACTAAGAAACGCAGGTCTTGCCGAATTCCCGATCCATGCGAAAACGCCGCCGGGCCAACGTGGGCCCGGCGGTCATCGTCCAGGGGGGTCAGTTGCCGATGTACGGCACAGCCTCGAGGATCTCGACGGTGTTCTGCCGTCCGTTGGGCAGGGAATAGGTCGCCTTCTCCCCGATCTTCTTGCCGTTGATCGCCGACCCGAGCGGGGACCTCGGCGAGTAGACGTCGATCGGTGCTCCGCTCTCCTCACGGGAGGCGAGCAGGAAGGTGACCTCGTCGTCGTCGCCGACGAACCTGATGGTCACGGTCATGCCGGGGCCCACCACGCCCTCGGCCTTGGGGGCCTCTCCCACCTGGGCGTTGTCGAGGATCTGCCGGAGGTGGAAGATCCGGGCCTCCATCTTGCCCTGCTCGTCCTTGGCCGCGTGGTAGCCGCCGTTCTCCTTGAGGTCACCCTCTTCACGGGCGGCCTCGATCTTCTTGGCGATGTCGACGCGCCCGGGGCCAGAGAGATACTCGTACTCCGCCTTCAGGCGGTCGTACGCCTCCTGCGTCAGCCAGGTGACGTTCTCATCGCGAGAGTCGGCCACGGGTTCTCCTTGCTTGCCTAGGGGGCCCTGAGATCACTTGAGGTTGCGTACGGTTGAATTGCGAAAGGCTAACAAGTTAACCGCTCGAACGCTTCCCCAAATGTCTCACTATACGAGATTGCAGTACTGGATGTGGACGGAAGTCGCCTGACCACTCGTGTCGAGGCTTTCCTTGAGCTGCTTACTACCCTCACCAGCCGGGATTCTTACTTCCTTGCTGCCCACTTCCGCGTGATCGACGTCCAGTGCCCTGATGCGGCAGACGGCCACCCTATCGTCCGGCTTGTACACCTCAAAGGTGATCTCCGCCCGGCTCGGGCCGTTCACCTTGAACGTCACCACCTGCGACGGCGCCTCCGAGCCGCCCGCCGTCATCGACCACATCACGTAGCCCCAGCCACCGGCGATGATGGCCACCAACACGCCGATCACCACGTGGACGACGAGCCGGCCACCTCGCTTGGGCCGGTCGGGGAAGTCGTCGGGTGTGCCGAGAACGGGTCCGTTCTCGACATCTTTGGTGACCATGGCGGAATCTCCCTGCACTCCCTCAGCGTTATCCGAGACAATTGTCGCCCGCGGGGGGTGTGCCCTCGCGACCGCCCAGCAGAAACTAACCTCTCTGGGCGACTGACCGGTCCTACTGAGGAGCATCGAGCCCGTGAGTGCACCGCTGAGGCTGATGGCCGTCCACGCCCACCCCGACGACGAGTCGAGCAAGGGCGCCGCCACGATGGCGCGTTACGTGCGAGAAGGCGTGGAAGTGCTGGTCTGTACCCTCACGGGCGGTGAGCGCGGATCTGTGCTCAACCCCAAGATGGACCGGCCCGAGATCGTGGCCAACATCGCCGAGGTGCGCCGGGCCGAGATGGCCCGGGCGCGCGAGATCCTCGGCGTCGAGCAGCGTTTCATGGGTTTCGTTGACTCCGGGCTGCCCGAGAACGAGGACGAGAAGCTGCCCGACGGCTGCTTCGCCGTGCAGACGCTGGAGGACGCCTCGGCACCGCTGGTGGCCGCCGTACGCGAGTTCAGGCCGCACGTGATCATCACCTACGACGACGACGGCGGCTACCCGCACCCCGACCACATCATGACCAACAAGGTCTCCGTCGAGGCCTTCGAGGCGGCCGGCGACCCCGACCGCTACCCCGGCACCGGCGACCCCTGGCAGCCGCTGAAGCTCTACTACCAGATGGGCTTCACCAAGGAGCGGTTCGAGGCGCTGCACGAGGCGATGACCGAGCGCGGCCTGGGCTCCCCCTACGCCGACTGGATCTCCCGCTGGGAGGACCGCCCCGCCAAGTGGCCGGTGACCACGCGGGTGCCGTGCGGCGACTACTTCCAGCTCCGCGACGACGCCCTGCTGGCGCACGCCACCCAGGTCGACCCCGACGGCTTCTGGTTCGTCTGCCCGCGCGAGCTGCAGCAGGAGATCTGGCCGACCGAGGACTACCACCTGGCGCGCTCGCTCGTGGACACCGAGCTGCCGGAGGACGACCTGTTCGCCGGCATCCACGCCGACGAGGTCGAGCCCGCCTGCCACTGAACGGGCCGCAGGTCGAAACAGGGGCCGGACCCCTGGCCGGACCATGCCCCCCTGGTGGCAGACTGGAAGTGTGACCGTTCTAGCAGCTGGTGATGTGAGCCCGGGCCTGCTCGGCTTCGTCGTCGTGGCCCTCATGGGTTTTGCCCTGTATATCCTGATCAAGTCGATGAACAAGCAGATGTCGAAGATTCAGGTGCCACACGAGGGCGAAGCCGAGGACACGGCCGGCAAGGCCGATGACAAGGCCCTCGCTGACAAGAAAGCCGATTAGATGCCGATAGAAGTGGTCGACAACTCGACGGAGAGCCGGTTCGAGATCCTCGTGGACGGCAAGGTCGCCGGGTTCGCCGACTATCTGCTGCTGCCCACCAAGATCGTGTTCACGCACACCGAGGTCCTGCCGGCTTACGAGGGGCAGGGGCTGGCGGGCAAGCTGGTCGGCCACGCCCTCCAGGCGAGCGCCGACACCGGCCTGCGCGTCGTGCCGCGCTGCCCCTACGTGGCGAAATACATCGAGCGTCACCCCGAGTTCAAGGACCTGGTCGACGCCTCCTGACCGGCGGGCCCGTCATTCGGCGGCCGACCAGGCACGTTCGAGCGCCTTCGGCAGCCCCCACCAGCCCAGCGGGGTGAGCACCTCGTCACCGTCGACGATGCCGAGATGCGCCCAGAGGGTCACCACCGACGCGAAGAGTCCCTCCGTCGCGTCCAGGTCGTCGACGTCCTGGTCGTCGACGTCGACGTCCTCCGACTCGGCGATCAGCCGCGCCATCCGCTCGGGCGAGGCCAGCACCCCCGGCCCCATCCTGACCAGCGCCGCCACCCCGGCCAGCCAGTCCGCGTGCTGGATCGCGCAGAGGTTGGCCAGCGCCGTGTCCTCCTCGCTGAGCTCCCCGTCGAGGTCGGCGAACTCCTCCAGCACGTCCGCGCCCTCCGACAGGTCCGAGACGGGCCCCGCGACGCCCGCCGCCACCGTCAGCCACAGCTCCACGTCGTCGTCGGGCAGCGGCCGGTCCTCGAACCCCGCGCAGGCCCGCAGCACGTTGGCGGGGTAGCCGGGCAGGGCCAGCAGCGCGCGCAGGCGTACCGCGGCCGCCTCCAGCTCCTCCCCGGGCAGCTCGGGCTGCTTGGGCAGGTCCGCGAGGATGCGCCGCAGCTCCGACAGCGCGAACGCCTCCTCCTCGTCCCAGGCCGCGAACAGCTCCTCGTCCTGCTCGTCGCTGACCGCGAACCCCGGCACCCGGCCGTCGGGCAGCGGCGTGCTCAGCCAGCGCTCCTGAAGCTCCTCGTACGCCCCGCGGGCCTCCTGGTCGCCCGCCGCCAGCGCGTCGGGATCGACCTCTCCCGACTCGACCCGCTCCTCCAGGTACGCGACCAGCCGCGCGAACATCTCGGCCGCCACCGGCCCGCGCTCGTCCTCCTCCGGCCAGACGAAGTAGCTGGGCGTCATGAGGATCGGCTCGGTGCCGGTGGACTCGACCCACCGCTGCACGTCACCGACCGTGGCCACCCCCGCCTCGATCGAGCTGAGGGTCGCCTTGGCGGATTCCCAGAACGCGACGGAGAGCGGGTTGCCCGCCGCCATCATGGCCCGCCGCAGGTCGGGCAGCGCCACGAGGGCCACTCCCGACGGTACGGCGAGCAGCGCGCGGGCCACGTCCCGGCGCGTGACGGCGGTCGCCGGACGGCCGGCGTGGGCGCAGACGAAGTCCATATCCACGCCCCGTAACCTACGCCGTACCGGCCGCCGGAGTCAGCCTGGGCCGACCTGCTCCCTGAACGGGAGGGCGACGCCCTCTAGGCTGGTTGGGGGAGGTCCTGATGAACCGCTTGAAAGACGCGACGAGCCCCTACCTGCTCCAGCACGCGGACAACCCCGTTGACTGGCATCCGTGGGGTGAGGAGGCGTTCGCGGAGGCCCGCAGCCGGGACGTGCCGCTGCTCATCAGCGTGGGCTATTCGGCGTGCCACTGGTGTCACGTCATGGCGCACGAGAGCTTCGAGGACCCCGGCACCGCGCGGCTGATGAACGACCACTTCGTCAACATCAAGGTCGACCGCGAGGAGCGGCCCGACGTGGACGCCGTCTACATGAGCGCCACGCAGGCCATGACCCGTCAGGGCGGCTGGCCGATGACCGTTTTCGCGACGCCCGACGGGCATCCCTTCTACTGCGGCACCTACTTCCCGCGCCCGCACTTCCAGCGCCTGCTCACCGAGGTGCACAACGTGTGGACGGGTGACCGGGAGTCCGTGCTGCAGCAGGGGTCGAAGGTGGTGCAGGCGCTCAACGAGAACACCACGCTGCCCAGCGGGCCGCTGCCGGGCGAGGAGACGCTGCGGCAGGCAGTGCGCAACCTGCGCGAGTCGTTCGACGCCGCCGACGGCGGGTTCGGCGGGGCGCCCAAGTTCCCGCCGTCGATGGTGCTGGAGTTCCTGCTGCGCTCCGGCGAACGCGAGATGAGCGGCAGGACGCTGGAGGCGATGGCCCGCGGCGGGATGTACGACCAGCTCGGCGGCGGGTTCGCCCGCTACAGCGTGGACTCGGGGTGGGTCGTCCCGCACTTCGAGAAGATGCTCTACGACAACGCCCTGCTGCTGCGCGTCTACACGCACTGGTGGAAGGCGGGCGGGGGCGACCTGGCGCGGCGGGTTGCGCTGGAGACGGCGGACTGGCTGCTGCGCGAGCTCCGTACGCCCGAGGGCGGCTTCGCCTCCGCGCTCGACGCCGACAGCGAGGGCGTGGAGGGCAAGTTCTACGTCTGGACGCCCGAGGAGCTGTACGAGGTCCTCGGCGAGGACGACGGCCGGTGGGCGGCGGAGCTGTTCGAGGTGACGGGCACCTTCGAGCACGGCACGTCCGTGCTGCAGCTCCTGCGCGACCCCGAGGACCCCGCGCGCCACGCGGACGTGCGGGCCCGGCTGCTGGCCGCCAGGGAGCGCCGGGTGCGGCCGGGGCGCGACGACAAGGTCGTGGCCTCCTGGACCGGTCTGGCCATCGCGGCCCTGGCGGAGACCGGGGTCGTCTTCGAGCGGCCCGACCTGGTGGCGGCGGCCACGGCGGCGGCGGAGCTGCTCGCCGGCACGCACATGGTGGACGGCAGGCTGCTGCGGACCTCCAGGGACGGCCGGGCGGGCACCAACGCCGGGGTGCTGGAGGACTACGCCAACCTGGCCGAGGGCCTGATCTCCCTGTACGGCGTGACCGGCGAGGCCAGGTGGCTCCGGCTGGCGGGCTCGCTGCTGGACACCGTGCTCGACCGGTTCGCCGACGGGGCGGGTGGCTTCTACGACACCGCCGACGACGCCGAGCGGCTCTTCCAGCGCCCGCAGGACCCCACGGACAACGCCACCCCCTCCGGCCAGTACGCGGCCGCCGGCGCGCTGCTCTCCTACGGCGCCCTGACCGGCTCCACGCGCCACCGGGAGGCCGCACACGCGGCCCTGGGCACCGTGTCGGTGCTGGCCACGGGGCATGCCAGGTTCGCGGGGTGGGGGCTGGCCGTGGCGCGGGCGGCACTGTCCGGGCCCGTGGAGGTGGCCGTCGTGGGCCCGGCCGACGATCCGCGCACGGCCGCGCTGCACCGGGAGGCGCTGCTCGCGGACGCGCCCGGGCTGGTCGTGGCGCTCGGCCGGGACGACGGCGGCGACCGGGGCACCGGGGATCCGCTCGTCCCGCGGGAGGCGGCCTTCCCGGCGCTGCTGGAGGGCCGCGGGCTGGTCGGCGACGCACCGGCCGCCTACGTGTGCCGGGGCTTCACCTGCCGGATGCCCGTGACGACGGTCGAGGCGCTGCGGGCCGAACTGGCCGGCTGACCGCCCGAGGCGTTGCGGGCCGGGCCGGCCGGCTGACCGCCCGCGGAGCCGTCACCCCGTGGGCCCCGTGGGCTGGCGGCTCCTGCCGCCGCCCGGGTCGCCGTCCTGCTGGACCGTCGGCTGGTCGGGCACCTGCGTGGGCGGCGGGGCGGTCTCCTCCGGCGGCCCGTCCGGCCGGTCGTTGTCGTCGGGGCCCTCCGTGACGGGCGGGTCCGTGAACGGCGGCTCGCTGAAGTCGGGCTCCGGCTGGTCCCAGTCGTCCGGGCTCTCCGGCCGCGTGTACTCGTGACCGGGCACGTCCCTGTCCTGGCCGGGCTCGGAGTAGTCGGAGGACCAGCCGTACTCCGACGGCTCCGGGAACTCCTCGACCGGCTTGCCCGCCATCGCCTCGGTCATGAACGCCCGCCAGATCTGCGCGGGCAGCTGGCCGCCGAACTGCGTGCCGTAGCCGGGGATGGTGACCGTGGCGTTGTCGTCGCGGAACATGTCCACCGCCACCGCGAGCTGCGGCGTGAAGCCGTTGAACCAGACCGACTTGGAGTCGTCGGTGGTGCCTGTCTTGCCCGCCACCGGGCGGTCGTAGAGCCGGGCGGCGGTGCCGGTGCCGTACTTGACCACCTGCTGCATCGCGTACGCGGTGTCCGCGGCGGCCTGCTCGCTGACCACCTTGGTCGCGACCGGCTTGACGACCTCCTTGCGGCCTTCCGCGTCGGTCACCGACTTGACCACGTGGGCCTCCACGTGCACGCCCTTGTTGGCGAAGGTGGAGAAGCCGGAGGCGTTCTGGACGGCGCTGACCGAGGCCACGCCGAGCGGGAAGGCGGCGGCGCTCTTGTGCTGGTCGAGCTGGGCGGCCGGGATCCCGGCCGCCTCGGCGGTCTCGGCGACCTTGTCCAGGCCGACCTTCTGGCCGAGGTCCACGAACGCGGTGTTGACGGAGTTCTGGGTGGCGCTGATCAGGTTGATCTGCCCGTACGAGCGGTCGCCGTCGTTGGGGATCGCCTGGGACGCGGAGGCCACGTGCAGCGGCGAGTTGCCGTCGACCCTGGTGGACAGCTCGAAGCCGTTGTTGAGGGCGGCGGCCAGCGTGTACGGCTTGAACGTGGACCCGGCCATCACCTTGGCCGAGAACGCGCTGTCGTAGTACTTCGACTGGGACGGCCGCCCGCCGTAGAAGGCCACGACCTCGCCCGTGGCGGGATCGACGGCCGCCAGCCCCGTGCGTACCTTCTTGGGCGTGTTGTCCGGCAGCACGTCCGCGACCGCCCGCTCGGCCGCCTGCATGAGCTTCCTGTCGAACGTCGTGACGATCTTGAGCCCGCCGCCGTTGATGTCCTCGTCGGTGTAGCCGCGCCGGTTGAGCTCGGCGGTGACCTGCTCCAGCATGTACTGGGCCTGGCCCTTGAGCTCGAACGGCTTCTTCGGGGCCTTCAGCGTGGGGAACTTCTCGGCGGCCGCCTGCCCGGCCGGCAGCGCGCCCGTCTGGCCCATGGCGTTGATCACCGACTGCCAGCGCTCCTGGGCCGCCACCAGGTCGGAGCCCTTGGGGTCGGCGAAGCGGCTCGGCTGCTGGATCACCGCCGCCAGGTAGGCGCCCTCGGCCACGGTCAGCTTCTCGACGTCCTTGCCGAAGTAGGCGCGGGCGGCCGACTGGACGCCGTTGGCGCCCCGGCCGAAGTAGATCGTGTTGAGGTACTGCTCCAGCACCCAGTCCTTCGACTTGGACTGGTCGACCTTCATCGCGATGAGGATCTCTTTGAACTTGCGGGTGACGGAACGTTCCTGGCTCAGCCCGCTGTAGTAGTTGCGCACGAGCTGCTGGGTGATCGTGGAGCCGCCCTGGAGCTGCTGCCCGGTGAGGGTGGACCACACGGCCCGGCCGGTGCCCTTGACCGAGACGCCGGCGTCCTCGTAGAACGAGCGGTTCTCGGCGGCGATGACCGCGTCGCGCACGTGCTTGGGCACCTTGGCGAGCTCGATGTTCCGGCGGTCGATCCCCTGCCGGGCGAGCACGGTCTTGCCGTCGCGGTAATAGATCACCGAGCCCTGCGCGGTGGCCTGCTTCTGGGTCGTGTCGGGAATAGGAGTCAACGCCCAAGCAATCGCGAAAAGCCCGGCTAGTACGAGGATTCCCGTGCCAATAGAAATCAGTAGAACTCGGAGAATCCGCCGCTTTCGCATCCCGTTACCACCACCACTCCGCACCCCTCGACCCCCTCGTCAAGCGTCGCCCAACCCCCGCAAGCTGGGCGGATGCCAAGGGTAAACGATCGACAATGGTGCCTCGTCCCTTAGCGATAGTACGACTAGCGCCCGCCTCGACGCGGAACATCGGCGACCAAAGGCAGCACTCGGTAAGGAACCGGGGTGTCGAGGGCGATGATCGAATTAGTCCTGAGTACGCCCTGAACATCAACGATCAAGTCGATAACCCGCTGCAAATCCGCGTTGGTCCGGGCAACCACGCGGCACAGGAGATCGCTGTCCCCGGTGATCGTGTGCACCTCCAGCACCTCGGGGATGCGGGCCAGCCGGTCGGCCACCGGATCGTGCCCGGCCACCTGCCTGATCTCCATGCTCACGAACGCGGTGACGTCGTAGCCGAGCGCCTCCGGCGACACGTCGGGACCGAAGCCGGTGATCACTCCCCTGTCGATGAGCCGGTCGAGCCTGGCCTGGACCGTGCCACGGGCCACGCCGAGCCGCCGCGAGCACTCCAGCACGCCCAGGCGGGGCTCGGCGGTCAGGAGGGCGATCAGCCGGGCGTCGAGATCGTCGATCGTCATGGTGTACAGACCTACCGGACAATTCGCCAAGCGACTAGGCAGATTGTGCACTCATTGAGGTAACTCTTGCGCAACTCGTCCAGATAAATCGAGAGTTGGCGGTATGAGTGATGTCTTTCCGGTCAATGGCATGCACGCCGTGGTGTTCGCCGTGGGCAACGCCAAGCAGGCTGCTCACTACTACTCGACCGCCTTCGGGATGCGGCTGGTCGCCTACCGGGGCCCGGAGAACGGCAGCCCGGACGTGGCCGCGTACGTGCTGACCTCGGGCAGCGCCACGTTCGAGTTCCGGGCCTCGATCCGCCCGGGCACGGACCTGGCGCGGCACGTGGCCGAGCACGGTGACGGGGTCGTGGACCTGGCCATCGAGGTGCCCGACGTGGAGGGGGGCTACGCCTACGCGGTCGCCCACGGGGCGAAGGGGCTGGTGGAGCCGTACACGGTGGAGGACGAGCACGGCAAGGTGGTGCTGGCCGCCATCGCCACGTACGGCGAGACCCGGCACACGCTGGTCGACAGGTCCAACTACGGCGGGCCCTACCTGCCGGGCTACGCCCCCGCCGAGCCGCTGGTGGCGCCGCCCGCGACCAAACACGGGCGGCTGTTCCAGGCCGTCGACCACTGCGTCGGCAACGTCGAGCTCGGCAAGATGGACGAGTGGGTGGACTTCTACCGCAACGTCATGGGCTTCACGAACATGGCGGAGTTCGTCGGCGACGACATCGCCACCGAGTACTCGGCGCTGATGTCCAAGGTCGTGGCCGACGGCACGCGCAAGGTCAAGTTCCCGCTCAACGAGCCGGCCGTCAGCCGCAAGAAGTCGCAGATCGACGAGTACCTCGAGTTCTACGGCGGCCCGGGCGTGCAGCACATCGCGCTGGCCACCAACGACATCCTGGCCACGGTGGACCACATGCGGGCGGCCGGGGTCCAGTTCCTGGACACGCCGGACTCGTACTATGACGACCCCGAGCTGCGCGAGCGCATCGGGCAGGTGCGCGCGCCGATCGAGGAGCTGAAGAAGCGCAAGATCCTCGTGGACCGCGACGAGGACGGCTACCTGCTGCAGATCTTCACCCAGCCGGTGCAGGACAGGCCCACGGTCTTCTTCGAGCTCATCGAGCGGCACGGCTCGCTCGGATTCGGCAAGGGCAACTTCAAGGCGCTGTTCGAGGCCATCGAGCGCGAGCAGGAACGCAGGGGCAACCTTTAGTTTGTCCCGACTTTGTGGCGGTCATCCAGAAATCATGGGATTGTCGCCACCGGGGCTGGCGGGACGCTGGCGACGACTGTTCGCCGGCGTCCTCGACTGGTTCGTCATCAACATCGCCTCCGCCCCGTTCACCTGGACGAGCTGGGACTACGTCTGGGACGAGAGCAGGGGCGCCTGGGACCGCTATCCGGTGGAGCACACCTTCGTGGCCAGCCTCGTGGCCTTCCTGTACTTCTGGCTCCTGCACGCCTTCTGGAATGGTCAGACGCTGGGCAAGAAGTTGTTCGGCATGCGTGTCGTGCAGGAGCACGGCGGGAGGATAGGCGTGGGGCAGGCGGCGGTCCGGCAGGCCGTGGCGACCTTGCTCGTATGGCTCTGCTGCGTCGGACCCCTGCTGGATCTCGGCTGGATCCTCTTCGACCCCCGTAAACAGGCCCTGCACGACAAGGCCGCCAGGACGGTCGTCGTGAACGCCTGACCCAGCGTAATATTCTGGTCACGATCTGAAGGGGGCTCGTTCGCCGATGCGTTTCGACAGACGCGGGGTGGCCATGCTCGCGACGCTCATCAGCGTGCTCGCCTGCTCTCCCGCCGACGAGCCGCCGCCCACCGGGCACCACCTGCCCGCCGACCACCGCGCGGGCGCTCCCGGCATCGGCGACCCCGACTTCCCGACCGACGGCAACGGCGGCTACGACGTCTCCCACTACGACCTGGCCATCGACTACACCCCCACCACCAAGCGGCTGGAGGGCGTGACCACCATCCACGCCGGCGCCACCCAGGAGCTGACCAGCTTCAACCTCGACCTCGCCGGGCTCACCGTGCGCGAGGTCTCCGTCGACGGCGCCCCCGCCACGTTCACCCGGAAGGGCGACGAGCTGACCGTGCGTCCGCCACAGGCGATCGACGGCAACACCCCCTTCACCGTCAAGGTGACCTACTCCGGCCTGCCCAAGCCGGCCACGAACAACGCCAACCTGGGCACCTACGGCTTCATCCCCACCTCCGACGGCGCCTTCGTGGCCTCCGAGCCCAACGGCTCCAAGACCTGGTTCCCCAACAACGACCACCCCTCCGACAAGGCCACGTTCGACTTCGCGATCACCGTGCCCGCCGGCGTGACCGCCCTGGCCAACGGCGAGCTCGCCGGGCAGCCCACCACCGCCGGCGGCAAGACCACCTACCGGTGGCGCGAGCGTCACCCGATGGCGACCTACCTCGCCACGGCCACGCTGGGCAAGTTCGAGCTGCGCCGGGGCAACACGGCGGCCGGCATCGCCAACCTGGCCGCCGCCGACCCCAAGTTCAAGGCCTCGCTCAACGGCCTCTACACCGCCTCGGCCGAGATCACCGACTACTGGTCCACGGTCTTCGGCCCCTACCCGTTCTCCTCGACGGGCGGCGTGGTGGACGACTATTCGGCCGGCTACGCGCTGGAAAACCAGACCAAGCCCCTTTACGGCGGCTTCGACCCCGGCGAGACGATCATCGCGCACGAGCTGGCGCACCAGTGGTTCGGCAACAGCCTGACCATCCGGCGGTGGAAGGACCTCTGGCTCAACGAGGGCTTCGCCACCTACGCCGAATGGCTGTGGTCCGAGCACAAGGGCAAGAAGACCGCGGAGTCGTTCTTCACGGACTTCCACCAGCGCCCCGCCGACGACCCGATGTGGAAATATCCCCCGGGGCGCGCCAAGCCCGACGACCTGTTCAACCAGTCGGTCTACACGCGCGGCGGCATGACCCTGCACGCCCTGCGCAAGGCCATCGGCGACGCCACGTTCTTCACCCTGCTCAAGACGTGGGCCGCCGAGCACCGCTACGGTCACGTCACGACGGAGCAGTTCGTCGACCTCGCCGAGCGGTTGTCCGGCAAGGACCTCAACGGGCTCTTCGACGCCTGGCTCTTCCAGCCCAGGCGACCCGCCTGACCCGCACGGAAACGCTTTTCGTCGCTCGGTCCAAGAACAGGTGTAAGGGCGAACGACGAAGGGAGCGAGGCCAGTGCGCCTCCATGAGGACCCCGCGGCCTTTGAGGCCTTCTATCGCCGCCACGTCGATGCCGTCATGAGGTTCGTGGTCCGCCGGGTGAGCGATCCTCACCTGGCCGCGGATCTGACGGCGGACATCTTCCTGGCGGTGCTCGACTCCGCGGACACGTACGTGCCCGGACGGGGCAGCGAGATCGCGTGGCTGTACGGCGTCGCGCGCAACGTCGTGTCGGCCCAGTATCGCAAGGCGGCACGGGAGGCGCGGGCGGCCGGCCGCGTCGCCGGCCGCCGGCTGATGGACGACGACGATCTCGCCCGGATGGAGGAGCGGATCGACGCCGAGCGCCGGATGCGCAGCGCTCTGGAGGCCATGGAGGGCCTGCCGGAGGGCGAGCGCGCGGTGCTGGAGCTCGTCGCGATCGACCAGCTCACCGTCACGGAGGCCGCCGCGGCCCTGGGCATCAGGCAGGTGACCGCACGGGTCAGATTGCACCGGGCCAGACGTGCCCTTGAGAGCGTCGCTTCGCCATCGGCCGTGTACCTGGAAGGACAGACATGAGCAACTTCGAAGATCGCCTTCTCAGTGCACTCAAGGATGAGATCACGACGAGGACGGCGGAGGACAGGATGACCACTGTGACACCGGTTCGGCGCTCCCGGCGGCGCCTCGTGGGGCTGTCCGCCGCGGTGGCGGGGGTCGCGGCGGCCGCCACGGCGGTGGCGGTGCTGACCGGGCTCACCAGCAGCCCGGCGTACGCGGTGACCACGGGCTCCGACGGCGGGGTCAGCGTGCGGATCCACTCGTTCAGCGACCCCGACGGGCTGGAGGCCGAGCTGGCCGACGCCGGGGTGCGGGCGGTGGTGGACTACCTGCCTGAGGGGCAGACCTGCAAGCAGCCGCGCGGGGAGCGTGGGGGCGGTCAGGGGCAGTTCGCGACGAGCATCGGCAAGGACGGCGACGGGATCGCCTTCACGATCGAGAAGGGGCAGGTGCCGGCCGGCTCGACGCTGGTCCTTGCCGTCTCGAAGAGCAAGGAGGGTGACGACCAGCCGCCGTTCGCGACGGCGCTGGAGGTGGTCAAGGGTACGGTCGCGCCGTGCGAGGCCACCACGCTGCCGGTGCCTCCTCCCGGGTCCGGTGGCACCACCGAGCGGAAGGACGACGGGCCCGGCCTCGACTCCGGTACGGAGGAGCAGGGGCCGAGCCTGAACACACAGAACGGCTGACGCGCCGTTCCCCGGGCCCGGCGGTCCCTCCCGAGCAGCGGGGGCCGCCGGGCCTGTCATGTGCCCCGTCATGTGCCCTGCCATGTGCCCTGCCATGTGCCCCGTCATATGCGCGGTGCGTCGTCCCGGCAGTCGTCCCAGTAGCGGTCCCCGGCCAGGAGCAGGGCGGCGGCGCCGACCAGGCCCGCCTCCTGGCCGAGGGCGGCGGGCATGACCTTGACGCGGCGGGCGAACCCCATCCGGGCGTGCTCCCGCAGCGCCTCCTCCAGCGGCCCGAACAGCGGCTCCCCGGCCTGGGAGAGCCCACCGCCGATGGTGACCAGGTCCAGGTCGCACAGGTGGGTGGCGGAGGCGATCGCGACGCCCAGGGCCCGCCCGGCCCGGCGCATCGCCCGCACCGCGACCGGGTCCCCGGCCAGCGCGTCCGCCGCCAGCCCCCGCGCCGTCACCCCGCGGTCCTCCCGGTACGCCGCGTCACCCGTCACGGCACCCACGGCCTCACCGGCCCTCGCGGGCCCGCTCACGGTCCCAGGGGGGTGGACCGTCTCGCCGCCGCCGGGAGCACGGGTCGCGGCGGCGCCGCCGCCGGGCACCCAGCCCTGGTCCAGGGCCCAGGCGGCCAGGGCCGGGCCTCTGGCGACGGCCTCCAGGCAGCCGTGGCCGCCGCAGCCGCAGCGGGGCCCGCCCTCCGGCTCGACCACCACGTGCCCGATGTGCCCGGCGTTGCCCGTCCTGCCGTTGACCAGCCGCCCGTTCAGGATCAGCCCGCCGCCCACGCCCGTGGACACCACCATGCCGAGCATGTCGCCGCTGCCCTGCCCGGCGCCCTTCCAGTGCTCGGCCACGGCCAGGCAGATCGCGTCGTTGTGGAGGCGTACCGGTAAACCGGGGAACAGCGCCGCCAGCCGGGCGCGCAGCGGGAAGTCGCGCCAGCCCGGGATGTTCAGCGGCGAGACCTCCCCTTCCGGCCAGGTCATGGGTCCGCCGCAGCCCACCCCCACCCCCTCGGCGCCCTGCGCCAGGGGCTCGACGAGGTCCGTGAGGGTCCGCCAGAGAGTCTCGGCGTCCGCGCCCTGCGGGGTCGCGACCCGCCTGGACCGGGCCACCGTGCCGTCGCGGCCGACCAGGCCGGCGGCCATCTTGGTGCCGCCGACGTCGATCGCCAGGATCACGGGCGGCCCGCCGTACCGCACGGGGTCATGGGCCGGCGGTGGCGCTGGAGAAGACCAGGACGGAGGCCGTGAACCCGTGCACGTGGTTGTGCCCCGCGACGGGGCCGACCTCACCGGCCGCGAAGAAGCCCGCCACGCCGATGGGCCCCAGCGTGTCGCGCAGGGCTACCGGGTCGTGGTCGGCGGTGCCGAACATGGCCGAGCCCCGCCCGTTGCAGGAGAACAGCAGGGCCCCGTCCACCTTGCCCAGCTCCTCGCGGTGGGCGTCGAGCAGGTCGTACAGGTCCTCGTCGGCGGTGGCGGCGTCGCGCACCTGGAAGCGTACGGTCCTGCCGACCTCCACGATGTCGCCGATGGCCACGGCCTCGCGTTCGGGGTCGATGCCGATGACGCCGCGGATGAGGAAGTCGCCGCGTTCGTGGCGCTCGGCGTACTCGTCCATGGCCAGCCCGATCTGCAGGCCCGAGGCGACCAGCTCGCGGTCGTCCTCGTCCAGGTCGCTGACGATGTCCTCCAGCCGGGCCAGCGCCGGCTGGCCGGCCAGCTCCAGCAGCAGGTTGTCCTCCGACGCGGTGACCACCATGCTCGGGCCGATCGGGCGGCAGCCCTGGCTGACCACGGTGCTGATCTTGATCGGCCCGCTGAGCAGCACGCCGATCGCGCCCTCGGTGTAGATCTCGCCGTCGGCGAACAGCCGTACGGAGCCCCGCCCCTGCAGCCCGTTGGCCAGCCCGCCGATCAGCGGCAGGTCGCCCAGCACGTCGACCGAGCGCTCGACGAAGGCGTCGGTCGGGAAGGTGTACGGATCGGCCAGCAGGATCGCCACATGGTCGTCCCCGCCCCGCTCGGGCAGCCCGACCACCACGAACCTGTCCTCGGCCGTCAGCGTCTCCAGCGCGAACGTGGTCAGCCGCGCCCCGTCCAGGGTCGCCGCCCAGGCGCTCACGGCGGGCGTCAGCTCCACTCCCTGCCCGTCGCCGATCACTCCGGTGGCGCTGCATCCGATCACGTGTGCCTCGGGCGCGAGTTTCATCGCGGCCTCACCGGCTCGCGCGACGTCCTCGGGATCGTCCCCGCAGATGAAGAAGCAGACCAAGTCGGCTTGGCCGCTGAGCCTCGACAGTGCCTGGCCGACGGCGTTCTCCGCGGCCTCCACCAGGTCGGAACCCACGGCGAGGCCGTCGGCGAAGCGGCTTGTCAACACGGCCACGGATCTCGCCTCCCTCGACATGTCCAAGTTCCCTAGGCCCGATTCTCCCCACTAAAGGGACAAGCACGCGCACGAACCGTCACGCAATAGTCAAGATCCGAAATCTCCGCCAGATGCGAAAGTCTCTGCCACATTCCTCGCAGGGGACGTAGTCTCGTTCCCGTGCATCAGCCACGTATTCTCCGCGAGTTGCGAGAGAGCGGCCACGTTCATCGCACCGTCAAAGCCGAGGTCCGGGAAAACCTGCTGGCCAGGCTGCGGTCGGGCGAGCCCCGCTTCCCCGGCATCGTCGGCTTCGACGACACCGTCCTGCCACACCTGGAGCGGGCCCTGCTCGCCGGGCACGACCTGGTCCTCCTCGGCGAGCGCGGCCAGGGCAAGACCCGGCTCATCCGCACGGTCACCGGCCTGCTCGACGAATGGACGCCGGTGGTCGAGGGCTGCGAGATCAACGACCATCCGTACGCGCCGGCGTGCACGCGCTGCCAGACCCTGGCGCGGGAGCTGGGCGACGAGCTGCCGGTGGCGTGGAAGCACCGCGACTCGCGCTACGGCGAGAAGCTGGCCACGCCCGACACCTCCGTGGGCGACCTGATCGGCGACGTCGACCCCATCAAGATCGCCGAAGGGCGCACGCTGGGCGACCCCGAGACGGTCCACTACGGCCTGGTCCCGCGCACCAACCGCGGCGTCTTCTCCGTCAACGAGCTGCCCGACCTGGCCGAGCGGATCCAGGTGTCGCTGCTCAACGTGCTGGAGGAGCGCGACATCCAGGTGCGCGGCTACAACCTGCGGCTGCCGCTCGACATCCTGCTCATCGCCAGCGCCAACCCCGAGGACTACACCAACAGGGGCCGGATCATCACGCCGCTGAAGGACCGCTTCGGCGCCGAGATCCGCACCCACTACCCACAGACCGTCGAGGACGAGCTCACGCTCATCCGCCAGGAGTCCGTGCCGGACATCGGGGCCGACGTCCCCGAGCACCTGATCGAGGTGATCGCCCGCTTCACCCGGCTGGTCCGCGAGTCGACCGCCGTGGACGCCCGTTCCGGCGTGTCGGCGCGCTTCTCGATCGCGGCGGCCGAGACCGCCGCCGCCTCCGCCGTGCGCCGGGCGGCGATCACGGGCGAGGAGCAGGCGGTGGCACGCGTGGTGGACCTGGCCTGCGTCGTGCACAGCCTGCGGGGAAAGGTGGAGTTCGAGGTCAGCGAGGAGGGCCGGGAGACCGACATCCTCGCCCACCTGCTGCGGCGGGCGACGGCGGAGACGTTCAGGAGCCGGTTGGGCGGCATGGACCTGTCTCCGGTGACCGACAAGTTCGCCGAGGGCAACCAGGTGGAGTCCGGCGATCTGGTGCCCGCAGGGGAGCTGCTGCACCGCATCGGTCCCGTCACGGGCCTGGCCAAGGTCATGTCGCGGCTGGGCATGGGCGCGGGCGAGGAGTCGCCGGGGCACGCCGCCGCCGCTCTGGAGTTCGCGCTGGAGGGTCTTTACCTCATGCGGCGGCTGTCCAAGGAAGACCTTGATGGAGTGACCGTCTACCGGACGTGAACATGTCGGCGGTCTCCCGCGTCATAGTGAGTAGTTCATCACTCCGTCGGGGGAGACCGCCCATGCGCCCGCTAGTCTGTGCCACCGTCGCCGCCCTCGCCCTGAGCGCCTTCACCGCCCCCGCCCAGGCCGCCAGTTCCGCGTACGGGTACGCCTGGTCCGACGGCAAGGGTCACCTCCGGATCGTGCCGAAGACGGCCACCCGCGTCATGCGGCAGGGCAACGTGCTCCACCGGCTCAAGACCCTGTCCGGGGCCAAGGAGCTGCGGCTCGACTACACCGGGGCCGCGTACGCGCGGGTCACGGTCGCGTGCGGCCTGAAGGAGACCGAGGGCCAGGTCGCCCTCGACGCCAAGGGCCTGGGCCGCACGGCCTGCGCACCCGCCCACCTGCGCGAGTCGCTCGGGCGCGGGCCCGTGCCGGTGCGCGTCGAACACCGGGGCGGCAAGGCCACCAGGGTCAACGAGATCCTGGTCGCCAACTGGCCCGGCCGGCGCTCGGCCACGGGCACGCTGAAGCGCGTCAACGACACGACCGTCGTGTTCGCGACCGGCGGAAAGAAGATCAAGCTGGGCTACTCGTACTCGACGGTCTTCCACCGCACCACCGCCCGGTGCGGCGACGGCTGGCTGACGGGCCGGCCGGTGAACGCGGACCGCAACGGTCTCGGCAAGAAGCAGTGCACGTGGACGGACCTGACGAAGGCGCTCAAGGGCACCCGGCACCCCGTCCTCGTGAAGATCGACTACACGCCGGGCGTGGACTCCCTGGACGAGGTGTGGGAGGTCTTCGGCGACGCCTGAAATTCCATGTCCACACATGAAGGCATTTCTCGGGTTAGCGTGGTTTCGTGATGGCCTTCCGCTACGGCGAATTCCACGACGGCCCCGACCCCTTGGCCCCTCCCTATGACGTACGCGCGGCGCTCGACGAGATGGGCGATGCCATCCTGTCGGGCTCGACGCCGGTCCACGCCCTGCGTGACCTGCTCAAGCGCGGCCTGCCCGGCGCGCAGGAGCGCCGCGGGCTCGACGACATGCTCAGGGAGGTGCGCAGGCGCCGCCGTGACCTGCGCGAGCGCGGCCGCCTGGACGGCACGCTGGAGCGGGCCAGGGCGCTGCTGGACAAGGCGATCGGGCAGGAGCGGGCCGAGCTGTTCCCCGACCCGTCGGACGACGCGCGGCTGCGGGAGGCGGGGCTCGACGGCCTGCCGGAGGACACCGCCAGCGCGATCCAGGAGCTGAGCACGTACGACTGGCGCTCGGCGGCGGCCCGCCAGACCTTCGAGGAGCTGCGCGACCTGCTGCGCCGGGAGGTCCTGGACAGCCAGTTCAAGGGCCTGCGCGACGCGCTCGCCAACCCCGACCCCGAGGCCCTGGAACGTGTCCGCCAGATGATGTCGGACCTGAACGAGATGCTCGACAAGGACTCCCGAGGCGAGCACACCCAGGCGGACTTTGACGCCTTCATGGCGAAATATGGCGATCTGTTTCCTGAGAAGCCCCGCAACCTGGACGAGCTCGTCGACATCCTGGCCCGCCGAGCCGCCGCCACGCAGCGCATGCTCGCCTCGATGACCCCGCGCCAGCGCGAAGAGCTGTCCAACCTCATGAACCAGACGCTCGACCAGGCCGGCCTGTCCGACCAGATGCGCCGCCTGGGCGAGGCCCTCTACGCCCGCCGTCCCGACCTGGCCTGGAACGCCCCCGAACGCCTCACCGGTGAGGAGCCGCTGGGCATGGGCGACGCGGTGACGGCGCTGGAGGAGCTGGCCGACCTGACCCAGCTGGAGACCGCCCTGCGCCAGGACTACCCGGGCGCGCGGCTCGACGACATCGACGAGGCCGCCGTACGCCGTGCGCTCGGCCGCTCGGCGGTCGACGACCTGGAGGCGCTCAAGCGGATCGAGCGGGAGCTGGAGGAGCAGGGCTATCTCCTGCGCCGCCGCGGCAAGCTGGAGCTCACCCCCAAGGCCGTACGCCGCCTGGGCGAGACCGCGCTGCGCCGGGTCTTCTCCTCGCTCGACGCGGGCCGCCGCGGCGACCACGAGCAGCACGACGCGGGCTCGGCCGGCGAGCTGACGGGCTCGTCGCGGCCCTGGCGCTTCGGCGACGAGCAGCCGATCGACGTCGTGCGCACGCTGGTCAACGGCGTGCGCAGCGGCGGCGTCGCGCTCGGCGACCGGGTCGGGGTGCGGCTCTCGGTGGACGACTTCGAGGTGGCCGAGACCGAGCGGCGCAGCGCCGCGGCCGTCTGCCTCCTGGTGGACCTGTCGTACTCGATGGCCCTGCGCGGCACCTGGGCCGCCGCCAAGCAGACGGCCCTGGCCCTGCAGGCTCTGGTGGCCTCGAAGTTCCCGCAGGACGCCGTGCAGATCATCGGCTTCTCCAACTACGCCAGGGTGCTGCAGCCGGACGAGCTGGCGGGCCTCGACTGGGACATGGTCCAGGGCACCAACCTGCACCACGCCCTCCTGATCGCCGGCCGCCACCTCGACCGCCACCCCGACTTCGAACCGGTGGTGCTGGTGGTCACGGACGGCGAGCCCACGGCGCACCTGATGCGCAACGGGCAGTCGGCGTTCGAGTGGCCGCCCTCCCACGAGACTCTGGAGCTCACGCTGGCCGAGGTGGACAAGATGACCCGCCGCCGCGCCACGATCAACATCTTCATGCTGGCGGCCGACGACCGGCTGAAGGAGTTCGTGGACGAGGTGGCCCGCAGGAACGGCGGGCGCGTCTTCTCCCCGAGCGCGGACCGGCTGGGCGAGTACGTCGTCAGCGACTTCCTCCGCCTGCGCCGCTCCCGATGACGCCATGGATCCCTGGGCTCTGCTCCGTCCACGTGCTGGCCGACGACCAGCACGCGGCCGAGGATCTGCTGCGGACGGCGCTGACCAAGCCAGGTCGACTGGGCGAACGGGCGGCGTACGGAGGCGCGGATCACGGGCGGGTGCTGCGGGAGGAGAAGAACGTGGCGTTCGCCCGCTGGGGCGCGGCAGCGGCTGACCGCTTCCGCGGACGAATTGTCGGTGCCACCTGCCAGACTCTCTCGGCATGAGCGATGACGTGCGGTTGCGGGATGTCGTGGAGGCCGACCTCGATGTGTTCCTGGAGCAGGAGCACGACCCGGAGGCGGTGCGCCGGTCGAGGTTCGCTCCCCGGGAGCGGGAGGCGTTCATGCGCCACTGGAAGACCCGCGTCCTCGGCGACCCGACCGTCTTCGTGCAGGCCGTCGTGGTGGACGGCGCCCTGGCGGGCAACCTGGTGGCCTGGTGGGAGGAAGATCGGCGCTTCATCGGCTACTGGTTCGGGCGGGCGTTCTGGGGCCGGGGCATCGGCACCCGGGCGATGGAGCTCTTCCTCGGCAAGGAGCAGACCCGGCCGCTGTACGCCGATCCCTTCCACGCGAACACCGCGTCCGTACGGCTCCTGGAGAAGCACGGGTTCGAGCGGTCGGGGACGATCAAGCACGGCGAGGACGAGCACATCATGCTGGTGCTCCACTGACCCTGCGGTGGCCGCACAGCTTCCTCATCGCGCGTCGGTCGGGACGGGTTGATCGCCCTCCTGGTCCCCGGTCTTCGGGCCGTCTCAGCCAGATGCGGTCCCGCCTTGTACCGCAGAATGTCCAGGCGCTTCCCGCGCGGCGCCGAAAATCATGCGGCCCCCGGCCCAGGCTCGGGGGTCCGGGGTCGGGAGAACCACGGCAAGGGGGTTCGGCTCCCCCGGAAGAGGCGCCCGGAGCCGGTCTCGCGCGGAGCGCGTCATCGGCGGAGGCCCATGCGGTTGGCCGGGGATTCGAGACGGTTGTCCCGGTTCAGGCCTCTATAAGGCGGGAGTAGAAGTCGAGGGCGACGTCGAAGCCGTCACGGCAGTTGCGGTGGGAGCGGTAGCAGGGGCGCCAGGCCGAGCTCGCGCCCACGCCCGCCCTCGCGTCGCTCAGCGCCGACGGCACGCGCTCCGGCTTCGGCAGCAGGCCGTGGCCCAGGTAGCGGACGCCCGACAGCTCCGTGTGCCGGCCGCGCCCGCCCGAGACGAAGGCACCCAGGCGCCAGCCGCTCTCCTCGTCCCACACCAGCGCGGTGCCGTCGGAGAGCTTGAGAGTGGCGTCACGGGGGTCGCACGGACCCTCCCACCAGTCCACGACCTCGGGTCCGAGCAGGTCGACGACTTGCTGCACGTAGCTGTACGGCTGCTGCAGCCACTCGTCGGTGTACGGCTCGACGTGCCTGATGGCCACGGACGGCACCCCCTTGTGCCCAATCGGTAAGGAAAAAGCGACGACAAGCAACCATACCCGCGGCGAACTTATTCCGTTGCACAGCCGTCTAGTCATTACGGACGATATTTACGTCCTAGACGGGGAAGGAGGGGCACCCATGATTGCCACGGTTCTCCTCATAATGCTGATGGTCGTCGCGGTGGCGGCCACGGAGCTGTGCATGCGCTGCTCCGCAGAGAGCAAAGAGAGTGTCGAGTCCCCCAGCGAGATCGCTGGGGACTAGTCTCTCCGGCATGTCGTCCCTGCTTCTCTGGCTGCACATCGGATTCGCGATCTTCACGATCGGCCCGGTCACCGCCGCGACGATGGCCGCGCCGCGCGTCATCCGCAACAAGAACGTGCCCGCTCTGCAGTTCATCCAGCGTACGACGAGGATCTACAGCCTCGGCAGCCTGGGTGTGTTCGTGTTCGGGCTGGTGCTCGGCGTGGCACTGGGCGGCGGGCTGCTCGGCAAGTGGTACATGACGGCGTCCATGACGCTGTTCATCGTGGCCGCCGTGCTGCTCGTCATCATCGACCGCGACCTGCGCACCGCCGTCCATGCGCTCTCGAGCGAGAGCGCGGACGACGATGCGAAGGTGCAGAACGGTCGGATCGCCGCCATCAGCGGGCTGCTGTCGGTGATCTGGCTGGTGATCCTGTTCCTGATGGTGGTTCCCGAATGAGCCGATGCCTGGTCGGCTCGACCCCGGCCGACCAGGTATCGGCCGGCCAGGGCCTCCCCGGGGTCAGCCGAGCGCCTGGGTGAGGTCGGTGAGCAGGTCGTCAATGGTCTCGATGCCCACCGACAGCCGCACCAGGTCGGACGGCACCTCCAGCGGCGACCCGGCCGCCGAGGCGTGCGTCATCCGGCCCGGGTGCTCGATGAGCGACTCGACGCCCCCGAGCGACTCCCCCAGCGTGAACAGCTTGGCCCGGTCGCACACCGCGACGGCCTCCGCCTCGCCCCCGGCGACGCGGAACGACACCATGCCCCCGAACCGCCGCATCTGCTTGGCCGCCACCTCGTGCCCGGGATGCTCGGCCAGCCCGGGGTAGAGCACCTCGATCACGCGCGGGTGGGCGAGCAGCAGGTCCACGACGCGTTCGGCGTTGTCGCAGTGGCGGTCCATGCGTACGCCGAGCGTCTTGAGCCCGCGCAGCGTCAGCCACGCGTCGAACGGCCCGGCCACCGCCCCCATCGCGTTCTGGTGGTAGGTCAGCTCCTCGCCCAGCCCGGCGTCGCCGGCCACCAGCGCACCGCCGACCACGTCGGAGTGCCCGCCCACGTATTTGGTGGTCGAGTGCACGACGACGTCCGCCCCCAGGCTGAGGGGCTGCTGCAGGTAGGGCGAGGCGAACGTGTTGTCCACCACCAGCAGCGACCCGTTGTCGTGGGCGAGCTGGGCCAGGGCGGCGATGTCGGCGATGCCGAGCAGCGGGTTGGTGGGCGTCTCGACCCAGACCACCTTGGTCTTCTGCGTCATCGCCGCGGCCACGGCGTCGAGGTCGTGCAGCGGCACGGGGTCGTAGTGCAGGTCCCACCGCTGGTGCACCTTGGCGAACAGCCGGTAGGTGCCGCCGTAGGCGTCGTTCGGGATGATCACGTGGTCCTGCGGCTTGCACACCGTACGCAGCAGGGTGTCCTCGGCGGCCAGCCCCGACGCGAACGCCAGCCCCCGCGCCCCGCCCTCCACGGCGGCCAGCGCGGTTTCGAGCGCGGTCCTGGTGGGGTTGGCCGAGCGGCTGTACTCATATCCGGACCGCAGGCCGCCCACGCCGTCCTGCTTGTACGTGGACGTGGCGTAGATCGGCGGCACGACCGCGCCGGTCAGCGGGTCGGGCTCCTGACCTGCGTGGATGGCCAGGGTCTCAAAACCGTTGCTCATACAGGCCACGTTAACGGAAGACCCGTACGAAGACGGCCCGCGATCCGGTCCCCACCGG